>DHRA01000021.1:0-33696 GCA_002411145.1 Firmicutes bacterium UBA5324 | reverse complement strand
TAAGCCCCTGGATAATTCCGACTAAGATTCAGATGGGGTTAAAACCCCACCTGAATCAAGTCTCCATTTATCTTGGCCGTTATTTCATACTGGCTTTTATTAACGGGCTGGCCTTCATAAAATAATCGACGCCGGAGACGATGGTAAAAAACACGGCGACAATCATCGCGATAGACTGAAAGGGAAAGTTGATCATTTCAAAGGGGAAATTTTTTATCATGGTGGCCACAATCGCAATGATTTGCGCCACTGTTTTATATTTGCCCAATTTGCTGGCGGATATGACGATACCTTCGGCAGCCGCCACAGCCCGAATCCCCGTCACGAGAAATTCCCGCCCGATGATGATAAAAGCAACCCAGGATTTTAATAAGCCCATTTCTACTAATGAAACAAGGGCAGCGGTCACCAGTAATTTATCTGCCAGGGGGTCCATGAGCTTACCCAGTTTGGTGACTTGATTATGTTTCCGTGCAATATACCCGTCCAACCCATCCGTAATGGCTGCCAGGATAAAAATACCCGCCGCAATAAACTCTCCGTAAGGAAGAATTTTAACGAGTAATACAAACATAAACACGGGAACCAGAATAATACGTACCAATGTTAATTTATTTGCCAAATTCATATGGATGATCCCTTTCTTCCACATTGAAGAACAACGGTAACAGTACTATTATAGCCAGTTTCATAGGCAAACTGCAATAGATACCTCTCCACTATTCTATTATCTCCGCCGATAGATCATAAGCATAACCCTCTGTTACTTCCGCAAACACCATGTCACCGGGTGTTATCCCCGCCCGTTTTGTGAGATACACTTTACCGTCAATGTCCGGCGCTTCCCGTTCCGTACGTCCATATAAAATCGGTTCCCCTGTATTTTCCCCTTCAATGAGCACGGAAAATTTCCGTCCCGCCAATGCCTCATTCAATTCCTGCGAAATCTGCATTTGCGCCTCCATGAGCAGATGATAACGTTCTTCCTTTACTTCCTCGGGGATTTGTCCGGGCAGAGCGGCGGCGGGCGTGTCTTCTTCCCGGGAATACATAAATACCCCAACCCGGTCAAAGCGGCATGATTTTACAAAAGACAGAAGTTGGTTAAATTGTTCCTCCGTTTCCCCGGGGAAGCCAACAATAAACGAGGTCCTAAGCGCCGCATCCGGCAGCTTCCTTCTGATTTTTCCCAGGAGGGAGAGAACTTCCTCCCGGGTGCTGCGGCGGCCCATCGCTTTTAATATTGCGTTATCCGCATGCTGTAAAGGAAGATCGATATAGTTGCATATCTTTTCCTCCGCGGCTATCAGTTCAATCAATTCATCGGTAAAATCGGCAGGGTAACAATACAACAAGCGAAGCCAGACAATGCCTTCAATAGGGATCAGTTCTTTGAGTAATTTCACCAGCTGCGGTTTGCCATACAAATCCCGTCCGTAACTTGTAGTATCCTGGGCGATAAGATTAATTTCTTTTACGCCCTGTTCAGCCAACAGGCGAACTTCGGCCACAATTGATTCGATGGTTCTGCTGCGAAAATTTCCCCGTACAGCGGGAATCACACAGTAGGAACAACAATTATCGCAGCCTTCAGCGATCTTCACATACCTGCTAAAAGAGGGCGTCGCAGGGATGCGCGGCTGCACGCCGTCATAAATACCCTCGGCGGTACCGACAAAAACAGCCCGTTTGCCGCCCAAAACATCCTGCAGGGCCTCGGCAATGCGGTCCCATTCCCCGGTGCCCAACAAAGCATCCACTTCAGGCAATTCCCGGAGAAGTTCGTTTTTATAACGCTGGCTTAAACAGCCGGCCACTATTAAAGCTTTACAGTTTCCCTTTTTTTTATATTCCGCCATTTGCAAAATGGTGTTTATCGATTCTTCTTTGGCCGCAGCAATAAAACTGCACGTGTTTACAATAATAACAGCCGCTTCCGCGGGATCATTCACGACGTCTAGCCCTTGCTGTTCCAAAATTCCCAGCATGACTTCCGTGTCCACCAAATTCTTGGCACAGCCCAGACTGACGATGCCTGCTTTTAATCCTTTCATTAATGCCTCCCTGCTTCTTAGGTCTAAGTCCCGTTGAAAGAAATTCATGTTAGTTTATTATTGTTTAATGCCAAAACGGATCTCCGTATTCCACTTTTCAATAAACGCCGTTTTATTTTCCACTGCGCCAATAACGTTGAAAGCGGCAATGTCCAAGTCTTTAAAGAATAATAATTCCGGCGGCGGTTTTACCTCCGGGTTGGTGGGATAATAATAAAGACCGTTTGAAAGCAAACAGCTTTGTCCCTCTTTCGCCAGCCAGTCCATAAATATGCCTGCTTCCGCGCCATGGGGAGCACCGGCAATCATCCCGGCCCCATAGAGATAATACCCCATGTCTTCTTCGGCGAAGGTGACAATCAGGGGGAAACCTTGACGCATATATTTAAAGGCATCGTTTGCGCCCAGCACACCCACGCTCATCTCTCCCAGGGCAACCAGACGGCCGGGCATGGCAGCCTCTTTGGGATAATGCTGAATATTTTGCTGTAATTTCGCAAAATAAGCAAAGGCCTGCACCTGTCCCAATTGTTGCTGAATGGCCGCGAACATTGCCAGGGTTGCATTGGACACTCCCGGATCGGCCAGGGCAATTTTATATTTATATTGCGGTTTAAGAAGGTCCTCCCAGGTATGGGGTAAATCCGTTTGCTGACGGGTAAACAGGTCCTTGTTGGTCACAAAAACCGGTACATCAAGATACATACCAAGCCAATAGCCGTCCTGGTCGCGCCATTTTACCGGAATGACCGATACCGGTTCACTGATGTGGCTCTGTAACAAGCCTTCCTTTTTTGCCTGGACCAGATTCTCCACCCCGGCCCCCAGCCAAATATCGACTTGGGGCTGTGTCCTCTCTGCACGGATGCGCGTTAAAACATCCTGCGAGGCCAAAGGCACATACAGAACTTTAATCCCTGAAGCTTTTTCAAATTCCGAGGCTATCTCCTGTAAATTCTCCGCCGGCAGTGATGCATAGATTGTTACGGTACGTGCGTTTTCCGCCTTAGGCTTATCATCTTCTTGCGGGAAAAATACGTTTACGGCCAATAATATGAAAAAGGCGCCGAGCATTATGCGTAGCAAACGCCAATACATTGTTTACAACCCCCATTAAGGCTTATCCGTATTATTGTTCAACATAAAAAAAAATAATCCTGCAAATTTAAACGCCACGGCGAGAAGTCAACCGTGGCTAATTTTGGGTGCTAACTTACAAGCAGAGGATATTCCAAACTATAAACGGTTTGTCCATCCTTGTCCAAATTAATTTTTACTTCATAGGGACCCGCATGCGTAAAATCCACTCCGTCCAGCGTTATACTGTTCACCTGACGATAGGACTCATCTTGCAGCGAAAAAGGCCCGACTTCTCCCGCAGCCACAATTTTCCCGTCGGGCGCGACAATCTCCACTTTTTCCGTGTATTGGGCAGCGGCGCCGGTACCATTGCCCCGCCAAACGTTAACCACACAGAATTCCGTGGAATACCCCATGGTATACTGGCTAAACTCATTATGGAAAGTATGGCGGCCCTCTTTATCGGTTGTTACACCTTCACATAACAGTGTAGATTGCAAGAACGGACTGTCCATGCGGCTAATATCCATACAGATCCACCCTTTCAAAATTTTTGCGGCAGACATAGTATAGCCTTGGCGGTCACTTGCTTATACCTTTTTTCTTTTCTGCGGTCCGTTGCGGACCGGACGTATCAGACATTTGGCCTCATAGCCAATAAGATCGGTTCTCCCTGCTTTTTGCAAAGCCTCATGGACCAATCGATAATTGGCCGGGTTACGGTACTGCAGCAAGGCTCGTTGCAGCGCCTTTTCTTTAACAGTACGCGCTACATAAACCTTCTCGCCGGTCAACGGGTTCAGGCCGGTATAGTACATGCACGTGGAGAGACTGCCGGGCGTAGGAATGAAGTCCTGGACCTGTTCCGGATTATAGCCCATGTCACGGATAAATTCAGCCAGTTCCACGGCCTCCGGCAGGTCGCAGCCCGGGTGGCCGGACATAAAATACGGCACCAGATATTGTTCCTTTCCCAATTGCTTGTTCATTTGCCGATATGCCTTTACAAACCGCTCGTAGACACGCCGGTCCGATTTGCCCATCAGGGCGGTTACTTTGGGGGATACATGTTCCGGCGCTACCTTTAGCTGACCGCTGACATGATGTTCGCACAGTTCACGGAGAAACTCCCGGTAATTACCGGCCAAGAGATAATCGAAACGCAGACCGGAACGGACAAACACTTTTTTTACACCGGGCAGGGCCCGTAAAGAACGTAATATGTCCAGGTAATCCGTATGATCGTACTGGAGATTGCGGCAGAACCGGGGGAAAAGGCATTGTTTCCCTTTGCAGGTGCCCCTCTCCTGTTGCTGATGGCAGGCAGGCAGCCGGAAATTTGCCGTGGGGCCGCCAACATCATGAATATAGCCTTTAAAATCAGGCATGGCTGTCAGCAGCCGGGCTTCCTTTAATATCGACTCTTTGCTGCGCGCCTGGATAATGCGCCCCTGATGGGATACCAAAGCGCAAAAGGAACAGCCGCCAAAGCAGCCGCGATGGCTGACAATACTGAATTTCACTTCCTGGATGGCGGGCACGCCTCCCGCGGCCGCATAAACAGGATGGTAATCCCTTGCATAAGGCAAATCATAGACTTCATCCATTTCCGCCGTTGTCAACGGAGGGGCCGGCGGATTCTGGATAATATATTCTGCGCCATGGGCCTGTACAAGCCGTTTCCCCCGCAAAGGGTCCTGTTCTTCGTACTGAATCTTGAAAGCCGCAGCGAATTTTCTTTTATCCGCGGCCACATCATCATAGGCAGGTAACACCAAATAGTCTTGCCAGAACTGCAAATCAGCTGATTTGACCACCGTGCCGGGGACATCGGTAATGGAACCGGCTGTTTCGCCGGCGGCCAGGCGCCGGGCTATTTCGCCGATCGGTTTTTCTCCCATGCCATACACCAGCATATCAGCCCGGGCATCAATCAACATTGAACGCCTAACACGGTCTTCCCAGAAATCATAGTGGGCGAACCGACGTAAACTCGCCTCAATGCCCCCGATAATCACGGGAATCTTGCCAAAGGCTTCCCTTACCCGATGTGTATAAACCATGGTTGCCCGGTCGGGCCGTTTGCCTGGTTTCCCCCCGGGCGCATAAGCATCCTTGTGCCGGGGATGCTTGGCAGCCGTATAATGGGCCAACAGGGAGTCAAGGTTGCCGGCTGTTATCATAACCCCAAGCCGGGGCTTTCCCAAACGGTTGAAATCCCTGGCGCTCCGCCAGTCAGGCTGGGCGATGATCCCGACGCGGAAACCCATTTTTTCCAGCAGGCGAGATATGATCGCCATGCCGAAACTAGGGTGATCAACATAAGCGTCACCGGTGATGCAAAGAAAATCCAGCTCCGTCCAGCCCCGCCCGGCCATATCCGCTTTGCTCACGGGTAAAAATAAAGGTTTGTCCATCCAGCATCACCATCTCCAGGTCAGTGTTCGTATAAGAGCGTTTATCCGATAGCTAAGCGTCGCTAAGCTCCTGGATTAGTTCGACTAAAATTCAGATGGAGTTAAAACTCCACCTGAATTAAGTCTCACTTTATAAAGTACGCGCTCAACAAATGCCTTTCACCGGGCTGCTTATTGCCCTCGCAAAGGTATTGGTTGAGCGAGTACAGAGCATGTCATATATTTGTGTGGCAGGCAGCGGCATCCCCTTTATGGGCGGAGTTATTGCCGGAGGGTATATACGCGGTGAGCCACTTCACCGTTGACGCCCAAAGGCGCCTGGGGTTGTTCATTATAGATAATTTGAATTCCCCCCGCATTGCCCACGGTAATTTCCACTTTATTTTTCGCCTGCCAGGTTTTGGTATCCCCACTATGCAGCAGTCCTTCAAAATTTTCTGTTCCGTCCGTAACTACCATTACCCAACAATCGGCGGTTGCTTTTACCGCTAAGGTAATGCCCTGGGCGGCGGGAATGACCGTATTCTGGGCAGGTGGCGCAGAAGGTGCGGCCGGAGCAGGTGTTTTGCCGGCCGGCGGCACTTCCGCGGTTTCCGGCGGTACTTTATTGGTTAGCGAAGTATAAAGAAAAAAAGCACCTATAGCCGCAACCAGCAGCGAAGCAACCGTGCCCAGACCAAAGGAACGTCCTGAACCTTTCCTGGGTTTCAGTTCGGAGGCAGACTCCTGTTTTTCTTTTTCCCCTTCAGCCGGCACAACCGGGGGCTGGCTCTCTTCTTTATATAACTTAATCATTTCTTCTGCGTTTAAGCCAAGAAAACCGGCGTAATTCCGCAAAAATCCTTTGACATACACTTCCCCGGGAATAATTGAGTAATCGCCGTTTTCCAGTGCTTCCAAATACTTTACACGGATACTCAGCGCACCTTCAATATCTTTGAGCGTGATTCCCCGTTCTTTACGTCTACAGCGCAACATTTGGCCCACTTCACTCATGACCGCAAAACCCCTCCTCCATACAAACATGTTTGGCAATTCAGGCCGGGTATCACCCGTCCGAATCTTAGAAGACGTTATCAGAAGAAACCTCTTATCGATCCTTCTGTCTTTGTGAAAGCCTGGTATCATCGTTAGCCGCCGGACAAAAACTTCACAATATCATCCGCCGCGGTACGGATATTCTCTGTAGATACATGAAAATCAAACTTATGCACATCTTTTTCACTATAGTCGTAAAGCGGATCATAATAATCCACTAATAACATTTCCACGAAAGCTTCATATTTTCCCGCTTGCAATAATGCACGCAACTTTGCCGTTTTCGCTTTACCCAGCCTTTTTTGGAGTGTTTCCAGACTGCGGAAAATGTCCGCATTGGCATACTCCGCCTGCCTTGGTTCATTCATATACTCGTGAAGCAGTCTTTCCACCCGCGTCTCCATGGTCGCGCTGAGCAAAATATGCCTGCCCCGCCGCATGGCTTCCATGACACAGTCAGGTACGTAAACATTGCCAATGCGTTTGCTCTCCGCCTCAACGAAGACAAACCGTTCCCCTTGATACTTGTCCAAGGCCGCAAGGAGCAACGCGTCAAAGTTTTTCGCGGTGACCCCATTCCCCTTCCCAATATGCCCAAAGGCGGATCCCCGGTGGTTAGCCAGGCTCTCTAAATCCAGAACCGGCCAGCCATCCCTTTCCAGTTCCTGAAGCAGCGCGGTTTTTCCCACCCCTGTCAAGCCGTGAAAAACCACAAAACAGGGTCCGATTTTATAATCCTGCAGTCTTTTCAATACATACTGCCGGTAAGCTTTATAGCCGCCTACAAGCTGATATACCCTGATCCCCATTAGCTGGAGGATGGTGGCAATCGACCGGCTGCGCATCCCGCCGCGCCAACAGTAAACAATGATCTGCCGCCGGCCTGCTGCAGCCTTGATCCTTTGCACCAGGCCAGGCAGCTTTGCAGAAGCGATTTCCAGTCCGCGCGTCTTTGCCGTCTCCATAGCCTGCTGCCGGTATATTGTGCCGATCTCCGCCCGTTCCGCATTGTCAAAAATGGGTACGTTGACCGCCCCCGGAATACTACCTTCCGCGTATTCCAGCGGAGAACGCATGTCAAAAAAACAAGCATCAGCCAGCCGCAGTGCCTCATCAATATTTATCGTATTGTACATGATATCTTCTATCCTTAGATCACACAATATTTTCTTTTGCTATTGTCAGCAAATTAACTAATTTTATGTACTAATTCCTTGATTAGCCCCTTTTTTCTAAAAAACAAAAATATCTTTCGGTCCAGTAAAAATATACCTATCTTCACAAGCATATCACAATGTTCCTGGTTATGCCAGCGCTTTTAGCCTTCTGCATGAAATTTCGGACTTAAGTCCTAAAAAAAAGCATTACTTTTTATGCAATCTGGCCTGTAGGACCTCCGCCGTGGCAATAATTTCCCGGGCTTTACTCCCGATATTCGGACCAACAATCCGCATTTGCTCCATCATATCTATAAGCCGGGCCGCCCGGCTGTACCCGATGCGGAATCTGCGTTGCAGCATGGAGATTGAAGCCTGCCCCGTATCTAAAACCAGCCTGATTGCATCATCCAGTAATTCATCCTCTTCGTCGCAAACCTCATTCTCTGTTTCCTGCTCCGCGCTGAATACATCTTCGGCAAATTCCGGTTCCGCTTGTCTCTTCGTGTATGCAACGACATCTTCCACTTCACCGTCTGAAACGAAAGCGCCTTGCACACGGTGCGGCTTAGGCGCACCCACGGGATAAAATAACATATCCCCTTTGCCCAGCAATTTTTCCGCCCCCGCCATATCAAGAATGGTTCGCGAATCCACTTGTGAAGAGACGGCAAAGGAAATACGGGAAGGAATATTGGCCTTGATAATCCCGGTAATTACATCCACAGAGGGCCGTTGGGTGGCCAAAACAAGATGGATGCCCGCGGCCCGGGCCATTTGCGCTAAGCGGCAGATTGCGTCTTCCACATCTCCCGGCGCAACCATCATTAAGTCCGCCAATTCATCAATAATTACGACAATATAAGGTAATCTATTACCCTCGGGCGCACAGTCATTATACCTTTTTATCTCCCGGACACCGGCTGCGGCAAACAGCAAATAACGTTTTTCCATCTCCTGCACCGCCCAGCGCAAGGCGGAGGCCGCTTTTTTCGAATCGGTAACGACCGGTGCCATGAGATGAGGAATACCATTAAAGACAGAAAGCTCAACCACCTTCGGGTCAATCAGCAAAAACTTTACTTCCTCCGGTGCGGCTTTAAAGAGAATACTCAGAATAAGCGTGTTGATGCAGACGCTTTTCCCCGAGCCTGTGGCGCCGGCCACCAGCATATGCGGCATTTTCCCTAAATCGGCAATAATCGGTATACCGGCGATATCATAGCCCAGCCCGACAGTAAGCTTCGAAGGAGCATTCTGGAATTCGGGAGTTTCCAAAACGTCCCGCAGCAAAACAACGGACACATTTTTATTTGGCACCTCTATGCCCACGGCGGCTTTCCCCGGAATGGGCGCTTCAATGCGCACTCCCGTTGCCGCAAGCTTCAAAGCAATATCGTCGGCTAAATTCACAATCCTGCTAACCTTTACTCCCGGGGCGGGCTGAAGTTCATAACGGGTGATGGCCGGACCCTGGCTGACGTCAACCACCTTCGCACTGACTCCGAAACTGGCCAGCGTTTCCTCAAGAATGCGGACATTGTCGGTTATTTCCTTCGTAGATTTCCCGGTTTTTAGTTTATTAACTTTTTTCAGCAGACTAATCTGCGGCAAATGATATCCTTTTCCCTTGTTAACCGGCTGTTCTGCCACCTGCGCCTTGTTCTCCGCCGCAGAAGACGTGGATGAAACGGGTGTTTTACGGTCCGCTTCTGCGGCTTCAGGCACCGGCGCAGTACTAAGGGAAGCCGGTTCTTCATCAATTAACTCCGCAGCCAGAAACAGCGGATTTTTCCGGACTGCGGCAGGCCGGTCAAAACGGTGTGGTTCTTCATCCTCCGCAAAAATATCCTCCGCGGCTAAACTGGATTTGCGGGTTTGCCACTTCTCTCTTAACTGACCCATATTGTCACGCACCTGATTATGCAGTTCATTACACCCGGTCACCAGGGACCTGTCGGCAATCAGGATCGCCGCAATAATCCCGGTTGCCCCCAACAGCAAATAACCGCCCAGGTTGCCAAAAAACAGCCGGAGAATTTTAATGATCACACCACCGGCGTATCCGCCGTAGGCCGTAAGATACTCGGGCAGGAATTCTTCGCCGGCGGGTGTGCCCGCGTGGATAAAACCAAGCAGGCAAATATATATCAGTATAAAACCAACACCCCGTGGGGTCACATACAGGGCTTTACGCTTAATCATCAGCGCCAAGCCAAAGAAACCCGCAGCAATCGGTGCCACAAAAGCCGTTTCGCCCAAAAGGGTGGTCAGCACCCGCGAAAAAAAGCCGCCTACGCTGCCGGTTTTTAGACTGATTAAACTGGCCAATGCAAAACCCGCCATCGCCAGTATGGCTATGCCCATGATTTCGTATTTTATTTCTTCCTTTATATTATGTACAACTTTTGACACGCCCTTTTCCCCCCCGCCTCTTTATTCTACAATAATCCGCCAATACCTGCAGTCCGGAAATATCCAAAGCCATCCCCGGTTTAAGGCGGGGTAAAATATTACAAGCCTTATACCGCTGGTACAAGGCTTGTAAAAAAGCGTTTGTTTAGTTGTCAAACCCAATAATGAGCAGAATCAGGATTAAGAAAACCACAAAAACCAAGTTTTCATTGAAGAAATCCAACCATTGCGCTTTTGCCATTAAAATTCCTCCCTCTTTACATTTGCCGATTCTTCTATATACTATGTTTAATGCGGGCAGTTGCTAATTTTTATGTAAAACCGTCAGGTTATTTTCAGCATTTAACCGCGAAAAAAAGCCCCCTTCACTTTCGCTGTGAACAGGGCCTTCCGTATTAAATCATGGTTCCGGGCTGCATCTGAGGATTTAAAAAATCCTGGGGATTTGAGGATATAATACGTTCGATTCTCTTCCTTCCGTCCGGCAGTTGTTCAACCAGCAGGTTCACGCCGTTGTAAGGCATTTCCTTTAGCAATATGGACTGCTCCCGGGCGGGGAAAATTACTTCCATGGGCATCACGGTGTGCATCATTGTTTTAAAGCTCCTTGTTGTTTATGGGCGCGAATCAACTCCTGCAGTTTGGCATTGGCCTGAGCCAAACCGCCGACTTCGTTGATCAGTCCGTATTTTACCGCTTCCGTACCGATTACCGTTGTCCCGATATCCCGGGATAACTCACCGGTTTTATATAGTAAGTCCCGCCATTTATCCGCTTTGATCTTCGAATGGGTTAATACAAACCGGCTAATACGGTCCTGCATTTTTTCCAGGTAGTCAAAGCTTTGCTGAACGCCGATCACCAGTCCGGTTAAGCGGATGGGATGAATTGTCATCGTTGCGCTTTCCACAATGAAGGAATAGTTTGCCGATACGGCGATGGGTACACCAATGCTATGCCCCCCGCCCAAGACAATGGATACCGTTGGCTTGCTCATGCTGGAAATCATCTCCGCGATCGCTAATCCCGCCTCAACATCTCCCCCTACCGTATTTAACATGATCAGGGTGCCTTCTATGTCGGGATTTTGTTCAATGGCTACCAGTTGCGGCATAATGTGTTCATATTTCGTGGTTTTATTATTGGGCGGCAATACAACATGGCCTTCAACTTGTCCGATAATGGTAAGGCAGTGAACATTACTTTTATTCGTGGGTAAATCCGTCACGCCCATGCTTTCAATATTTTCCACCGTCGGGTTGGCGCGTTTAGCCGTGCTGCGTCTTTTGGGGGGCTGTTTTTCCGTCTCCGGCATCTCCGGTATAGGTTGGCTAGGCACTGGCATTTATTATCAACCTCCGTTTAACTCAAATATTCTCTCGTCTAGTATTTTACACGCAGGTTTTTCTATACATAAAAAAACGCATCTGAGTTAGTCAGATGCGTTCAGCTTTATACTTCCATAATAATCGGCAGGATCATCGGACGCCGCCGGGTTTTTTCATAAAGATATTTACCCAAAGTGTCCCGGATATTGGACTTGATGGTGGCCCATTCCGTAATGCCGCCGGATTCACAGCGTTCCAGGGCCTGTTTTACCCTTTCCTTCGCTTCATCCATGAGCTGTTCCGATTCCCGTACATAGACAAACCCCCGGGATACAATGTCCGGTCCCGCCACCACGCTGCCTTTTTGTTTATCCATGGTAACTACGGCGATCAGGATGCCATCCTGCGACAATTGCCGGCGATCCCGCAGCACAATATTACCCACATCACCGACGCCCAGTCCGTCAACCAGCACTTTTCCGGCGGTTACCTTGCCGGACATGCTGCCCGAATCCCGGGTAAATTCAAATACACGTCCATTTTCGCCGACGAAAATATTTTCCTCCTGAATGCCCAGCGCTTTGGCAATTTTGGCATGTTTCTTCAGCATTCGATACTCGCCGTGCACAGGAATAAAAAACTTGGGCCGGATCAGGTTTAGCATCAGCTTTAATTCCTCCTGGCTGGCATGACCGGAAACGTGCACACCGGAGGCAGACTCATAGATGACTTCCGCGCCTTGCTTGCACAAAAAGTCCACTGTGCGCGCCACCAGTTTTTCGTTACCCGGAATCGGAGTGGCGGATATGATAACCGTATCTCCGGGATTGATATCCACCTTACGGTGATCACTCATGGCCATGCGGGTTAAGGCCGACATCGGTTCCCCCTGACTGCCGGTCGTAAGAATGACGATGCGGTTTCCCGGATAGTTGTTTATCTCATCAACATCAATAATAACATCTTCAGGGACATGAATATATCCCATTTCCAAAGCAATATTAACTACATTTACCATACTTCTGCCGACGACGGCCACTTTACGGTCATATTTACATGCCATATCGATGGCTTGTTGGATACGATGCACATTGGAGGCAAAAGTGGCGACAATAATCCGGTCTTTGGCGCTTCGGAATTCCTCGTCAAAAGTAACACCCACCGCCCGTTCCGACATGGTAAAACCTGGCCGTTCCGCATTTGTACTGTCAGACATCAATACCAGGACCCCTTGATCTCCCAGTTCGGCAAGTTTATGGAAATCCATCACTTTGCCGTCAACCGGCGTCTGATCCATTTTGAAGTCTCCCGTATGCACAATGGTGCCCACGGGGGTCTTAAAGTAGATGCTAACCGCGTCGGGGATGGAATGGCTGACCCGAATAAAGCCAACGGTAAAATCACCGATTTTGATCTGCGCACCGGGTTTGACCGGGGTTAAATTATTGGCCGGCACATTATTTTCCTTTAAACGGCCTTCCACCAGCCCCAGGGTAAGTCTTGTACCATATACAGGCACATTAATTTGTTTCAGGACGTACGACAGGGCGCCGATATGATCCTCATGCCCGTGCGTTAATACAATGGCCCGGATTAGTTCTTTGTTTTCCAATAAGTACGTAATGTCCGGAATAACCAGATCAATGCCCAGCATGTCATCCTCCGGAAAAGATAATCCCGCGTCAAGCACAATTATATCTTCACCATAACGGATTACCGTCATATTTTTGCCGATTTCCCCCAAGCCGCCCAGGGGAATGATTTGAATTTTGTTGTTTTGATTTGCCAAAAAAACACCTCCTATAGTGTCACATAAATATTTTTACAACTGAAAACAGACAATAGAAAAAGAACAGACTCTCCTACGCGAGTAAAAGACCCCAGCCAGCTAGGTATAATAAGATTCAATCCGTACAATGCGAACAACCGATGAACCAAACCGCTCTTCTGCTTGCTGATGAATATTATACTGTATTTTGCCAGCGTACACAAGGAAAATTTGCCCGTCCGCCACAGCTATTACCATTTTATCCAGTTACCAGCCGGAACATACGACATAACAAAAGAAAATCCCGGCCGGAAGCCGGGATTTTTGAGGTCTACTATTGCAGATCAAATTCTTTCATAACCTTTGTTATTTTTGCCAATTCCTCCTGGGTTGCGCCGATCAGCGGGGGCCGCAGCCCGCCGGCATTAAAGCCGGAAAGATTAACGGCTTCCTTGACCGGAATGGGGTTGGTGGTAACGAACATAATTTTAAAGAAGGGCATTAAACGCAGGTGCAGTGCTTTCGCCGCAGCTGTATCACCGGCCAGGAAGGCATCAATCATGGCGTGCATTTCCCGGCCGGCCAAATGAGCGGCCACACTGATAACCCCATGACCGCCGATGGCTAACATCGGCAAGGTCAGACTGTCGTCACCGCTATATACGACAAAATCTGCCGGGGCGTTACGGACAATTTCCGAAACCTGATCCAGGCTTCCGCTTGCTTCCTTGATGGCGGCAATATTCTTAAATTCCGCTAAACGTAAAACCGTCGCCGGCAGAATGTTGGAGGCTGTACGGCCGGGTACGTTGTAAACAATCAAGGGTAACGCCGTCTCTTCGCTAATTGCTTTAAAATGTTGAAACAGGCCCTCCTGCGGTGGTTTGTTGTAATAAGGGCCAACCACCATCGCCCCGTGCACACCGATTTTTTCCGCTTCCCGGGTAAGTTTTCTCGCCGTCGAGGTATCATTTGATCCGGTGCCGGCAATTACTGTCGCCCGGTCTCCGACCGCTTCCAATACCGTTGCGAACAGTTTGCATTTTTCCTCGAAACTTAATGTCGCAGCCTCCCCGGTACTGCCTGCAACCACCAGCCCGTCTGAACCGTTAGCCACTAAATTTTGAGCCAGTGCGGCAGCCTGCCGGTAATCCACCTCCAGGTTACTGTCAAAGGGTGTAACCATCGCCGTTAGCAAACGCCCAAAAGCAGCCATCTTCATTTCCCCCTTATATCATTGGATAAGGAATGCAGGTTAAACTGTTCATGCAGCGCCTTAACTGCCTTATGCATATTCTCTTTCGGAATGAGACAAGAAATCGTATTATGAGAATCCACAGTTTGCAGGATCGGAACCCCCGCATTCGCCAGTGCTTCCACCACCCGGGCCATAACGCCGGGCAGTTCGTGTATTCCCCCGCCGACAATTGATACCTTTACGCAATCTGTCGTAATTTCCGCCTGGTATTCCAGATGTTCGAGGATTGCTTTGGCTTTCTCCAGCATTTCCTCCTTCACCGTGAAAAAGACCCAGGTAGGATGCACATTAATTAGATCGATACTGATCCCCGCCCCGGCCATTGCTTTAAATACGCGCAGGCTGCGGTCGGGACGGTCCTGATATTTATGCGTGCTTACCTTAAGCTGTGCAATGCCGGGAACCTGTGTCACCCCAACCACGGGACGGTCGCTGATGTTGCCTGCGTCAAATTCCTCGGCCATATTGGTAATCAGGGTGCCCGGCGCATCGGAAAAAGTTGAACGTACTACCAAAGGGATATTTTTCTGCATGGCAATTTCCACTGCCCGGGGATGAATGACCTTTGCCCCTTGGTGGGCAAGATGACATACTTCATTGTAACTTACCACATCCAATATCTGCGCATCGCTTACAATGCGCGGGTCGGCAGTCATTACGCCCTCAACATCCGTGTAAATTTCTATAAACTCGGCATTTAAAGCCACCCCAATCGCCGAGGCGCTGGTATCGCTGCCGCCTCTCCCCAGGGTGGTCGGTTCACTGTCACCGGTCATCCCCTGGAAGCCGGCCACAACTACGACTTTGCCCATTTGCGCATACTTTAAAATATGACTGGGATCCACTTGGAGAATCCGTGCATTGCCAAAATTTTTGTCCGTCATGATCCCGGCCTGGCCGCCGGACAGCATTACCGCATCGACCCCGGCTCCTTGCAGGGTTGAGGTCATGATGACACCGGAAATAAGCTCTCCGCAGCACATCAGCATATCAAGTTCCCGGGGAGCAACATCACGGTTTACACCTCTTACCAAATCAATCAGCGTATCCGTGGCATAGGGCTCTCCCTTTCTTCCCATGGCCGAAACAACAACTACCGGGGTATAGCCGCCGTTTTTCGCTTTCACGATTTTCTCCAATACCTGCTGCCGCCGTTCGACAGTAGACACCGAAGTCCCCCCGAATTTTTGAACAATGATTCTCAAGCTTCCCCACTCCTAAATTAAATTATGTCCTATCATATATTCGGCAATTTGTAACGCGTTTAAGGCTGCGCCTTTCCGGATTTGATCACCCACAACCCATAAATTCAGACTGGAAGGATGGGAAATGTCTTCGCGAATTCGTCCCACAAATACTTCATTCCGGTCGGAGGTGTATAAAGGCATGGGATACACCTGTTCCTGCGGGTTGTCCTGGACAATAACCCCGGGAGCTGCGGCTAATAGCTGCCGCGCCTTGTCGGCCGTAATTTTCCCTTCCGTTTCAATGGTCACTGCCTCGGAATGACTGCGGTATACAGGCACCCGTACGGTAGTTGCCGTGATGGCCATGTCCGGATCATTAAATATTTTTTGTGTTTCCAGCACCATTTTCATTTCTTCCTTCGAATAACCGTTATCTAAAAATACGTCGATCTGCGGCAACAGGTTAAAGGCTATTTGATAGTGTTTGGGCATACCGGCGCTGGGTAAAATGTTCGCCTGCGCCTCTTCGCCTTTGAGCACCGACCTCACTTGTTCCGTTAATTCATCAATTGCTTCCTTCCCCGCTCCCGAGACGGCCTGATAAGTAGAGACAATTATCCGTTTAATTTTTGCGTAGTCGTAGAGAGGTTTTAAAGCGATAACCATAATTATCGTCGAGCAGTTCGGGTTGGCGATAATGCCTTTATGGTTTTTCAACGCCTCCGGATTTACTTCCGGTACGACCAAGGGTACATCCGGGTCCATCCGAAATGCGCTTCCATTGTCGATAACGACTGCGCCGCGATCAACGGCGGGCCGGGCAAACTCCTTGCTGGCGGCGCCACCGGCGAATAAGGCGATATCCACCTTCTCAAAGGACTCCGGTTTGGTCTCCTCAACCGTATATTCTTTCCCCATGAATGGGACTTTTTTCCCCGCCGAACGTTTGGAAGCCAATAGTTTTAATTCCGCGAAGGGGAATTTCCGCTCCTCGATCAGACGTAAGAATTCCTGTCCTACGGCACCGGTCGCTCCCATAATAGCCACGTTATATTTTTTCATAAGCTGCCTCCTTCATTGCATGAGAAATGTTTATTCTAAATTATGCACCATTAATCCAACAAGTTTTCCAACCCCACGGTTAAACCTGTTGTATACAGTACTTTT
This sequence comes from Firmicutes bacterium UBA5324, assembly GCA_002411145.1. Lineage (GTDB taxonomy): Bacteria > Bacillota > Negativicutes > UBA11029 > UBA11029 > UBA11029. Next base: position 16,827 of record DHRA01000021.1, on the reverse strand, counting down.
TTCGCGGCCAATACTATGCCGGGCATGAAAGACTCCCGCGAGATCGAATCATGGCGAATCGATAATGTTTGGCCCAGGCCCCCGAAAATGACCTCCTGATGGGCTACATACCCGGGCAGCCGCACACTGTGGATACGCATGCCGTCGGTCTCACCGCCCCGCGCGCCGGGTATTTTCTCCACTTCGGCGGGATGCCCCTGCTTGATCGTCTGCCGGGCCTCTTTGATTAATTCTGCGGTCCGCAGGGCCGTTCCCGAAGGTGCGTCCAGTTTTTGATCATGATGGAATTCGATGATTTCCACATGGGGCAGGTATTTCGCCGCCTCCACGGCCATCTTCATCATCAGGATCGCGCCAATGGCAAAATTGGGTGCAATCAATGCGCTTACCCCGTGTTTGGTACACAATGCACGCACTTCTTCGCAATCCGCGGCAGAAAAACCTGTCGTGCCAACAACCGGCCGTACCCCCAGCGCGATGGCGCACCGTACATTACCCATCACTGTTTCCGGACGGGTAAAGTCGATCAGCACTTGCGGCTTTGTTTCCTCAATCACTTTAGCAAGCATCGTTCCCACCAGGATGCCCGTTTTACCGACGCCGATCAAATCGCCCACATCGTCGCCGCCCTTTAGATCAACGGCACCGACCAAGGAAAGGTCCGTGTCCTTATAAACCGCTTTCAACACCTCACGACCCATTTTCCCATGGGCGCCTGACACCACAACACGAATAGACATTTTCTCGCCTCCTAAAATAAAAAACCTGCTTGCCCCCGGGCACGGAGCAGGTAAAGGGGAGTGCCCGTACAGATTACAAAAAAAACGGTTGAAAAGAGTGCAACTCTCATCAACCGTCCCTGAACCGGACTAAATACCCGCATGGGTACGGGCAACAATAGGCAAAAAACAAGGCGTATTGTTCCCAACCGTCGTGAGATAGCACTCCACCAAAAATATCTTCTGGTGACAGTCTTACACCTTTTAAGCGTAAGCCCAGCAGGAAACCGTGTCATTGTTTCATGCTTCGGCGGTTATCCCTTTCCCTTCAGCTCATTGCTGTGACCACACTCCCCGAAAGTACTGATGATAAAACCGCGCCTCTACCCACCTCCCTATGGAGATAGGGGTTATTCATTTTATGAACATTGTATTATATATGTTACACCCTGTCAATATAAGGACCAATTTAATTTCAGAATAAAAAAGCGGGGCTCAAGCCCCGCCTGTTGCATGCATCTCCACATTGGCCGCCCCGTTTTGCCGCAATATGTTCGCGGCCTCGCTTGCCTTTGTGGAATCCACTTTGATTATCGCCAGCACTTTCCCCTGCCGGATTTGTTCTTCGTATTCCCGGCCGCGCTCGGCAGGGATGCCGTAGTCGACCAGGCCGCCGGCCACACCGCCGGCCACCGCCCCGCTTAAAGCCGCCGCAATCGGGCCGAGAGCAATAATCGGGCCAAACCCGGGAATCGCCAAGGCGCCGGCGGCAGCCATCAAGCCGCCAATGCCGCCAATCGCTCCCCCGGTAGCCACCCCGTCGGCAATGGAGTCGTTATAGGCCCCGCTATCTCCGCCGGCATCTTCGGTTTGCTTCGCAATGATGGAGATCTCCTCTTGCCGGAAACCTTGCTGGCGAAGCTGACCGACGGAATAGTCCGCCTGTCGCCTTGAACCAAATACACCGATAACCGTTTGCACTTTGGATTGTGTATTTTGGGGACCCATTGTACCTTGCGCGTTGTTTAGCAAGTCCTGATGCTCTTGTTGCATATTACCCCCTTTGGAGTAAGTCATGCGAAAAAACCTCCTTTTTATAAACTGTGCTCTTAGCTTAACCATTTCTTAGGCTTGCTATGTCACCTACAGGAGGTTTAAACGAATTTTCATTATTAAATTCCCAGCGGTTATTTTCCGTACATAAGTCTTGCTTGTCTTTCCGCCGCACCGTCTAATTCCACAATCAGCACTTCGTCGCCGATCCGCTTGAGCGTGTGCCAGGGAATGTTCAACGGTTTCCCTTCCCCAAAAATCATTAACATCCCGCCCTTGTTGGGCAGGAGGATGGACATGATTTTTCCGGACTGAGGATCAAAAACCAAATCACATTCTCCGATGATGCCCAGACGGGCTCCGTCAGTCAGATTAATAACCTCTTTGCCCCGTAATTCACTTATACGCATAAAATTCACCTTACCTTGAATTTATCCAACACTGCTAAAATGAAGGGATGCAAGACCGTGACCAGAAAAGCCGTCGTTGCGATCGGATCAAGGGAGATGCCCCAGCAGTTAAAAGTTTCCGGCACATCCAGCTTCAAAAAATTAATCGTCGTTACAATGGCAATATAAATGCCACCGGCAATACCCACAGTTTGGCTTATTGATTCCGCCAGCGGCGAGCCGTGCACGGGCATCTCCTCCACATTGCCCTTGCCCCTGTGTGCCTTCTGCAAGCGTTGGGTCCGCTCACGTACGGAAAACATAAGCAGCCCGAACAGAATTAAAATTCCTGCAAAACCAGTCATTTTCTCCCCCTCCCTTGCTAAATGGATATGCCAAAATATGTTATCGCATTACCTTTTACACGCAAAAAAAAATTAACCGCCGCGACTAAAAGCCGCAGGGTTAATATTAGGGCGTGTTGACATGAGTAATGCAAACTCGTGTCAACACGCCCGAAAAGTAACATATCAAATTCCGGTATGGCCGAAGCCGCCCTCATTGCGTGTAGTTTGGTCCAGTGTATCAACGAGCGTAATTGCCCCTTGAAAAACCCGGCTGATGACCATTTGGGCTATCCGGTCCCCCCGCCGCACCGTAAAAGGCTCTTTGCCAAAATTAATCATCAGGATTTGAATTTCCCCCCGGTAATCCGCGTCGATGGTTCCGGGCGTATTGAGCAGCGTAATCCCATGTTTTAAAGCTAAGCCGCTCCGGGGTCGTATTTGCGCTTCAAACCCTTCCGGCAAAGCCACGCATAATCCTGTGGGAATCGGCCGGTACTCACCGGGCGACAGCGTTATGTCTTCACGGACCGCGGCCCGTAAATCCATGCCGGCAGCACCCGCCGTCATATATTGGGGAAGCGGAAGATCCTCCGCCTCCGGCAAACGCCGCACGAGAATAGATATATTCTTCATCAAATAAACCGGCTCCTTTATAGGAAAATTTCCTGCGTATTCTCCCCGGACCCCAGCGCTGTTATGCAAATGCTGTCCAGTCGAAACAGCGCATGCGATAACCTAAGCACATCCTCAATTGAGACGAGCCTCACCTTGTTGATGACTTCCTCAATGCTCAATATGTCACGCTTCGCCAGGGCCAGTTTTCCCAGCCGCATCATTCTGCCGCTTGTATTCTCCAGGCCTAACAGCAGGTTTCCAATAATATATTCTTTGGCCCGGCTCAGTTCAGCCGGGGTAATTCCTTCCGCGCTAATCTTCTTAATCTCCGCTTGTACAAGCGTAATCACCTGCTGCGCGTTGGCAGGCCGTGTTCCGGCATATATGGTAATTAAGCCGGCATCCTGGTAACTGTTCAGATATGAGTAAACCGCGTAGGCCAGCCCCCGCTCCTCGCGGATGGACTGGAAGAGGCGGGAACTAAGACCGCCGCCTAAAACAGTATTTAAAACATTCAAAGCATAGGCTTGTTCATCATAGGACGGCAGCCCGCGCACGCCAATGCATATATGGGTCTGCTCCGTATCGCGCGGTTTTAAGAGCACTGTGCTGTTGAATTGCGGTGTAATTAACCGGTCCCGGGAAAGCCCCCCCGCAGCATTGCCCAGGTATTTAGCAGCCAGGTCAAGCAGCTGTTCGTGCTTTATATTTCCCGCACAGGCCACTACCATGTTGGCCGGCACGTAATGTTTTTCATAAAAGGCTTTTATCAGGCCCATGTGCATGCCGCCGATTGCCTCCGCTGTGCCTAGGATGCTTCGCCCCAGCGCATGGGCGGGCCACACAGTCTCCATGAATAAATCATGAATTAATTCGTCCGGTGTGTCTTCGTTCATATGTATTTCTTCCAACACCACTTCTCTTTCTTTTTCCAGGTCTTCCGGAGAAAACTTAGGATGTAATACCATATCGCTCAGAATATCCAGGGCCAAATCATAGTGCCTGTCGATGACTTTAATATAATAACACGTGTATTCCTTCGCAGTGAAAGCATTCAGCTGTCCACCGACAGAATCAACCGCTTCGGCGATTTGCTTGGCAGAGCGGGATTTTGTCCCCTTAAACAACAAATGTTCGAGAAAATGAGAAACTCCCAGGTTTTCCTCGTTTTCCGCCCGGGATCCCGTGCCAATCCAGATTCCTATCGTAACGGATTTAACCGAAGGTATTTCCTCTGTAACAATACGTAGACCATTTTGCAAAGTCGTCTGCTGGTACATTTGTGTGCTCCTTCCTTCTTCTTCTTAAATGTCATTCGTTATCAACAAATAAACTCCTGCATAAGGATATACTTCCACGCATATAATACGATATCTGCCACGGAGCATCGGGGGTGTCGGCGTGTTTATCCAGCGATTGAATCTGAAACCTTTACTGCTGGTCGTTTCAATTTTTTCTTCCTTGGCCATTTTCAACATTATGGCGCTGAAATCCTATGTGACCGATGCGAGAAATGTGCATAGTAATGCCATAAAAAAGGTGTCCACTGCGCTACCCCTGGTCGCAATCACCTTCGACGACGGGCCTGACCCCGTTATCACACCGCAAGTGCTGGCCATTTTGAAAGAAAAAAACGCGAAAGCGACATTTTTTATGCTGGGCAAACATGCGGAAGCCTATCCTGAACTGGTGCAGCAGATCCATGCCGCCGGACATGAAATAGGCAATCATACCTATTCCCATCAGCGCCTGACACGCCTGTCCCAAGACGGCTTAAAAGCGGAATTACAGCATACGGAGACAATTTTATTTAATATCACAGGCGCAAATCCCCGCCTTGTGCGGCCGCCCGATAACGCGTATAACGCCAAAATCGTGGCGCAAACGCAGCAGTGCGGCTATCATTTCGTCCTCTGGTCCATTGATACCAGAGATTGGGCAAATGTCTCTCCGTCCGCCATCCTGCGGGAAACAGACAAAGCCGGCGCGGGCGACATCATTCTCTTCCATGACGGGGTCACACCCAGCCATATTGTGGAAGGCCTCGCAAAAACGATCGACCTGTTACAAGCCAAAGGATACCGCTTGGTAACGGTCAGCGAACTGATGCAGGGAAGCAATTGAGACCAACAGAAACCGGCCCGGGCCGCGCAATGTTCTGCTGCGTGGCCGGGCCGGTTCCGTCTTACCGGTTATTTGGCAAAATAACCGGTAATGCCGCGATACACACCCTGGGCTATCTTATCCTGATAGCCGGCGTTGGCTAATTTTTGTTCTTCCTGCGGATTGGACATGAAGCCCATTTCCACCAGCACACTGGGCATTGAGGCGTTGCGCAACACGTAGAAGGTTGCGCTCTCTACATTTTTATCCACTGCCCCCGTTGATTTTATGACCGCTTTTTGAATGCTCTCCGCCAACGGCCGGGCATTTGCGGCATTATAAAACGTCATGGTTCCCTGAATGCTGCTATTGGGATTATCGTTTGAATGCAGACTGACAAAGATATCCGCCTTATTCGCATCGGCAGCATCAAGTCTGGCCTGCAATTCTTCTCCCAGACTGCTGCCCGGTGCAGCCACCGTACGATCTGTCGCCCGGGTGAGGATAACTTTCGCGCCCCCGTTTTCCAACAGTTTTTTTACTTTTAAGCCTACCGCCAGATTGACGCTGCTCTCCGTAACTCCGCCGGGTCCGGTGGCGCCCGGATTGCTGCCGCCATGTCCCGGGTCAATCACGATAACCTTCCCGGCTAAATCACCGGTTTTCCCCCCCGTTTGGCCGCCAGACCCCAGATTTAAAATGGGACCTAATATTTTATCAAACAACAGCCCCAGCAATTTTCCGAATATTCCCCCGCCCGAGTGCGAATCCGTACTGGCTGCTGCTGAAGTATCAACCGCCGCTACGCCATTTACATTTTGAATAGCACTCAGCACCTCCGGTAAAGAAGCCGCATGTCCGGTTTGTACCGGCAACAGGGAAAGAGCCAATACCAAGAAAACAAGGCTGGCTACAAGCCATACTTTGGGTTTATACACAATGGTCCTCCTTAAAAATCAGCTTTGGTTTTCGATACTAGTGAAGTTTTTCCTGGATCGTTTGCCAATAATCCGGGGCTTCCTGCCCTAAACGCCACAGAGCCACTCCTTTGAGATCATATTTGTTTACCAGGTCAAGTTTGTACCCCAAACTGCGGCTGTTCTCAAACCAGACCTGGTGTTCCCCCTGGGCATCATAATATTTAAAGTAGGGTGTTTTAGCCGCATCATCCCAACTGATATTTGCACCGTATTTTGTCGCCGTTTCCATCGCATTGGTGTAATCAAGGCTTTGGGTTCCGCCGGAACTCCAGTCGTAACCGTAGCCGGCAATTCCCAAATAGATTTTATTTTTGGGAATAAACTGCAACGCATATTTCAGGTTGCTTTCTACCCAGCGTATATCCGCGACCGGTCCCGGACCACTCCATTCCCCATGATTATCATAGGTCATGATAATGATTTGATCCGCATATTTGGCCAGTTCAGCGTAATCATAGGCAATTGCGACGTCATTTGTTGCCTCATCCTGCTTGGGAAATACGGATACGGCCACCGTGAAGCCTTGGGGGCGAAGGCGCTCCGCTAATTCTTTCATGAACATGGTTAACTGGTCCCGGTCTTCCTGGGGAACGAGCTCGAAATCAATATTCACGCCGGCAAAATCGTTAGTCTTTACATACTCTTCGATATTAGCCACCGCATTGGTTCTGTTTTCCGGATTGTTCAGGAGCTGATGCACCGGCGAAGAACTTGTACCGCTTTTTGCATTATTTAACAGTACCGTCGTCTTCACCTTATGGTCATGGGCGAATTTCATCAATTCCGCCTTATTATCTGACGCACGGGTCGTAATCGTGCCATCCCCGTTTACCGTTCCCCAGAAGGGCGAAACCGTGTCTATGGTGTTATAGTGCTGCTTCAGCGAGTTAAAAGACGCCGGATCAGCAGCCCAATTTTCCGCATAGAAACCGATTACCTCTTTGTTTGTGTTTCCCTGCGACTTATTGCCTCCGGGCAACACATCTCCGGGTAAATTAAACACCTTGTTTAACAACGTGCCGAAAACCAAACCTAACAACAGATCCTTCAGTCCGCTGGACGAATTTGATTGGCTTACGGCACCGGCCGAGTTTACGCCGCCAAGCTGCTTTAAGAGATCGTCAACGGGTGATGCGGCGAAAGCTACGCCAAACATATTCGCCGTCAACAATAGCACCAGCATAATCGATATTACGCTTTTACGGTTCAGCAATCACATTCCTCCCCCTCTCCTTGCCTTCCTTTATACCTTGCCGGGGTTCACCCAGCCTGTACCCATTTTAATTTATTTATAGTAGTTATGTCAACTTAGATGACCAAAAAAAATTATTACTCTGCGGCGCATACGCCCCGGAAGTAATAATTCCGCCCTTTATTGGCATGGGTTATTTTATTATTGATGACACCGGTTCCAGCACATAGCCCTGCTGCTTCAACTCGCTGATTAACTCCGGAAGAGCTGCCAGGGTCGGTTCCGTTGGATGCATTAAGACAATTGCGCCATTCTGGGCCTTTTTGAGCACTCTCGCTTTAATCACCTCCGGCGATGGTTTTTTCCAATCCACCGTGTCTACCGTCCACATAATTGTTTTATACCCTAATTCATCTGCCGCCTGCAATACACTTTGATTAAATTCCCCGTAAGGAGGCGCATAGAGCACGGTCTTTTGTTGGGCAACGGAAAAAATAAGTGTTTCCGTCTGCAACACCTGCTCTTTATTTTGTTCTTTGCTCAGATTGTTGGGATGGGGATGCGAAAAGGAATGATTAGCCAGTTCATGGCCTTTTAAGGCCATTTCTTTTACGAGTTCCGGATGTTTTTTCACCCAGCTGCCCCCCAGAAAAAAGGTTACCCTGACATTTTCCCGCTGGAAAATTTCCAGCATGCCCGGTAAATATTCCTCTCCCCAAAAAACATTGCAGGCGAAGGCCATTTTTTTGACCTGGGTGTTGCCCTGATAAATCGGCTCAAGTTTATTTATGCATAACAATCCCGTAATAAATTCCGCGTTGAACCAAAAAATGACGGCGGTGATCGCGATGCCCAGCGCAAGATACTTCTTGGAAACCCGGATAGCTTTTACGTACATCCACTGTTCCCCCCATATCTAAAGATATGATGCCTTGCGCCATTATAATCCATAAACGAAAAAAAAAACATAAACCTTAGGTTTATGTTTTAATGCTGCTCCGGTTTATTAGTTTCTTCCTTTAAAACATCTTTCCGGGATAAATTGATCCGTCCTTGCCGGTCTATTTCCGTAACTTTCACCATTACTTCATCACCGGGTTTGACCACGTCTTCCACTTTTGCGACCCGTTCACGGGCTAACTGGGAAATGTGCACCAGTCCCTCTTTGCCCGGCAGAATTTCCACAAAGGCGCCAAAGTTCATGAGACGGGTAACTTTTCCGAGGTAGATGCCGCCAACTTCCACGTCCCGGGTGAGATTCTCGATAATTTGCATCGCTTTCTGCCCGGCGTCCTTGTCTACCGCGGCAATAAATACGCGCCCATCATCCTCAATATCGATGGAAACACCGGTGTCTTCGATAATTTTCTTGATTATCTTCCCGCCCGGGCCAATGACATCGCGAATCTTATCCGGATCAATATGCATCGTAATAATACGCGGTGCGTAGGGTGAGAGATCCGCCCGGGGTTTATCCAGTACCGCCAGCATTTTGTCCAAAATGAACAAGCGTGATTCGCGGGCCTGGGCCAGGGCAGCCGCCAGAATTTCCTCACTCAACCCCTTGATTTTTATATCCATCTGAATTGCGGTAATACCTTCGGCTGTGCCGGCAACTTTAAAGTCCATATCACCAAGCGCGTCCTCAAGCCCCTGGATGTCCGACAAGATGGCAAAATCCTCCCCATCTTTTACCAGGCCCATGGCTGCTCCGGCGACCGGTGCTTTAATCGGCACACCTGCATCCATCAGGGACAAAGTACTGCCGCAAACACTGGCCATGGATGATGATCCGTTTGACTCCAGAATCTCAGATACAAGCCTGATCGTATAGGGGAAATCCGCTTCACTGGGGATCATGGGCAATAAAGCCCGCTCCGCCAAGGCGCCATGTCCAATTTCCCGGCGTCCCGGGCCGCGCATCGGTCTGGTTTCACCCACGCTGTAGGGAGGAAAATTGTAATGGTGCATATAACGTTTTGATTCTTCGATACCCAGGCCGTCTAAAATTTGCTCTTCACTGGCCGGACCCAGGGTGGTAATGGTCAGGGCCTGCGTCTGTCCCCGTGTAAACAATGCTGATCCATGGGTGCGCGGTAAAACTCCCACTTCGCAAGTAATCGGCCGTATTTCCCGCAGGCCGCGTCCGTCGGGGCGTTTGCCTTCCTTCGCTATGGCATAGCGCACAATTTCCTTGATTATTTTTCCCAGCATAATTTGCACATCTTTGGCGTTATCGGGATAAATCTCCGCGAAATGGACCGTGGTTTCTTCCTTTACCGCATTTGTTTGTTCTTCACGGGTTATTTTGTCGGCATGCTGTACGGCCGCCCTTAACTTATCGGTTGCGTATTCACGCACTGCCCGGGCAATTTCCGCCGGCACCTCGTAAAGAGGAACCTCCCGCTTGGGTTTGCCGATTTCTTCCCTGATTTTATTAATAAAACTTACCTGTTGCTTGATCACTTCGTGACCGAACATGATGGCCCGCAGCATAATATCTTCGCTGACTTCATTGGCGCCCGCTTCCACCATGAGCACAGCGTCCATGGTACCGGCGACTACCAGGGTAAGCTCGGATTTCTCCTGCTGTTCCACAGTGGGATTAATGACAAATTCCCCATTTACATAGCCAACCCGCACCCCGCCGATCGGTCCTTCAAAGGGAATATCGGAGATGGTTAAAGCGGCGGAAGCACCAATCATCGCTGCAATATCCGGCGGGTTATCCTGGTCGACAGACATAACCGTGGCCACTATTTGCACGTCATTACGAAAACCTTCCGCAAATAAAGGACGGATGGGACGATCTATTAAACGGGCGGCAAGGATTGCCGCCTCTGTTGGACGACCCTCGCGCTTGATGAAGCCACCGGGAATTTTACCTACCGAGTATAAACGTTCTTCATAATCCACCGTTAAGGGGAAAAAATCAATCCCTTCCCGTGGTTGGGCAGATGCCACGGCTGATGCCATCACCGCTGTATCGCCATATTTCACAAATACCGCACCGCTGGCTTGTTTGGCCAAACGTCCTGTCTCCAGGGTAAGCGTCCGACCGCCCAACTCCATTGAATATGTATGCATTATTAACATGTCCTCCTTTCGATTATGTTTTTAGAAAAAAATACCCTAAACAAATTGTATTCGACGCTGTACTATTATTCCCTTTTTTCGCCAAATCAATAACTTTTCCCCGGCAGCTTAGGGCAAGGTTAAAAGCGCAACAGCGGAGCTGTTGCGCTTTTATTTATTTCCGAAGCTTAAGTTGTTCAATAATAGTCCGGTAACGTTCAATATCTTTTTCTTTAAGATAGTTGAGCATTCCCCGACGTTGACCAACCATTTTTAAAAGGCCGCGACGAGAATGATGATCCTTCTTGTGCTCTTTTAAGTGCTCCGTCAGGTAATTAATGCGCTCCGTCAGAATGGCAATCTGCACTTCCGGAGAACCGGTATCATTTTCATGCAGCTTATATTTTTCAATAATGGATTGTTTTTTATCAGGTGTAAGCACGGGTTTCACCTCCTTAATTTTTATTATCCCCATATCCCAGAAAATCGTCGGAGTGTCGATAATCCGAGTACATGGTTCTTTTATATGCAAAGGCCCTCGTTATTTTCCGATCACGGTAATAACCAGCCGGCCAATGGCAACATCTTTTATCACAATGTCAAAAACTCGCCCTGTAGCTGCAACAAAGCCGCGAAATCTGGCAGCCACCGGTACACGTCCGGGAATTCTGCCCGCAGCATGGATAAGATCGGAAATAAGTATGCCAGACTGTCGTACATCTTTGAGACGTTTTTTGACATGGTCTGTCACGATTATTTTCCCTGCCATAAAGGCCTCAGTGCATGCAGGAACTTACAAGTCCGGCGCTTTCATTACCCATATCCTCATGCTGACAGAGCAAAGCGTACAAAGTGTCTTGAAATGCACTGACGGATGGATTTTCAACACCGGCTGCTCCATACAGCTGTTCAAGTTCCTGCTTCAGGGACTTGAATTCCTCACTATAGCAAATATAGGCGATAACCTGTATCAGACGACGAACATCCTGGTCCTTCATGTCTACCAATGCTAATCGCATGGTTATGATCCCCCCCGGGTCGATCCTCCTGGATGATTTTATCATACTTATTAACTAAATGTAAAGGGCAGACAGCCGACTTATAGAATTTATATGGCCTGCAGGCAAAATTATGTATGCTTTGCTAAAATATTGCGTGCAGAGGCTATATCCCGGGCAATCTGGCTGATTAGTTCGTCCACCCGCACAAAGGCCCGCACATTCCGGATACGCTGTACGAATTGCACGGTAAGGGACTGTTCGTATATATCGGCGCAAAAATCCAAAATATGCACTTCCAGTCTACGCTCTCCAACCTTGAATGTTGGATTGGCCCCGATATTTGCCACACCGGGGTACTGCCGCCCATTAAGCACTGCCTTAACGGCGTAAACCCCGTCGGCTGGCAGCAGCGCCGTGGAGGAAAAAGCGACATTAGCCGTAGGAAAGCCAAGTTCCCGGCCCCGCCGGTCACCGGAAACGACCTGGCCGGACATGGTAAAATAACGGGCCAACAGTTTGTTGGCCTCCCCTATTTCCCCGCGGTTAATCATTTTACGAATTAGTGTGCTGCTTACCATCTGCCCGCCGGTAAATACCGGGTCTTCGATTATGACCAGAAATCCGTATTGCCGTCCCAGTTTCCGCAGTGTTTCCGGCGTGCCTTTTCCCCGGTGTCCAAAGGTGTAATTGGGACCTACAACCACTAACCCGGGGCGGACATATTCAACTAAAATGTGACGCACAAACTCCTCCGGAGACAGCCGGGCAAATTCGTGTTGAAACGGCAGGGTAAAAAACACATCCACGCCCAATTCAGCCATAATCTCCCGCTTTTCGGCAAGCGTGGTGATCATCGGCAACGGCAGATCCGGTTTTAAGACCATCCGGGGATGGGGATCAAACGTAAAAACGACACTTGTTCCCTGTTGCAGTCGTGCAGATTCGACCACACGTTGAATAATTTTCCGATGGCCAAGGTGAACACCGTCAAAAGTCCCCAGGGCGATGGAAATTTCCCGATATTTATCTTGTAAACGAAAGATTCCGTTGATAATATCCATTTGGTCACCCTCTACCTCAACGTTGCAAAACCTTAACCGGCTTAATGATCTGCAGCCCGTCATCTGTTTTATCTGTCAATTTGCCGATGGCCAGCAAAGCGCCCTGGTGTAGAAGGCGCACAACATCGCCTGCCGGCGCCGGAAACCGGGTGCCGGCACCCGGAGCAACAGCCGCGGCCGTAATGGTTTGACCGCAACTGATCCGACGGGCTTGCCCGCCGTCAATATGCATACTTGCCATCCCCCGCGTAGCCTGCTCCAGGGAAACCATTTTTTCGCCCAGGGCTTCGCTTTGCGCGTGCCTTGTCAATTCTTCCAAGGTTAACGCATCTTCCAGAACAAAATCCCCGGTTGCGGTACGCACCAGAAAAGACATATAGGCCCCACAACCCAAGGCATGTCCGATGTCCTGGCACAAAGTCCGAATATATGTACCCTTCCCGCAAACTACATCCATCAGAAACCGTGGTTTTGTCGCCTTTAGATACCAGCGTACAGCACGAAGGCTGTATATTTCCACCGTACGCACGGGGCGGGGCACATCCATGCCCTGCCTTGCCAGTTCGTACAGTTTCTTCCCTTGAACTTTGACGGCGGAAGTCATGGGCGGCGTCTGTTGCAAAACACCTTTAAATTTTGCAAGCACTGACTCGATTTCCTCCCGTGCCACATTTACAGCCGGCGCACAATGCACTACCTTCCCGAAAGCATCACCGGAATCGGTGGAAACACCCAGCGTAACCTCCGCGCGATATTCCTTATGCTGATCTGTCACATATTCCACGAGGCGGGTAGCCTGACCGAGCGCCACCGGCAGTACGCCGACCGCTCCGGGATCGAGGGTGCCCGTGTGTCCGACCCGTTTTAAACCGGCAAGCCTGCGAATAAAGCTCACCACATCATGGGAAGTCATACCGGAAGGCTTTAAAACATTGATAAACCCATGCATCATTTTCTTAACTGCTCCTCGACAGCCCGCACTACCCGTTCCGTCGCCTCCTGCAAGGAGCCCTCAAAAGAACAGCCTGCGGCTTTCTGGTGTCCGCCGCCGCCAAAGTGCTGGGCAAGCTGATTGACGTCAATTGCCCCTTTAGAACGCATACTGACCTTCACACCCCGTCCGGGCACTTCCCGGAAAAGCAGCGCCACTTCCGCCCCTTGGATGAATCTCACGTAATTGATGAAGCCGTCTGTATCTTCGTGACTGGCCCCGCTTGCTTTTAGGGAGGCCTCATCAATGGACAACCAGGCCAGTTTTCCCTGAGCCGCCACCTGAATTTGCTCCAGGACACGGGCCAGCAATTTCAAGGCCGGCAATGATTTGCTTTCCAGGGCATCCGATATTTCCTGCGGCCTTGCGCCGCACGCAAGCATTTTTCCCGCGATTTCCATGGCTTTAACCGTCGTGTTTGCATATTTAAAAAACCCGCAGTCTGTAGCAATTCCTGTAAAGAGAGCATTTGCCATAGCGCTGTCGATTGTTACGTTAAGTTCCACAAGCAAATCAAAGATAATTTCCGCGGTGGCCGCCGCCGCAGCGTCGAGATATTGAATATTGCCAAACCCCGTGTTACTGATATGGTGGTCAATATTAACCACGGTAATTTGCTCGTTAAAATATTTCTGTACCGCGCCGATCCGGTCAACGCTGCTGCTATCCAGGATCATGAGCACCTGAAAATCCGGTGTGATTTCCTCCGCCCGTTTGATGTGCTCAATACCTGCTAAAAAGTGTAAATTCGCCGGTACAGTATCGTCAACGGCAACTTGCACCCTTTTGCCCAGCTGTTGCAATGCGGCGCGCAGCGCCAACAGGGAGCCGATGTTATCGCCGTCGGGAAAAATGTGAGCAGTCAGCAAAAAGGAAGACTTCTGGTTTATCAGTTCCCGTATTTTGGCCTTATCCTTCATGCGTCCGGCTCTCCTCCTCCTTCTTGACCTCATCCAGTAACTTTTGAATTTTTACACTGTGATCAAGGGATGTATCCCATTGTAAATTAATTTCCGGAGTGTAGCGCAGACGAATGCGCTTGCCCAACTCTGAACGGATAAATCCCAACGAGCTATTTAAACCCTCCCACGTTTGCAGTTTTTGTTCTTCACTGCCCATGAGACTGACAAATATTTTGGCATGCCGCAAATCGCCGCTTACCGCCACCTGCGTAACAGTGGCGAAACCGATGCGCGGATCCTTCAGTTCACGGAGAATCATATTGCTTACTTCTTGTTTGATTAGTTCCTGTACTTTATCTACACGTAATTGGCCCATGCTGCCAACCTCCATAATCTTAGGATTTTGGCTTTATTTCTTCCATGGCGAAGGCTTCGATAATATCCCCTTCTCTGACATCGGAATACCGGTCAAGACCGATGCCGCACTCATAACCGGTTTGTACTTCGCGCACATCATCCTTAAACCGCCGCAGCGAATCGATTTCTCCTTCGTATACGACGATGCCGCCACGAATCAGCCGCACTTTCGCATTATTGGTGATTTTGCCTTCGAGAACGTAACAGCCTGCTATCACGCCCACCTTCGGCACTTTGATAAGGGCGCGTATTTCCGCCCTGCCTAAAATTACCTCTTTGAATTCCGGAGAAAGCATGCCGGTCAAAGCCGCTTCCACATCATTGATTGCTTCGTAAATAACACGGTAAAGACGTACATCGACTTTCTCCGTTTCGGCAATGCGGCGGGCATTGGCGTCGGGCCGCACATTAAAGCCGATGATGATCGCGTTGGACGCCGAAGCGAGTGTGACGTCGGTTTCCGTAATTGCGCCGACCCCGCCATGAATAATATTCACCCGCACTTCCTCATTTTTCAAGCGTTCCAGGGATTGCCGCAAAGCTTCCACGGAACCTTGTACGTCCGCTTTAAGGACAATGTTTAAGTCCCGTATCTTTCCTTCCTGGATTTGCTTAAATAAATCATCGAGGGTGATTTTACCGGCCTGCTGCAATTCCTCGGTTTTCCGTTTGGCTAAACGTTTTTCCGCAATACTGCGCGCCGTTTTTTCATCAACAACATTCATTATATCGCCGGCCTGGGGAACGTCGGACAAACCAAGCACTTCCACCGGCATGGAAGGCTCTGCTTTTTTAACTTTTTCACCGCGGTCATTGACCATGGCCCGCACCTTTCCGTATGCGGTACCGGCAATTACCATATCACCTACATGCAGGGTCCCCAACTGTACCAGGATGGTAGCCACCGGTCCCCTGCCCTTGTCCAACTGCGCCTCTACGATCGTGCCTTGGGCGTTACGATTTGGATTTGCCTTGTACTCGTTTACCTCCGCCACCAGTAAAATCATTTCCAATAAATCACTCAGACCGGTGCGTTTGTGCGCGGAGACAGGTACCGCAATAACATCGCCGCCCCAATCCTCCACAACCAGCCCGTGTTCCGTAAGCTGCTGTTTTATTCTGTCCGGATTAGCATCAGGCTTATCCATTTTGTTTATGGCCACAATAATCGGCACGTGCGCTGATTTTGCATGGTTAATCGCTTCTATCGTCTGCGGCATTACCCCGTCGTCCGCCGCCACCACGAGGATGGCAATGTCCGTTACCTGCGCTCCCCGCGCCCGCATGGCGGTAAAGGCTTCATGCCCGGGTGTGTCAAGAAAAGTAATCTTTTTTCCCTGATAGGTAATTTGATAGGCCCCAATATGCTGGGTTATACCCCCGGCCTCCTGGGAAGTCACACTGGTCTGCCTGATCACATCAAGCAGGGAGGTTTTGCCATGGTCGACGTGTCCCATGATGGTTACAACGGGTGGACGCGGCATCAGGCTCGCCGGATCATCTTCAATCTCCGGCACTTCATCGCCCGGTACTTCCGGCGGAAGTTCCTCCACTTCAATGCCAAAATCCGTAGCGACAAGAATAGCGGAATCCGCATCTATTTCCTGGTTGATGGTCGCCAAAACCCCTAAGCCCATCAGTTTTTTGATAATCTGAGCAACCTCAACACCTGTTTTGGCGGAAAGTTCTTTTACGGTAAGTGAACCGCCGATTTTGATAACCTTCGGCTTGGCAGGCACTGCCGGTTGAGCAGCCTTATTATGCAGGTCATTTTTATTTTTGCCCTGGGGACCTTTTTTATGGTTGCTTTTCCCGGCAAACTTTTCGCTCTCCGCATCGCGGCCATATTGATTATAGCCTTTCTGCGGTTTCCCTTGCCGGTTGCGGGGCGCATTTTTATCCGCACGAGACTGGGACTGGGAAGCCGGTCCCTGACCTTGGGCGCCCGCCTGTGGTTTGCGGGGTCCCTGACCCTGGTAGCC
>DHRA01000053.1 GCA_002411145.1 Firmicutes bacterium UBA5324 | reverse complement strand
CCGTCATCCTCTGATTACGTTAAAATCATACCCCACTGCCATATATAAAGGGCCGATTCCGCAAAGGGAATCGGCCCTTTATATATGTGCCTTACGCCAGATGATCAGTAAACCAGGTCGCAGCCAGACTGGCGGCTTCCTCCAGCTTGCCCGCTTCAGGAAAGAGATGCGTTGCGCCGGGCACGATCATCAGCTCTTTCTTTGCCTTCATCTTCTCGAAAGCCAGCTGATTCAATTCAATGACCTCCGTGTCCTTTCCTCCCACAATAAAGAGCGTCGGCGCCGTTACACGCCCGAGGACGGAACCGGCCAAATCGGGTCGGCCGCCCCGGGATACCACCGCCTTGATCAACGGTCCCGCGTCAGCCGCCGCCTTCAAGGCCGCCGCCGCACCGGTACTGGCGCCGAAATAGCCCAGCGCCAGTCCTTGGTTGTCCGCTTCCTGCCGATACCATTCCGTAATCAACAGCAAACGTTCCGTTAGCAGCTCAATATCAAAGCGTTTCCCGTAATCTTCATCCTCCCCGCCGGTCAAAAGATCGGTCAGCAAGGTGCCAAACTGCGCCTCCTGCAGCATCTG
The DNA here is from genome assembly GCA_002411145.1 of Firmicutes bacterium UBA5324. Taxonomy (GTDB): domain Bacteria; phylum Bacillota; class Negativicutes; order UBA11029; family UBA11029; genus UBA11029. The sequence goes on along the minus strand of DHRA01000053.1, from coordinate 28,074 downwards.
CGCCACATATTTGCTGCGCGGGCTATGACGGCTGCTGCCGCTGCCATGGGCAAATATCACCATGCCCCGGGCCTGCGCCGGCAGGGTAAGCGCGCCTTCCAGTGAAAACCCGCCCGCCGGTATGTGCACAATCCGTTCCTGGCTTGTTATCAGCATAGTTTTCCCTCCTAATGTATTGCTGTAATAGTATAAGCAAAAACAAGCGCCGGCATGATAGCTTTTATTCACTTCTCCTTTTTCGCCGCCGGGTCCCCGCTTTCTTTACCGGTAATTTCCTCGGAAAATTCATATTGCGGGCGCAGCGGGGAAAAAACGGCCTGCGCCGGATTTCCCCGGGCGGGTGTTCCTTTTCTCCCGGGTTTCATTAATAAATATACGCCGGTATAAATACCTGCCAGAATCAAGCCGGCCAACAGCCCGTAAGCCTGTCCCGGAATCAGCGGCATACTGGCAATGATGGCCGTGAGTCCCACGGCGGCAAACCAGGAGGTGTAGGGGAAACCCGGCAGCTGGCAATTGCCGCGGGGCGGGCAGCCGCGGATTTTGCGAAATTTATAATGGGTAACCAAAATGACTGTGTAGGAAAACAAGAGGGCAAAGCCCCCGGAACTTACAAGGAACAAGTATACCTGCTGGGGCAATATAAAACCAAGGCCCAACCCAACCAGCATCGCCGCACCGGAAAAAAGAATACCGCGGTAAGGAATGTCGCCCCTATCTTTAATCCATTCCGGCGCATGGCCTTCCTCCGCCAAAGAACGGATCATCCGCCCCAATCCGAACATGGCCGCCAGCATAGTAGAAAGAATGGCACTTATCAGTACAATGTTGATAGCCGTACCGGCCCAGCCCAGCCCCCAGCGGCGCAGCGCGGCGACAAACAGGCTTTCTTCCGCCGTGAGCAAGCCGGTGGGGATAAGCGGCAACACCACAGCAACCGCCAGAATATAAAGGCCTACTAAACCAACCACCGTTAAGGTAATGGCCCGTGGTACTGTTTTATGCGGCTGGCGGGCCTCGGAAGCAGCTAAACCGATCACTTCGAAGCCGGCATACGTGAACATTACGATGAGCATACTGCCTGCGATACCGCCAATACCGGCAGGGAACAAAGGCTCCGTAGCCAGGGCGCCCACACCGACCGGAGGAATATTTAGAAAGGCGCCACTGATGAGGGCCAGCCCCAGGACACTGAAACCGACAATAGCCAGCAGTTTCACGATGGCCAGACCGCTCTCCAGCTTGCTTAACCGGTCCGCTCCCAATAAATTAAGCAGTGATACCGCAATAATGACCAGCGCGCCCAGCATGGCCACCGACAATCCCGGAAACCAGGCCCGCAGAAATATTGAGACTGCCGTGGCTTCGCTGGACATGGCCAGTACTAAACCGGTCCAATATACCCACCCTACAACGAAGCCCGCCATCGGTCCAAAGGCCTGCCCCGCAAAGGTCCGAAAGGAACCGGGGGACGGATCCGCCACCGTCATCTCCGATAAAGCAAAAAGCACAATATATACTAACAACCCACCTAATACGTAGGAAATAAGAATGGACGGACCCGCAGAACGAATAGCTACAGCGGACCCCAGAAAGAAAGATCCCCCAACTACCGTACCCAGGGCCAGCATTGTCAACTGCCAGGCCGATAGTCCTTGTTCCCCTTTTTTCAACTCAATCCCCCCCGGACAAATAATTCACCAAGACAAGTATTTGCCGATTCGGACCAAGTTATGAAAATAAAAGAAACCGCCCAGGTGTGAAGCGCTTCCCTTATTTTTACCAGGCTAATTCAGTTCGTCCAATGAAAGGGAAAAACTCGGTGCGAATACTTCCAGGAAATATTTTACCTCCGGCAGTTTGTTCTCCGCCAGTTCCTGCCCGGTCATTTTTGAAGCCACGGCAAATTCCCGGTTCCCCGCTTTCAGCTCCTCCGCGCATTTCAGGTAGGCGCTGATTTTATCCGCCGCCTTTACCAGTTCCCATAGTGCCGCATCCTCTGCCCGTTTGTGCAGCAGGTTACGGAAACCGGCCTGCAGTTCCCCGGGCAGCATATCATACATTTTCGTCCGGGCCATGTCCTCGATATCTTTATAGACCAGCTTAATCTGCGGGTTAAAATACTTGACCGGTGTCGGCAGATCGCCGGTGAAAACCTCCGTTACTTCATGGTACATGCCGAGCAAAGCCGCCCTTGCCGCGTCAACCTTGCCGTCAAAACAGCTGTTCCGGATGACCGCCAAACCGTGGGCGATCATCGCCACCTGGAGGCTGTGTTCCTGGATATTTTCTTTCGTGGTATTGCGCATCAGCCCCCAGCGCTGAATGAATTTCATGCGGGACAAAAAGGCAAAAAAATGGCTCACGACACTCCCCCCCTAATTAATCTGAGCCTGGAAAAAAGAAGACCGTTGCTATCAGGCAGCGGTCTTACGTATATGTTAAATTAAGGATTACCTGGCAATATTTTTATGGTATTATTCTCCGGGTTGACAATTACTGTGCAATTAGTTGCGTTAATGTAATAACCCTGGGGATACATCTCCACCGAACCAATTACTTTACCGCCATGTAAAACAGAGATTTGTTCACCGTCCGTTACTATCTTCGCATCGTCACTTGTGCCGATAAACCAGCCGAACAGCTCTTCCATAAAACACCTCCTCTCTAGTATTTATTATTCGCAACAAGGGAACAAAACTCCTGCCGGCAAATAGGCGCGGGCGGCTTGTTTTTTTATCCCGCCGGGCGCCGGGAAAATGCCGCTTTCACTTAAAGCAAAGTCCTTTCAGGCTTATGGTGAGCCAAGCATACAAAAAGCAGCCGGCTTAAAAAGCTGATAAGTTCGCTTTTAAGCCGACTGCTGATCGCCCGTTAATTTACCGGGAGGCGCATTATTACCGGTACCGGTTGTCTATCACCCGGGCCGTTTTCTTTTCACTGCGCGGTAACTCCCCCAGGGAGAGCGCTTCCGTGTCGATGACGATGCCAATCTTCGTTTTTACCCGTTTTTTTACCGCCAATTCCAGGCTTTCTCCGTCAAAACCGGCCTGTTTTTCAAATCTGAGCAACATACTGTCTTTGGCGTCTTTCCGGTCAAGGACGATCTGATACTCACTGCTTATGCCTTCTACGGTATGCAGGACGTCGTCAATTTGTCCCGGATACATGTTCACACCCTTAACCTTGAACATATCGTCTGTCCGGCCGCTGATCCGGTCATGTCTGGGATAGGGCCGCCCGCAGGGACATGATCCGTGGAGCAACCGGGTAATATCCCGTGTTCTGTATCTGATTAAAGGCGCCCCCTCTTTACGCAGGGTGGTGATCACAAGCTCACCGCATTCTCCGTCCGGCACATTTTTTCCCGTTTGCGGATCAATGATTTCAAAATAAAAATAGTCGTCCCAATAATGCAGTCCGCTGTCATGTGCGCAGTTGATGGAAATACCGGGGCCATATATCTCGGTAAGCCCGTAAATATCATACAGCTCCACGCCGAGCTCCGCGGAAATGCGCGCGCGCATCTTATCACCCCAGCGCTCGGAGCCGATGATCGCCTTTTTCAAGTTAATCTCCTGCGTCAGTCCCCGTTTATAAATCTCCTCGGCCAAAAGCAGCGCATAGGAAGAGGTGGCAATGAAGGCCGTGGCTTTCAAGTCAATCATCATCCGGATTTGCTTTTCCGTATTTCCCGGCCCCATGGGGATAGCCATGGCGCCCAGCTTTTCCACCCCGGCCTGAAACCCGATACCCGCGGTCCACAATCCGTAGCCGGGGGTAATTTGCACCCGGTCTTTGTTGGTCAGACCGGCAAATTGCATACACCGGCACATCATTTCCGCCCAGTCCGCCACATCCCGCGCGGTATAAGGAATAATCACGGGTAACCCCGTGGTCCCGGAAGAGGAATGAATTCTGATAATTTCCTCATCCGGCGCCGCCTGTATATGGAGCGGATAAGTTTCCCGTAAGTCCTCTTTCGTGGTAAACGGCAGTTTCGCAATATCTTCCGGAGACTTAAAGTCTTCGATTTCAAAACCCGCCGCTTTAAATTTCTTTTGATAAAATTGGCTGTTCTTTTGCACTCTTGCCAGCAATGCCCTGAACTTTGCAAATACTTCCTCGTTCACCATAATCTCTCCCATTACTTTAATTGCCCCCGGCCCGTGCTTTGCCGCGCCGCCGCCGTGAATCACGCAAACAAAAAACACCTGTCCTTTGTTAAGGACAGGTGTGCTAACCTGCGGTACCACCTTGATTGCCAAATTAATATTCAGCCGCCTCTTTGCTCTGTAACGTGAGCACACGGTGCAAGCTACTGGATCAACTGATCGTTCACATCACCCTCGAGGGTCCATTTACCGATCCGCATCTCTGCCGGGCTCTCATCTTCCCCCGGCTCTCTGTAAGCGCGTAATTGGTTTTATCTCCCTGTCAAAGGTTTTTTATTTATAACAAATTTCAGTATTAATTTAACACGACCTGTGCCTAATGTCAATATATCTGGTCAAAAACCATCTGTTCCCGCAATTTACCAACAATTTCCCCGATATCGGGCGCGCCGGTAATTTCCGTCACCGCCGCCACGGTACGGGCGCCACGCTCCACCACCTGCCGGATATTGTGCAGTTTGATTCCGCCGATGGCGACAAAGGGCAGCTCAATATTCCGGACCACAAAATCCAGATATTCCAGACCCACCGCCGCGCATACATCCCTTTTCGTGCGGGTGGCGAACAACGGACCAACGCCAATATAATCCACCGCCGCATCCTGTTGTGCCCGCAGCGCCTCCGCCGGCGCGTGGGTGGACACGCCGATAAGCAGTTCCGGCCCCACAAGCCTGCGCACTTCCCCCGGCGGATAATCCTGTTGGCCGACATGGACACCGTCGGCCTCCGTTAACAGGGCCAGGTCCGGGTGATCATTGACGATAAACAAGGCCCCGGCCTGCCGGGTCAAAGCCCGCAACGCCCTGCATTCCGCCAGTTTGGTCCGCGGCGCTTTGTCCTTTTCACGATACTGAATGACGCGAATGCCCGCGGCCAACATGGCCGCCGCCACTTCCTCCGCTGACCGTCCCCGGGCATGGGGCGCATCGGTAATAGCATATAAGTCGGCCTCGATAAAGCGGCGTATCGCTTCCCGCCGGATAAGCATCTTCACTCTCTCCCTCCTAATCAAGCTGCCTGAGGACGCAGGCCAGGAGAATATCCGCCTGTTTGGCCGCCGCGACGGCAACCTGCGGGGCGAGGGGCGGTAAGGTATCAATACTGCTTTGCTCATCGCCCACCAGATAGAAATTAGCCCGCACTTTCCGGATGCCGATGTCGTCGCTGCGCCCCCAGCCCGCAATGCCGGACGCGGCAATTACCAGTTTACCCGTCGGCACAAAGCACTGCACCAGCAGTTCTTTGACGGCGGGCTTATCCACACATTCCAGCAATACATCGGCATGTTGGAACAACTGCGCCGCATTTTGCGCCGTAATCCGTTCCCGGATCAGTTCCAACCGGAGAGCGGGCTCAATCCGCCGCAGATTTTCCCCCAGGGCCTCCACCTTGGACAGGCCCACCTGGTCGGCGAAAAAGAACTGCCGGTTTAGGTTGCCCGGTTCCACGCGGTCAAAATCGACAATGCGCAAATCCCGGAAACCGCTGCGCACGAGGCAGGCCGCACAGTTGGACCCCAACCCCCCCGCGCCGGCAATACCCACCTTTACTTTGCCAATGGCGTTCAATTGCTCCCTGGACAGATACCTTTGTAAAGCAGTTTGCAAATCCATACTTGTCCCTACTTTCAAATCAAATAATGCCAATCCTGAAAAACCGGCTGATAGCCGTTGGCTTTCAGCATGAGCCTTATTTCCTCCACACTGCGTCCATCCGCCGGTTCAAACTGACTTTCCCGGGGGGCCGCGCTATACCCGCCCACCGCGGTGGAAACACCGGCGGACATCTTTGTGACCCCCAGCTGCACTAAATGGTCGCGCAATTCTCCCCGTTCCCGGGTGGAGAGGCAAATCCCGCTATGGGGCATGAAGATGCGGTAGGCGGTAATATATTGGACCAAATCCGCATCGCTCACCAGGGACAGCGGCTGAAAACTGCCGCCGTAGGGCCGCAGCCGCGGAGGGGCCATTTGTAAATCAACGGCGGGATAGTGTTCCTGCAAGTAAGCGGCGTGCAAGCCGGTAAAAAACGCTTCCTGCCGCCAAGGCGCGAGACCCAGCAGCGCCCCCACGGTGACGGTGCGCATCCCGGCCCGGCAAGCCCGTTCTGGCGCATTAAGCCTGAACAGATAATCCCGCTTCGGGCCGGCCGGATGCAGCCGGCCGTAAATTTCCGGCTGATATACCTCCTGATACATCGTCATGCCGTCCACACCGGCCGCCGCCAGCTTCTCATACTGTTCCCCGGTAAGGGCGTATACCTCAATGGCGACCGAAGAAAAATAGTCCTTCAGCACCCGCACGCAATCAGCGATGTAGGCCACGCCGGCTTTCTCCGGATGTTCCCCGGTGAGCAGCAGGATATGCTTAATCCCCATGTTACTAATGATCCCGGCTTCCCGCGCCACTTCCCCCAGGGACAGCTGCCGGCGCGCGAAACCGGCCCGCCGGCGAAAGCCGCAGTACACACAGCCGTTGACGCAGTAATCCGAAACATAGAGCGGGGCGAACAATTGCACAGTCCGCCCGAAATGCCGGCGGGTTTCCCGCTGGGCCCGCCGGGCCATTTCCTCCAGCCGGCCGGCGGCCGCCGGGGACAATAAAATCAGATAATCTTCCACGGTCAGCCTGTCCTTTGCCAGCACAAGGCCGACATCCTTCTGCGTAACCCCGGTAAAAAAAGCCGAAAAATCGAATCCGTCGTATTCCCTCAGCCGTGCTTCAAGTCCGCGCATCCGTCTTCATCCCTTCCAGAAACCCCGTCAGGGGCGATGAGGCCACCGCCCGGTCAAATTGGCCGCCCAGGCCGGACAAATAGGCCAGCCGGCCAGCCGACACCGCATGGGCAAAAGCCGCGGCCATCTTTACCGGGTCCCCGGCTGAAGCGATGGCTGTGTTGACCATTACCGCCGCAGCCCCCATTTCCATGGCTTCCGCCGCTTCCGAGGGACGGCCGATGCCGGCATCCACAATGATGGGCGTATCCCGCAGTTCGTCCAGCAAAATACGGATCATTTCCCTGGTTTGGAGGCCCCGGTTGCTGCCAATGGGCGCCCCCAGAGGCATGACGGCTACCGCCCCCGCTTCCACCAGCGCCCGGGCAGTGTAAAGATCAGGATTCATGTAGGGAAATACCTGAAATCCCTCGGCCGCCAAAATGCGGGTGGCGCGTATCGTCTCGCCATTATCCGGCAGCAAATAACGCAGATCGCCAATTACTTCCACTTTAATCCAGTCGCCGCAACCGGCTGCCCTCGCCAGACGGGCGATTCTCACCGCTTCCTCCGCGTTACGGGCGCCGGAAGTGTTCGGCATTAAAACAGCCTCCCGGGGAATGTGGTCCATGATGTTTTCCTGCAACGCCGCCGTATTGATCCGTCTGACCGCCACTGTGACGATATTGCTTTGCGCCGCCGCCATAACCCGGGGCAAGATGCTTTGATCACCATATTTCCCCGTACCGACAATCAGTCTGCTGCGCAATTTTTTCCCGCCAATTTCCCAAGCTTGTTCCTCCATGCTCTCAGCCTCCTCCCACAAAGGTGACAATTTCCATGCGGTCATGCGGCTGCAGTATTGTCTCCGCCCAGGCGTCCCGGGGGATGATGTGTTCGTTCAATTCCACCACAATATGTTTTTCCCCCAGTCCGGCTTCCGTCAGCCAGTTTCCGAGGGTCGTCCCCGGCGGCAGGCGCCGTTCTTCTCCGTTAACCAGAATTATCATTTATATCCCCTCCTATGCAAAAAGGCGCACCCCATAAAAAGGTGCGCCAAAAAAACGCTGCATTACCTTCCTACGCGGGCATTATCCCGATCAGGTCTGGAGGTAAGTGCTTTCAGCACACTCTCAGCCCATCCCATGGGCTCCCTCGGTAGCTTCCTTATGTTTTTAGCCAAATACCGTTATTAATAATAGTAGTGCACCGCCGGCGGAATTGCAAGGAAAATCTTAGTTAAAGGTATAAGTAGCCCCAATATAGCCGTGCTCATTCCGGCTGCCCGCATCAATCCTCAGTCCGGGAAGGGTGGACAAACTCAGGCCGTAATTGGTGTCTTCACCGTCATACTCCAGTTTCACGGTGGTGGCGGGGAACAGGTTTTTGCCGCCGGGCAATACGGAGAAAGTCTTCTCAATGCTGCCGAATACTTTATTATCACCCCTTCCATAGGTGCCCAACGTTACCCTGGCATCAAGCACCGGCACGGTTTTCGTGCCGGCGACGTAATAATTACGCCCGTATTTATCGGTAATATCAAGCATACCCACGGCGATGGCCGGCGTAGCCATGGTTTCTTTCATCAATTGGTATTTTACATTTCCATAGGTCGTTTCTCCCGTTTTCCCCAGATTATAACTGGTCAGGCCGATTTCCAGCCGGCCGTCCACACCGAAGGATGCCTGGCTAAGCGTGATATCAGACGTGAGATCGTGGTAACTGAAGGCAAACTTTCCCTGACCCAAGGCCAGCGCATGGGGGGTATTTATCGCACCGGTACCGCCGACACGCGCGGTACTGTCGCCGCCGGCCCCGCCGCCGCTTCCCGCAGGCAGGGCCGCGCCGCCAAAGGCCGTGGAAGTTAGCATGGTAAGAATCGCCAGGATCAGTAGTACTTTTTTCATATGTTTTCCCCTTTCTTTTCCTCAATCTTTTAGCAAGCCCGTTTAACGAATATGCCCGGCTGTGACGCCATTAAGCGCCGGAAATTCACTGTCCCGCCGGTTTGTAACCAACTCTTTTCCAAGTAGTTCGCTGCCAGTCACTCATTCCCTTTATTTACTATAATTCGACACAAAATAAAATCATTAATTTTCCAAAACCCTTCTGATCACAAGCAAAGTTTCATTTGACATACAAAGGACTATCTCTTTTCCCACCCCTGTCGATATCAGACCGCGAAAAAAGAAAGATTGAGTTGACAAGCTTCTCTTTGCTATACTGTGAATATGAATGAAAACATTTTGCACAAGAGCTTATTGGCCTTCACCCTAGCCCTGCTGGTTTGGTCCGGCATGCATCCCAAGGACCGGTTCACCTGGCTGCTGGAGGTTCTGCCCGTCATGATCGGGCTGGTCATCCTGACGGTCACCTATACCAGGTTTAAACTTACCAGCCTTGTCTACCTCTTGTTAAGCCTTCACGGAGCAATTTTAATGATCGGAGGTCACTATACCTACGCGGAAATGCCTCTTTTCAACTGGCTGCGCGATGCTTTCGACCTTGGCCGGAATTATTACGACCGGCTCGGTCATTTCGCCCAGGGCTTTGTGCCGGCCATCACGGCCAGGGAGATCTTATTGCGGTGGTCCCCCCTGCAACCCGGAAAATGGCTGGCCTTCATCGTGGTTTGCGTTTGCCTGGCCATCAGCGCCGGTTATGAGTTAATCGAATTCGGTGTCGCCCTGGCCACCGGGGAAGCGGCGGAAGCCTTTCTTGGCACCCAGGGTGACGTGTGGGACACCCAGTGGGATATGCTCTTAGCCTTAAGCGGCGCAATCTCCGCTTTGGTTTTGCTGGGAAAATACCACGACCTGTCCCTCCGGCGCGTTGCGGGTAAACCTAAAGGATGATTCCGCCGCAACCGGCAGCCCCTCTTAACACAAAACAGCTATTTGGCGGCTCACAGCTAAACAGCTGTTTTTTTATTTAGCCGGCAAAACCCCCGGCAAGTTTTACTATTATGACATATATTGAGAAATATTTACTGTTATTTACTAATGAGTAAATAATTTGAAGGATTTTCTTCCCGCCTTGTGGAAGTATGTTAGTGCTTGTATCAGATAGGGCAGTTGCACAGGAAGCGGCAGGAAATGGGTAGTTTCTTTTACGCAGTTTAGTTGAAACATTAAATGACGGCTGATAGCTAAAAAGTTATTAACGACCCATCCGCCACCAGGGGCTGATCGGTCGTTATTTTTTTCAGGGTATTGGGGCAAAGAATCTGCGGAAATGCGAAAAAAGGGAGGTCGTTGTCTATGGAAGAGTGCACCTGTAATTGCGGTTGCGCGGACGAACTGACGAAGGAATTGGACAAAATCATTGCTGCGTACCGGAACCAGCCGGGCGGGCTGATCCAGGTGCTGACCAAGGCCCAGCAGCTGGTCGGCTATCTGCCCAGGTGGATCCAGGTCAGAGTAGCCGAGGGACTGGGTTTGTCGCTGCAGGAGGTTTACGGGGTTTGCTCCTTTTATACCTTCTTTTCCCTGATTCCGAAGGGCCGGCACAAAATCAGCATCTGTGCCGGTACGGCCTGCTATGTCAAAGGTTCCCAGACAATTGTGAAAACGCTGCATGAATTGCTGGGCATCAAACCGGGACAAACCACGGCGGACAGCCGGTTTACAGTGGAGTTGGTGCGGTGCATCGGGGCATGCGGTTTGGCGCCCGCGGTAATTATCGATGACCGGGACGTTCATGGCCGCCTGACGCCGGAGCTTATGCCGGCCATACTGGAACAGTATCAGTAAACAGGAACGAAGTTAACCTCGGGCGGTGTATGATCCGGCGGGAGTTGGCTATAAACGGAGGTGTGATTAGTGAACTCTTTGGAGGAGTTGGCACAGATTAGAGAAAACAGGCGGGAAGCGCTGAAAATTCGCGAAGGCGTTCCCTCGTCAACGGAGAAAGCCCATGTCATGATGTGTGGCGGCGCGGGCTGTATTTCTTCAAAATGCACCGCGGTCGTAGCCGCCATGAAAGAAGCCCTTACCAGGCATGGGCTGACGGATCAGGTGCAGATTGTGTTGACAGGCTGCATGGGCCCGTGCGACATGGGACCTGTCGCCATCGTGTACCCCGAATCCACCTTTTACCGCCGGATAAAGCCTGAAGACGCGGAAAAAATTGTGGAACAGCATATCATAGGGGGAAACCTGGTGGAGCACCTGCTGTACAAAGCTCCCGGCGCGGAGGACGTCACCCATTGTGTCTTCGATATCGACTTATTCGGCAAGCAGGAAAAGATCGTACTGCGCAACAACTTCAGGATAGATCCGGCCTCCATCGAGGATTATATTGCCTGGAACGGATATGCCGCCCTGGGCAAAGCCATGTTTGAGATGTCGGCCGGGGAAATCATTGCCGAAGTGCGGAATTCCGGGCTGCGGGGCCGGGGCGGCGCCGGTTTCTTTGCCGGCGCAAAATGGGAGTATGCCGCTGCCGCGCCGGAAAATCCCAAATATGTGGTTTGTAACGGCGACGAAGGTGATCCCGGCGCTTTCATGGACCGGTCGGTCCTGGAAGGCGACCCCCACAGTGTGATTGAGGGTATGGCCATCTGCGGACGGGCCATTGGCGCGGAGCAAGGCTATATCTATGTGCGGGCCGAGTACCCCCTGGCCATTGAAAGGCTGGATTATGCCCTGAAACAAGCCCGCGCATACGGCTTGCTTGGGAAAAGCATCTTCGGTACCGACTTTAATTTTGATATTGATATCCGCATCGGCGCCGGCGCCTTCGTTTGCGGCGAAGAAACCGCCCTTATTTCTTCCATCGAAGGCAAGCGGGGTGAGCCGCGGCCCAGACCGCCCTACCCGGCCACCGCCGGGGTGTGGGAAAAGCCCACGGTACTCAACAATGTTGAAACCTGGGCAAATATACCGGAGGTCGTTCTCCGGGGGGCGGACTGGTTTGCGTCCATCGGCACCGACCGGAGCCGGGGCACCAAAGTTTTTGCCCTGGCCGGGAAAATTAACAATACCGGTATTGTGGAAGTGCCCATGGGCACTTCCCTGCGGGAAATTGTCTTCGACATAGGGGGCGGTATCCCGCGTAACAAGAAGTTCAAGGCCATCCAGACCGGCGGCCCCTCAGGCGGCTGCATTCCCGCCAAATACCTGGATACGCCGGTGACCTATGAGTCCCTGGGCGCCCTCCGCGCCATCATGGGTTCCGGCGGCATGATCGTGGTGGATGAGGACACTTGTATGGTGGACCTCTCCAAATACTTTTTGGATTTCGTCGTGGACGAGTCCTGCGGCAAATGCACACCCTGCCGGGTAGGTACGAAGCGCATGCTGGAAATTTTGGAACGCATCACCCGCGGCGAAGGCAAAGAAGACGATATCGCGCGCCTTGAGGAACTGGGCGATGCCATTCAGCACGCCGCCCTCTGCGGCCTGGGGAAAAGCGCGCCCAATCCGGTGCTTAGCGCGATCCGTTATTTTCGGCAGGAATTTGAGGATCATATCCGGGGACACAAATGCGCTGCCGGGGTATGCGCCTTTGAAAAACATAACCGCTGACAAACAAGGGAGTGGGGAGGGAACACAACGATATGATTTCATTGATAATTGACGACCAGCTGGTCACGGTGGAAGAAGGCACAACGATTATTGACGCTGCCAAAAGCGTGGGCATTAATATCCCGAATCTTTGTTATCTGAAAGGAGTCAATGCCATCGGCGCCTGCCGGATCTGTCTGGTGGAGGTGCGGGGCAACGGAACCCTGACACCGGCTTGCATGACGGAGGTAGCCCGGGGCATGGTGGTACGGACTACCACCCCTGAAGTTATCAAGACCCGCAGAATCGTCCTGGAACTGATCCTTTCGGATCATCCCATGGAATGCCTGACCTGTATACGCAACGGAAGCTGTGAGCTGCAAAAATTAGCGGAAGAATTCGGGGTGAAGGAAATTCCCTTCGAGGGGGAAAAAACCGCCTTCCCCATGGATACATCCAGTCCCGCCATTCAGCGGGACCCCCGCAAATGCACCCACTGCCGCCGCTGCGTTTCCGTCTGCGCCAATATTCAGACCGTGCAGGCCCTTGGTCCGCAAAACCGGGGGTTTACCTCCCTCATCGCACCGGCCTACAATGAGCCTTTGGCAAATATGGAATGCGTGCAGTGCGGCCAGTGTTCCCTGGTATGCCCCACAGCCGCCATCCAGGAAAAAGATGATACCGATCAAGTGTGGGCGGCCCTGGCCGACCAGCAAAAACACGTCATCGTCCAAACAGCGCCGGCCACCCGGGTACAGTTGGGCGAAATCCTCGGCGCCGGACCGGGCAGCATTGTTACCGGCCAAATGGTTGCCGGTTTAAGGAAACTGGGATTCGACAAAGTATTTGACACCAATTTCACGGCCGATCTGACCATCATTGAAGAAGGAAACGAACTGCTCCAACGCATGACCGAAGGCGGCATCCTGCCGATGATTACCTCCTGCAGCCCGGGCTGGATCAAATTTATGGAGCATTTTTACCCGGATCTGCTTGACCACCTCTCAACCTGCAAGTCACCCCAGCAAATGTTCGGGGCGCTGGCCAAAACCTATTACGCGGAAAAAACGGGACTGGACCCGGCCGATATCTTCAGTGTCTCCGTCATGCCCTGTACCGCGAAGAAGTATGAGTGTACCCGTCCGGAGATGTTCAGCAGCGGCTATCAGGATGTGGATGTCGTCCTCACCACCCGTGAATTGGGCCGGATGTTCAGACAGGCCCGGTTTAGCGTGGAGAATCTGCCGGCGCAGGAATATGACGCCCCCCTGGGCATCTCCACCGGCGCCGGGGAAATTTTCGGCGCCTCCGGCGGCGTAATGGAAGCCGCCCTGCGTACCGTCTACGAAGTAGTCACCGGTAATGAGCTGGACAACATAAACTTTACGGAATGCCGGGGTCTGCAGGGTGTAAAGGAAGCCACCGTGCAAATGGGCGATCTGGCTGTGAAAATCGCCATCATCAATGGCCTGGGCAATGTCCGGGAGGTCATGGAGCGCCTGCGCGCCGGCACCGCCGACTATCATTTCATGGAAGTAATGTGCTGCCCGGGGGGCTGCATCGGCGGCGGCGGTTCACCGCTCCCCACCGACACCGCCAGCCGTGAAAAACGCCTCAACGCCATCTATACGGAGGATGAACGCATGTCCCTGCGCAAGTCCCATGAGAACCCGGCCCTCCAGGATCTCTACACGGAATTCCTCGAAAGGCCCCTGGGGGAGAAATCCCATGCGCTCTTGCATACCCGCTACACACCCAGGGGCCGATATCCCAAAGGTTAAATAAACAAAAAATAAAAGAGGCCAACAGAATTATAAGAGTCTGTTGGCCTCTTTCCTCTTTATTCTTCAAACGTTTGAAGAAACGGCGTCCTATGAATGTCTGCAGCTATTCCGGTTGCGGTATGTTTAGCAAGCAAAGAAGGCATAATAAATTTTAGATTCTTGACAGGTATCTTTCAAGAATCAGTACAATTGCAAAGGGTGAAAACCGTTGAAACAGTCGCAGGCTAAACAGGTTCGCCGCCCGAAGGGAGTTATGAACTCCCTAGCCACAAATCTTTTCCACTTGCGCAATCCCTATACGATGGCTTGGTGGTCTGCCTCTTACCCCGGTTTTGGCCATATCAGTATGGGTAATTACGTAAGTGGTTTTTTGCTATTCTTCTGGGAAATGGTTGTTAACACTCAAGGTCATGTCAACCTTGCTATACTATACTCCTTCACCGGTCGCTTTGCGATGGCAAAAGAAATCGTGAATAACCGCTGGCTGCTCCTCTATGTCCTCGTGTTCATATTTGCCAGTTGGGACAGTTATCGCTTGGCCATCCAGTTTAATCAATTGTCCATCTTAGCAGACAGGCATGAACAAACTATAAAGCCTGTATCCGTGTCTTTTATGGAGATTAATGCCTTGGACCAAAAATCACCTTGGGTTGCCGTAGCGTGGACAATTATAGCCCCAGGTTTAGGCCATATTTTTACCCACCGCATACCCACAGGTTTCTTTCTCGTCATCTGGTGGATGGTCATCGCCTACCATTCTCTGCTCTTCCAGGGCGTTCAATATTCAGCGTTAGGTCTTTTTGAGCAGGCAAAAACAATTGTAAATCCAGAGTGGCTTATGTTTCTCCCTTCAATTTATGGATACGCTATCTATGATGCCTATGTAAATACCGTAGAGTTTAATCGTCTGTTTGAAAAAGAACAATCTTCTTTCCTGAAGAAAAAATATCAAAGTCCAATTTTTAAAATGCCGTTAAAGGTGGAAAACGCTTTGTATATCATTGCAACCTTTGATCATTCAGTAAAACTGGAACTTGCCATCTCGGAACTGGAGCAGAAGGGGCTTTCTCCCGATCACATTTGTGCCATTCCGGTGAACGCTCCGCAGAAAGACTACCGGATGTTTGACACCATTCACCAGTCTGATGGGATAAGTATGTTCGATTTGCCTGCTATTTTTGGTACAATATTTATGCTCTTCGGGGTAATGTGGGGATTTATGTGGACCTGGGGACCGATTATCTGGGGTCTAATTGCCTTGTTTGCTGGTGGAGCTTTGGGATTTGCCGTTAAATATCTATATTATAGGATATATCTCCATAAACAGTTTAATGGAGGAAAAGCCACGGAGGTTGTGCTCATCGTAAACTGCCAAGCCCCTGAAGCCGAAATGGTGGAAAAAGTTTTAGCCGGACATTCTGCTTTATGTATAGGGCGAAAAGTATAGACTGCTTCTGCACAACATCGATTAAGCTGGAGGGATTACGATGGTAGATATTCCCGAATCCGCCCACCATATTCGGCAGATGCATGAAATCTTCGCAAAGACCCGGGCTGAGGCTTGGATCACGGATAATCTTTGGCATTGGCAATGGTGGTTTATGATAGCTCTTATACTTGTACCGTGGATAATCTGGTGGCGACTGGTTAACAAATGGCGGCTCACAGAAATATTCCTATTCGGGATGCTCATATTAATAACTGCCTCGTGGATGGATGAACTGGGGACCGAACTCCAACTTTGGTTCTACCCGTTTAAGATAATACCATGGTATCCCCAATTTGTTCCCGTGAACTACACTGTACTACCCGTAACATACATGCTTATATATCAGCATTACCCAAATTGGCGTTCATATATAATGGCGATCACGGCCATGGCGGCAATTTATTCATGGATTGCTGAACCACTCTTAAGCTATATGGGGATATATAAACTCATAATATGGCATTACAGCTATTCCTTTCCATTGTATATACTGATAGGATTTACGCACAGATGGTTTTTGGAAAGGCTTCAGAATGTAATAAAGAAACAATAAACGGAAGTCAATCCTCCATTATTTGCACTATACTATTGCAATAATTGCGGGCTTTACCCTGTACCATAGGTTTTTCCCCCGAATAGAATATTATACAATCGTAATTTTTCACAAAGGGGAGGAGAACATATGTATCATGACTACTGGTATGGCGATCAATGGCAAAGTCATCAATGGTGGAACAGGCGTCCCTGGTACGGCGGCAGCAACTATGCCAACCCTTGGTGCAGCAGACCTTATCCCCCGGGCTTGACTTGTTATCGCCTGCAGGGCAATGAAACATTATGGGACATCGCAGGCTGGTATGACCGGAATGCGCTTACCACCGTACTGCAGCGGTTAAATCCCGGCTTAAACCCTTATAATATGCAAAGAGGGGACCTCATTATGATCCTCAACGCCGTGTAACCCTTCGCCGGCTTGCGCGGGCAGCCGAATTAAAGCCGGTAATGGACACAGCTAAACCCCCACCCACTTCGCTAAAGTGGGTGGGGGTTTTTTGCCGTTTTCACTCAACTTTCTCCGGTTTTATCAACACTTCCATCGATATTTTGTCACCGTCGGCACTCAGTTCCACATGACTCCCTTCGGGCACTTCCCCTTTTACAATCTTCTTGCTAAGTTCAGTTTCAATCAGACGGCCCATGAGCCGCTTCAGCGGGCGGGCGCCAAAATTCGGATCGTATCCTTCCCGCGCCAGTAATTGCAAGGCCTTGTCATCCCAGGAGATGCTGATGTTCAATTGTTTTCTGAGCCGCGCATCAAGGCTTTTAAGCAATAGGGCGGCAATATTTGCCACTTGCTCGCGGGCGAGGGCGTTGAAGACGATAATGTCATCTATCCGGTTGAGAAATTCCGGGCGGAAATGGGCCCGCAGCAATTCCAAAACCCGTTCTTTGGCGACGGCAAATTCATGCTGCAGTATTTCCTGCGAACCAAGGTTGGAAGTCATGATAATAACGGTATTTTTGAAGTCCACCGTTCTCCCTTTCCCATCGGTGAGCCGGCCGTCATCGAGAATCTGCAGCAGAATATTAAACACATCATTGTGGGCTTTTTCCACTTCATCCAGGAGAATGACGCTGTAAGGACGGCGGCGCACGGCTTCTGTGAGCTGTCCGCCTTCATCATACCCCACATAGCCGGGAGGAGCGCCGATGAGGCGGGACACGGAATGTTTCTCCATGTATTCACTCATATCAATGCGAATCATACTCCGTTCGTCGTCGAACAGTACTTCAGCCAGCGTTTTCGCCAACTCCGTTTTACCCACACCGGTGGGGCCAAGAAAGATGAAAGAACCAATCGGGCGGTTGGGGTCCTTGATGCCGGCCCGGGCACGAATAATCGCCTCACTGATGGCGGTGACGGCGGTATCCTGTCCTACGACACGCTCATGCAGGAGGGCGTCCAGGCGGGTGAGTTTTTCCCGCTCGCCGCTCAACAGGCGGGTCACCGGAATGCCGGTCCAACGGCTGACAATCTTCGCGATGTCGTCCTCATCCACCTCTTCCTTCAGCATGACTTTGTGGGCACGTTTTTCCGCCAGCAGACTCTCTTCATTTTTGAGCCGCTGTTCCAGTTCCGGCAGTCGGCCATATTTTAATTCCGCAGACCGGCTAAGGTCATAATCTCTTTCCGCCGCTTCAATGTCGGCCCGCATGGCTTCAATATCTTTTTTCAGGTTCCGCAGGCGGATTATCCCCTGTTTCTCCATTTGCCACTGGGCCTTCAGGGAATCGGCCTGTTGTTTTAAATTAGCCAGTTCTTCACGAATCCGGTGCAGTTTTTCCTGGGAAGCGGCATCACTTTCCTTTTTCAAAGCTTGTTCTTCAATTTCCAACTGCAGGACACGGCGCAGGGCCTCATCCAGTTCCGCGGGCATGGAATCAATTTCCGTCCGAAGTTTCGCGGCCGCTTCGTCCACCAGGTCAATGGCCTTGTCCGGCAGGAACCGGTCGGAGATGTAGCGGTCCGAGAGCACGGCGGCGGACACCAGGGCGGTGTCTTTGATCCTCACGCCATGGTGCACTTCATAGCGTTCCCGCAGACCCCGCAGGATGGAAATGGTGTCTTCCACACTGGGCTGGTCGACAACAATCGGCTGGAAACGCCGCTCTAAAGCGGCATCTTTTTCGATATGCTTGCGATATTCATTCAGGGTAGTGGCCCCGATGCAGTGCAGTTCACCGCGGGCCAGCATTGGTTTGAGAATATTACCGGCATCCATGGCGCCTTCGGCGGCCCCGGCCCCGACCACCGTGTGCAGTTCGTCGATAAAGAGGATAATCTGCCCTTCGGATTTTTTGATTTCCGTCAATACATTTTTCAGCCGCTCTTCGAATTCACCCCGGTATTTCGCCCCTGCCACCATGGCCCCCAGATCCAGGGAATAAACGGTTTTGTTTTTCAAACCCTCCGGCACGTCGCCGGCGATAACCCGCCGGGCCAGGCCTTCGACAATAGCTGTTTTGCCGACGCCCGGTTCGCCGATGAGCACCGGATTGTTTTTGGTCCGGCGGGATAATATCTCCACTACCCGGCGGATCTCTTCATCCCGGCCGATTACCGGGTCAAGTTTGCCCTGCCTTGCCAAGTCCGTCAGGTCCCGGCCATACTTTGCCAGGGCCTGCAGCGACTCTTCCGGATTATCGGACGTAACATGCTTGCCGGCCCGGAAGTTGTTAATAACCTCAAGCACACGGCCGCGGGACAAGCCAAATTCCCGGCAGACGCCGACCAAGTCCGCATCACCGTCTTCCACCAGCGCCAGGAGAAGGTGCTCGACGCTCACATACTCATCTTTCATGGCTGACGCCTGTTTTTGGGCCAGTGCCAGCACCCGGATGAGGGCCGTGTTCATGCGCAGCGTTCCGTCCTGACCTTTGACGGTGGGCATGTTTTTCAGCAGCTGCTCCAGTTTAGCCAGCAAAAGCTGATGGCTGATATTGAACTGGGCCAAAATATAGGCGATGATCCCTTCATTATCCTTTACCAGCGCCAGCATTAAATGGCGGGTGGTCAGTTCATTATGGTAGCTCAGCGCGGCAAGCTGCTGGGCTTCCTGCATAGCAGCCGCGGCTTTTTGCGTAAATTTATCGTTCATAAATATTCCCTCCTGTCATCTGCGTCGGACATCCTAATGCTATTAGTCCGTTAACTACTTTTAGAGTTGACGGACTAATAGACTCTGCCGGGGTTGCGCAATTCACGGATTTTCCGGTATAACTCTTTTTCCGCCTCGGTTTGGGTTTTGGCAATGTCGATCCGCATGCGCAAATACAGATCACCCACACCGTTTTCCTTCGGTAAACCCTTCTCGCGCAGCCGCAGTCTTTGACCTGCATGCACGCCGGGCTGGATTTTCAGCTGCACAGAACCGTAGGGTGTGGGCACTTGTATTTTGTCGCCCAGCACCGCCTGGTCGGGATAAAGCATAAGCTCTGCTTCCAGATCACTGCCCTTGATCTGCCAGGCAGCATTGGGCGCCACCCGGATACGCAGATACAGATCGCCGGCCGGCCCGTCCCCATATCCTTTGCCCCCCAGTCCCCTAAGACGCAGGGAGGCGCCGGGATGAAGCTTCGCCGGGATTTTTACCTTGACGGTCTTGGTTTCATCAATAAAGCCCGTTCCTCCACAGGTCCGGCATACTCCCCGTTGCGTAAAACGTTGGCCGGCACAAGCGGTACAGGGGGCCGGAGCGGAGAGGTGCAATTCCTTCTCCACCCCCTGAATGAGTTCCTCCACCGTCAGACTGATTTCCGCATCAATATCTTCCCCCTTATGCTTCGTCCGGCCTGCCTGTCCGCCGCCCTGCCGGCTGTGCATAAAATCTTCGCCAAAAAGCCGGGAAAAGAAATCGCTGAAGCCGAAACTGCCCAGGTCAAAATCAGCGGGCCCCTGGTAGGTGTAAGCGTGTCCGCCCATATTTGACGGGTTGGCGCCGAATTCGTCCCCGGCCTGCCAGTTCATGCCCAGCCGGTCGTATTTCGCCCGTTTTTCTTCATCGCCCAATACTTCATAAGCCTCGTTGATCAGCTTGAACTTTTCTTCGGCCCGGGCCTTCGCCTCCCCCTGATGAAGGTCGGGGTGATGCTCACGGGCCAATTTGCGATAAGCCTGCTTAATTTCTTTGCCTGAGGCCGTTTTCGGGACTTTGAGCACTTCATAGTAATCGATATATTTCAAAAGAACCACCCGCCTTCAATTAACGTAAGAAAGTTTCCCTATTCATATTCCGCGTCGATAACATCATCATTTTGATTATTTTGCCCATTTTGACTGTTACCTTGCGCAGATTTTGGCGCTTCCGGCTTGCACTGGCAAGCCTGGCCATAGGCCTGTTCCAGCTCCTCCTTGGCTTGCCGCAGCTTATCCATGGCTCCGCTGCCGTCCGCTGCTTGCCGGACTGCCTCCAGGGCGGCCTGCAAACGCCCGCTGATATGGGCCGGAACAGCGTCGCCCTTCCCGTTCAGAAAGTTTTGGGCCTGGTAGGCCAGGGAATCAGCGTCATTCTTCAATTCCGCATATTGGCGGCGCTTTTTATCCTCCTGGGCGTAATGTTTCGCGTCTTCCATCATGCGGTCAATTTCCGCCTGTCCCAGATTACTGGCGCCACTGATGGTGATCGATTGTTCCTTGCCCGTGTTTTTGTCTTTCGCGCCGACGGTAAGAATGCCGTTGGCATCAATATCAAAAGTTACTTCGATCTGGGGAACGCCCCGCGGGGCAAAGGGGATGCCCGTTAATTTGAACCGGCCGAGGGTACGGTTGTCGTCGGCCATTTCCCGTTCACCCTGGAGAACGTGAATATCCACTTCCGGCTGATTATCATCGGCGGTGCTGAACACCTGGCTGCGACGGGCCGGAATGGTGGTGTTGCGTTCAATAATCCTCGTCATTACGCCGCCCATGGTCTCCACTCCCAGGGATAACGGCGTTACATCCAGGAGCACGACGTCCTTCAGTTCACCGCTCAGGACGGCGGCCTGAATGGCGGCGCCCACGGCCACGACCTCATCCGGATTGACACTTTGGTTGGGCTCTTTGCCGGTGATGGCTTTGACCAACCGCTGCACAGCCGGAATCCGGCTGGACCCGCCCACCAGCACAACTTCATCAATATCCTTTGCCGACAGCTTGGCGTCCGCCAGCGCCTTTTCCACCGGAATACGGCAGCGCTCAAGCAAATGACGGGACAATTCATCGAATTTTGCCCTGGTCAATCTGACCTGCAGATGTTTCGGGCCATTGGCGTCGGCGGTAATAAAGGGAATATTAATGTCGGTTTCCGCCACGGTGGACAACTCGATTTTTGCCTTCTCCGCCGCCTCCGTCAACCGCTGCATCGCCTGCTTATCTTTTAAGAGCTCGATTCCCTGCTCTTTTTTGAATTCGGCTGCCAGCCAGTCGACAATGACTTTATCAAAGTCATCGCCGCCCAGGTGCGTGTCACCGTTGGTGGATTTTACCTCAAATACCCCGTCGGCCACCTCCAGAATTGATACGTCAAAGGTACCGCCGCCCAGGTCGAAAACCAGGATGGTTTCATGCTTATTTTTATCCAGCCCGTAGGCCAGGGCCGCCGCCGTAGGCTCGTTAATAATCCGCAGCACGTTAAGCCCCGCAATCCGGCCGGCATCCTTCGTGGCCTGGCGTTGGGCGTCGTTGAAATATGCGGGCACGGTAATGACCGCGTCGGTTATTTTTTCCCCCAGATACTTGCCGGCATCCTCCACCAGCTTGCGCAGCACCTGGGCCGCGATTTCCTCGGGCGCATACCGCTTGTCATCCACCGCAAACTTTACTGTATCGTCTGCGCCCTGCACGACTTTATAGGGAATGAGCTTCATCTCATCGCTCACTTCATTAAAGCGGCGACCGATGAAACGTTTTGCCGAATAGAAGGTTTTCGTCGGATTCAGAATGGCCTGTCGTTTGGCCAACTGACCCACCAGACGTTCATTATCACGGAAGGCAACCACGGACGGAGTAGTTCTGCTGCCTTCAACGTTGGCAATGACCGCCGGCCGTTCACCCTCCAAAGCGGCAATGACCGAATTTGTTGTGCCTAAATCAATACCCACTACTTTACCCATACCTTCTGCCTCCTTTAAAAAACACAATTATTGAGGAATATACCTTAAATGGTAATCTTTCCTATACTCTAATAATACTTGAAACCGGTTATGAATTAAAATCTGATATAGGTCCAAAACAAGGCAATTTATGGCGAATATACCCATTTTGGGAAGAGAATACTTCAAACTCACAGCCTTTTTTGACTTTTTGACCTTTGGGTACGCCTTATAAATGGAGAAAAGAAAATTACCCACGTAGACGAGCCATAATGAACCGCAGAGGACGCAGAGAACGCAGAGGGTATAATTAAACCTCTCTGTGTTCTCTGCGTCCTCTGCGGTTAAAATAACATTCTTTAGCGTGTCTGTTTAAGGCATTACTACTATGAAGAGCTGTTGGGAATTACGGTAATCCTTGCTTCTTCACCCACAATCCTTTCAGCATGCTTCCGCGGCCAAAATAATTTCTTAATATGCAGCAGGTTTGTCATTTGCCCGTTTCCGCAGGACCCAGTACACCCAAACCTGATAGGCAATGATCAGCGGTAAAAAAACACAGGCGGCGATGGTCATCAATTGCAAAGTGTACGGACTTGAGGCAGCGTTATAGATGGTCAGGCTCCAGGCTGGATTGAGACTGGAAATGACAAGATGGGGGAACAAACCCCAAAAAAACGCGACTGTTAGCAACAAAATAGTCACACTGCTCAGGGTAAAGGCCCGGGCAAAATGTTGCCGCAGAACCGACCAGTAGGACACTGCGAAAGCGGCCAGCGCCAGCCAAAGGGTATTTCCTGCACCGTTGTTATGAAAGAGGGTGGTTTTCACATAGGTCAGGGCCACCAGCTGCAGGCAGCATAGGGCGGTGAAGGCACCCGCCCACAGGGCGGTCAGGCGGGCGCGGGCAGCCATTTCCGCGTTCAAGTTCAGGGTTAAATAGACCGCGCCATGAAAAGTAAACAACGTCAGGAAAGCCAGGCCGCCGCTCAGTGTGTAGGGACTGAGTAAATCAAAAAGCGTGCCCGCATATTGCAGATGGGCGTTGATCGGCACACCCTGGAGCAGGTTCGTTATGGCCACACCCCATAACAGGGCCGGCAGCAAGCTGCCGCCGCAAACAAGCCAGTCCCAGGCCCCGCGCCAGCGGGGACTGCTGACTTTATTGCGATACTCCAGCCCGACTCCCCTGACAATCAAGGCCAGCAGAATGAGCAGCAACGGCAGGTAAAAGCCGCTGAATATGGTGGCATAAGCATGGGGAAAGGCCGCAAACATGGCCCCGCCGGCCGTAATCATCCACACTTGATTACCATCCCATACCGGTCCTATCGCATGGATCACCTGTTGTCTTTCTGCGTCATTTTTACCGATCACGGGCAACAAAATGCCCACGCCGTAATCAAAACCCTCCAGGATAAAGAAAACAGCAAACAAGACGGTCAGAAAAATAAACCATAGCACCGTCAACTCCATAACGTCACCCCCGGCAGATGTTTATTCGGCACAATCCCTGCCCCCGGTCCGGTGCGCGCCTGTTTCACGAGCAGATATCCGCCGACAAGGGTAAGGATGCCGTACAGCAATGTAAACCCCAGCAGGGAAGTCCACAATGAGGCGCGGGAAACCACGGGTGAAACAGCCTGGTCCACCCTTTGCAGGCCAAAGACAATCCAGGGTTGACGCCCCATTTCCGTCACAAACCAGCCGGACAGGTTTGCGATATAAGGAACAGGCAATGTCCAAAGCACCGCCTTTAACACCAGGGGATTCTGGGCAAGTTTGTCACGCCGGTATAAATAGGCGCTCAATGCGGAAATTACGATCAGCCATGCGCCGGCCCCTGTCATGATGCGAAAACTCCAGAATACACCGGCGACATGGGGCAGATAATTCCCCGCCCCGTACTGAGCGGCGTACTGCGCCTGCAGGTCTTTCAGACCCTTGACCTCGCCGGTCAGCGAATTATAGGCCAACAGGGACAACCCGCGGGGGATACTTATGGCAAATAAATTTTCCCTTTTTTCCTGATCGATGGACGCCACCAGGGTAAAGGGCGCGGGATCGGCTGTTTCCCACAGCGCCTCCATGGCCGCCAGTTTCATGGGCTGAGCCCCGGCCACAACCTGACCCTGCCGGTGACCGGTGCCGGCTACCAGTAAACTTGCCGCCAGCGCGCAAATGACGCCGATTTTAAAGGACGGCCGGAAAAAATCGAGCCGCTGGCTACGCAATAAATGATAGGCGCTGATCGCCATCACAAAAATGCCGGCGGTGACCAGCCCGGCGAAAACCGCATGGGGATACTGGTTCAACATATAGGGATTGGTGATCAGCGCCCCAAAGTCCGTCATCTCGGCCCGTCCGCCGCGCACTACGAACCCCACCGGCGCTTGCATAAACGCATTGGCAATCATGATCCAGAGAGCGGATAAATTGGTGGCCAGCGCGACAATCCAGATTGCCGCCGCATGTAATTTGGCGGATAAACGCTCCCAGCCAAAAACCCATAAGCCGAGAAAGACCGATTCGAAAAAAAAGGCGGTTAAGGCTTCCAGCGCCAGCGGTACGCCAAAGATGTCCCCCATGAAGCGGGCATACTCCGACCAGTTCATGCCGAATTGGAATTCCAGCACTAAACCGGTAACCACGCCGAGGGTAAAATTGAGCAAAAACAGCTTGCCCCAAAACTTCGCCATCTCCCGATAGATTTCATTCCCGGTCCGCACATAGATAGTTTCCATAATGGCGATTAATACAGAAAGCCCCATGGTTAAAGGGACAAATAAGAAATGATAGGTTGTTGTAATGCCAAACTGCAGGCGGGCCAAAGCCAGTTCTTCCATGGGTTATTCCTCCTTCCAGCATGAATCACAGCCCCGGATCATTGTCCTGACCGGTTTATCATTGCACAGATAGCCCCACAGCCAATTCCCCAAAAGAGACAGGCGGTTGCGTATGCCGGTCAGTTTCAACAGATGCACGGCCAGCAACAACAGCCAGGGAATAAAACCCCGGATATTTGCGCCGGGAAGCCGACCTACAGCCGCATGGCGCCCAATCATGGCCATTGATCCCAGGTCGCGGAAACGGAAAGGCTCCGGTTTTCGTCCGTGCAACAAGTGTTTTATATTGCGGGCAACATGGCTCCCGCTCTGTAGAGCAACAACCGCCGTCATGGGCAGCGGTCCCTTCTTTCCCTCAATATGGGCCGCGTCGCCGGCGATAAAAATTTTCGGATGCCCTTCGACCTGCAAGGTTGAAGCAACCGGCGCCCGTTTTTGGCCGGCCGTGCCAAAGCCCAATTTTTCGATCAGTTTTGAAGCCCGTACCCCGGCAGCCCATAAGAGGGTTCTGCAGAGCAAAACCTCCCCGTTTTTCAGCGTGACCGCCTCGCCGTCATAATCGGCCACCGCCCCGCGCAAAATCACCTCCACCCCCTTTTGGCGCAGCGCTGCCGCCGCATCCCTCTGCAGCTTCTCCGGCATGGCCGGCAACAGGCCTTGGCCGGCTTCCAGCAATACAACCCGTGTTTCCACAAAATTCAATTCCGGATAGTCCTTCACCAGCACGGTATGTATTAATTCCGACAGGGCCCCGGCCAATTCCACGCCGGCGGGGCCGCCGCCCACTACGACAAAGGTCAGCATCCCCCGCCGTTTAGCGGGATCGCTTTCCCGGGCGGCCAGCTCGAATAAAGCCAAAACCCGGTTGCGGATCACGATCGCCTGATCAATGTTTTTTAAGCCCACACTATGCTCCGCCAGGGCAGACAGGGAGAAAAAGTTGGTTTCACTGCCCGGGGCAATCACAAGGTACTGGTATGATAATTCACCATCGGCTGTTATCACCCGCTGTTTACTTACATCAATATCAATGACCTCCGTCTGGCGGAAGCGGACGTTTTTTTGTCCCCGTAACAATGCGCGGGTTGGATAGACGATCGTATCCGGCGCAATTGTGGCCGTGGCAACCTGGTATAACAGGGGTTGAAACAAGTGATAATTGTTACGGTCCAGAATTGTGATTTTCACCTTTTCCCCTTTGAGCCCCTTTGCCGCCTTCAACCCTGCAAAGCCGGCGCCGATAATGACGATGTGAGGCCGTTTATCCGTTGCATCTGCGCCTATCATGGCATCACCCCCAGTTTTTCTGTTTGGATGGCTAAGATGGGCTGTCCTCCATACCCTCTTGCCCCTTTGCACTTAATTACCTCTTATTAAATATTTCGCTAAGCCGGCTGACAATCCTCCACTTTTTCCCTGAAAACCCAGCTGTTCAACAAAACAAAAACTCCCGGCTGGCGGAGATATGGACATGTTGACGCCATACCGCCGCTAACCGGGAAAATGGTAAGAAACCGTTGTTCACCTTTTGTAATCGAACTTCTCCCCTTCAGGAAGTAATAACAACCGAGATACCGTTGGGAATTACCGTGATCGTCGACCGTTTACCCACCATCCCCTCGGCCATGTCCAGCGCTTCGGCAATGGTCGCCGCCGCCTGCATATGCATATTCTTGATCATTTGATGGTTGCACAGTTCCGTCACCACAATAATGCGGGCTTTCCGCTGCACCCTGGCCAATATTTGGGCCTCCCACTGATCGGGCAGCGTATCCTCCGGTTTTATATGCAGGATTTTTTCCGCCACTGCGGCGGCTCCGCCCGGGGTGTCGGCAAACCAGCGATAGAAGTCTTCCCCTCCGTGGCCGTCGGCGCAGGCGGCGCACATGATAATCACCCCTCCGGGCCTCACGGTGGCCTCCCCCGCGGTCATGCCTTTGACAGCCTGATAGAGGTTTTGGTCCAAGGGGTGCCCGCCGTTGGAAGTAATAACAATGTCCGCCGGTTTTGCCTGTACCGCGGCCATGGTGAGGACAAACCGGCATCCTTCCTCATGGGCCAGGTGGGGATGTCCGGCGAAGGCCTTGATTATCTTCCCGCCGGCATCAATGGCTACGTTAAGGATAAAAGCCAGCCCGGCCTGGTCCGCCGCATACGCCATATCCGCATGGAGCAGGTTTCCTTTTAGCACCCCGGCCCGTGAATTTGCATGGGCAATAAAATCAGCACTGTGGTTGGCAAGCACGGTAACCCTGCTTGCCACACCGGGGAGCACGCTTTTGCGCCCCCCGGAGAAGCCGGCGAAAAAATGCGGTTCGATGAACCCTTCCGCCACCAACAGATCGGCTTCCGTTACGAGACGGTTGATGACCAAATCTCCCCCCGAGGGCAGAGTGCCGATTTTCACCATATTGGCGTCGTCCCGGCAGTCGTGCATCGCGACCCGGATCGAGTTCAGAAACTCCCCGCCGAATTTGTCCGTCAGTTCGGCCCGGGTGCTGGCGCGGTGGAAGCCCGTGGCGATTAAAAAGATAATTTCCGCCGCCGGGTTCGTGGCTCTTATTTCGTTCACCAGCAAAGGAGCCGTGATTCTGCTGGGCACAGGGCGTGTATGATCACTGGTAATAATCACGATTTGCCGTTTGTTTCTGGCCAGCTCGGCCAGGGGTTTCGTACCGATAGGCCGCCCCAGGGCCTGCCGCACAAGGATTTGCTGCGCTTCGTCGTCACACTCCCTATGAACGTCTCGCCGCTCAGACGCGGCGGAGTCTTCGGGCGGGCGCCCCTGCTCTTTGGCAGTAAGCACGCCCAAGAGCCTTTCAGCGGGTATTTCGGCCTCCAAGTAGGTTTTCGCATAGGGGATCTTAATTATCGCCATGTAGCATTCCTCCGGTCCAAGCTAAAAGATTTTCCTGCACCAAACAACA
>DHRA01000026.1 GCA_002411145.1 Firmicutes bacterium UBA5324 | reverse complement strand
GAATCTTAAGATCCTTCGGCTTTACCTCAGGATGACATTGGCAAAGTTACTGCTTAATCATAGGAAAAAGTTAATTATGCAAAACTCTCGAAACTGCTTACTTGGCGTAATCATCCCAATACCCTATAATCTATATTATGACAAATTCTTATGCGAGGAAAGTTAATGGATAAAGAAATTAGGCTCGTATTCCATAATGAAGGCTTGCGCAGCTACATTGAAGTTGATTTATGTGCCCAGTGTCCACGCCAGGATGACAAAGGCTGCTGCGGGTATTATTCTCCGGTCTTTTATCCCACCGACCTGGCTTACCTGTACCTTAACCGCCCTGCCCTGATCGACTATATTTTTAGTATGGATGATTTAACTGTCCTGGATACTTCGGTGACGGTCAATAACGATAAAGATGGTGAAAGCTACCGCTGTAAATTTCATTCCAGGGACGGTGGTTGTCTCCTAACCCAGTTGGAGCGGGAAACTATTTGCCGTCATTTCGTCTGTCCCGGCATTGATTGGCAGCGGGAGTCCGGCTTGCAACACTGGAACCGCTTTTTTAATGAGTTGTTTGATTATGAAATTGAAATTAATAATCGCCTGGCCGAAGGGCTTACCTCCCGGGGTCTTACACTTAAAAACCCTGCTCAGCGCGAACAGTTTAAAGAAAAACTTTTGCGACTCTACGCGGTTGAACTTGAGCATCTCCCTAGTGCTTTAAATGCATGTCCGCCAATTGAAACATTTACTATCAAGCGGCCTATCAGCTGGGGTCATGACTGGACTTTATGAGCATCATCGCTCCCAAAAGGATATTACCCTTTCGGAGTAGAAAGCTTTCATATACTAATTCAGGAGGAATGATAATGAGTAATAAGCTCCCCGGCAAAATTTGCGGAAGCGTACTGGAATCGGTAGGAAATACTGCCGTGATAAGGTTAAATCGTCTGGCCAACGATGTAAATGCGGAAATATGCGTGAAACTGGAATATGCCAATCCAAGCGGAAGTCTTAAGGATCGCGTAGTGCGGGAAATCGTTGCGTCAGCTGAAGAGCGTGGTGATTTAAAACCAGGAATGATTCTGCTGGAGGGCACCACCGGCAATACCGGCATAGCAACCTGCATGGTCGGAGCCGCCAAAGGCTACCATGTCATAATCGTTATGCCTGAAGGCATGACGGAAGAACGCAAAAAAATCATCCGTGCTTATGGTGCAGAATTAGTACTTACGCCCGGTGCCGAAACTGATGTTGACCTGGTACTGGAAGAAGTCGAGAAGATTAAACAAAAATACGGGGATAAAGTATTTGAAATTGGCCAATTCTACCGTAAGGAAAATCTTCAGGCCCACTACCGCAACACCGCTCCGGAAATATGGGAACAGACTGACGGACAACTGGATGTTTTTATTATGTGCCAGGGCACCGGCGGAACGGTAACCGGTACCGCCAAATATCTAAAAGAGAAAAATCCTGATATAAAGGTCTATATATCAGAGCCTCAAGAATCCCCCATTCTAGCCTGTGGTAAAATCGGTCCGCACCGCATTCAGGGCATAGCGGACGGACTAATACCTGAGGTGCTGGATTTACAGTATATTGACGGCATAGTGCTCATAAGCTCGGATGAAGCCGTAGCTACTGCTCAGCAGATGGCCCAAAAGGAAGGTATCTTCTGTGGGGTATCCTCCGGCTGCAACGTAGCCGCAGCCCTTAAAGTGGCACAAAAACATCCCGACAAAAAATTCATAGTAACCATGGTAAACGACAACGGTCTGCGCTATCTTTCCACCGAACTGTGCGGCACCCCGGTCCAAAGAAAAGCCCTAGACCGCGAATACGCCCTAAGCCAGGCAGACCTGGATAAACTGGCCGGGTATCAATTTGAGATAATAGAATAGAAACAACTTGTAAGTTAAAAGGCACTGTGAGTTTTACTACAGGTAAATCCACCGTGCCTTTTAATCTTGATCTATTTTTAGTATATAAAAATAGAATACCATCAATTTAAAACTTCATTGCTTATAGGCAGGCAAAGTATAACAGTACAGCCCCCTCCAGGAAGATTTCGAAATTCTGTCGTTCCCCCGTGAGCTTTGACAATTTGTCGGACTATGGTAAGGCCAAGACCGTGGTTCTCAAGCTCGGCAGAGCCCTTTGGAGCATTCAGATTGTCAAGCTTCTCATGTGTAAAACCGACGCCGTTGTCGGAAACACATAAGGAGCAGTTGCCCAGACCTTTTTCCAAAGTTACTTTTATCGCACAGCCGTTTGGATTGTGACGGATACTGTTCGATATCAAGTTGGAAACCGCCCGTCTGAGGAGTTCTTCATCGCCGGTGACAACAGTGCTTTGCGCATTATCGCTGACAATCACATCAATCGAATATATATTATCAAGCCCGTTATTCAAGAAATCGGCGGCGACACTGCGTAAAAGCACCGCTGGCAGGACCGCGGTTTTCCGGACCGGCTGCATGCTGTATTCCAGCTTGGAAGCCAGGTTTAAATCGCTGACCAACATTTTAATCTGTTCGCTTTGCTGGCGGATAATGCCAGCTTGCTCCCGCCTGGACTGAGGTAGCTCAGAATCATCCTCAAGCTGGCTCGCATATCCCATAACAAGAGAAAGCGGTGTGCGGATATCGTGGGACACGCCGGCAATCCATGTTGTACGGGCGTTATCTCGTTTTGCTAAAGCGGCTTCCTGCTTTGCCAGCTGTGCTGAGGTTCTATTGATTCCATCGGCAAGATCTCCCAGAAGACCGTTTGTGGAGAGCTTTACCGGCCGCTTTTCGGCCATATCCTCAATGCCCTTTGCCAGGGGTTTCAGGGAGCAGAAGAGCCGCAGACCGAGGAGCAGTGCGAGTAATATCGCTATAATAGCGTTCAGAATCAGGATGGCCGGTAACCATATAAGGGTATTGTCCATGACCTTTTGCGGCACTTCAATATCATGCTTCCACATGCCGTCTTTTTCACTGCCCAGCACAAAAAGACCGTCCGCCCGGCGCCATACATGTACCGGATAATCGTTCAGATACCAGCGGGTAAAGCTTGCGGCATCAGAAACGGTATACTTCAGGGGTACGTCACCGGGCAGGTTCAGACTCCAGACCACATTGCCGTCATCGTTCAGCAGCATTGCCCATTGATACTGCTTTACAATCGAGTCTCTGACACCCCCGGAAAGTATGTAGGCGCCGTTTTCAAACGTCAGGCCATCCGAAAGCTGAGAGATACTGTAATCTTTTTGCGTGATGCTGCCTGACTGGACTACCCAGGCAACCAGAGCCCCAAAATTGACAATGAGCAGAATCAGCGCGATCCCCGCTGCCGACAGAACATAGCGGGATAAGATCTTCATCATGCTTTTCACTTGTCTTCCACCCCTGTCAGCTTATAGCCAAGGCCCCGTACGGTAAGCAGGTACCGGGGTGAGGACGGCTCCGGCTCAATCTTTTCGCGCAGGCGGCGGATGTGAACCATAAGCGTATTTTCATACCCGTAAAGGTCGTCGCCCCAAGCGGCGCGGCACAGACTGTCTCCGGTGACAATGTTACCATGGTTTTCATATAATTTTCCTAGCAGGGAGAATTCTTTGGCCGTAAGCGTATATCGCCCGGTATTTGTAGTGACCGTACCGCTGTTTAGGTTAATCTCGTTTTCACCAAGGCAAAAAACCGGTTTTTTCTTTTTTTGCAGCACGACCGGAAAATAAGCGCGGCTCAGTACCGCGCGGAGCCTGAGAATCAACTCACGCGGCAGAAATGGCTTCGTAATATAGTCGTCCGCCCCAAGTCCCAAACCGAGCAAGCGGTTTTCATCCTCGTCACGCGCGGACAGAAACAGTATAGGAACAGCCGATATAGCGCGGAATTCCCGCATCAGAGAAAAGCCGTCCCCATCCGGCAGACAAACATCCAGGATCACGCCTTCCGGCTTCTCATGATCAAAGAGCTGACGTGCCTCTTGGCAGTCCGCGGCGGAAATAACCTTCGTAAAGCCTTCCCGCCTCAGTATTTCACTTACCATCCTGCGGAGTTCCGGCTCGTCGTCCACGATCAGCAGCTTGCAGTCAAAAATATCATTCATTGTTATCACCATACTCATTATAGGGCAAATTAGTTGTTTTCTTTAAAGTTTAAGGTAAATGTAAGCTTAAGTACAGGC
>DHRA01000030.1:4571-13848 GCA_002411145.1 Firmicutes bacterium UBA5324 | reverse complement strand
GCGGAAGCAAGGGCGGACAGCCAAAGGACCAGGAGGGAGGTTTCCAGTACTTGTCCCTGGGTAATATGGAGGCTCCACAGGGCTAATTCCCTGATTACGCCGGTTGACCTCAAGCCGCCCACCAATACGAACAGTCCGGCAAAGAAGAAAATTGTGGGCCATTCGATATTGAGCAGAATGTCCTCCGGCTCTTCTTTACTGATGAGCATCAGCAGCAGGGCGCCGGCTAAAGCGATGGTGGCTGATTCAAGATGCAGGATGCCGTGCATGCCGAAGCCGGCAATGGTGATGAGGAGCACCGCCAAGGACTGTTTTAACAACCGCCAGTCTTTTATTTCGTCTTTATAACACCGGGTCAAAATAATTAGCCGGTCTGCTTCATTGACCTGTAAATCCTTTCGGTAAAGTAACACCAGTAAAAGTATGGTTATGAGCAGAATAACCATACTTACCGGCGCCAGGTTGTTGGCGAAGGCATTAAAACTAAGGCCGGCTGCACTGCCGATCATGATGTTGGGGGGATCACCAATCAGCGTGGCCGTTCCGCCAATATTGGAGGCGATTATTTCGGAGATTAAAAACGGCACCGGATTTATTTTCAGCTTAGCGGTCAAAGTAAGGGTGACGGGGACAATCAGGAGTACGGTAGTGACATTGTCCAGCAGTGCGGACGCAAGCGCAGTGATGAAAGCAAGCAGCGCCAACAGGCGGAGAGGATAACCCTTCGTGGCGGCGGCCGCCCAGAGGGCCAGGGCTTCGAATGCGCCGGAACGCCGGACAATTGCCACCAGTATCATCATGCCGATCAGCAGACCAAGGGTATTGAAATCAATCGCTTCTTTGACAGCTGTTTCCTGGCTGAGGAAACCGAGCAGCAGCATGAGGATCCCGCCGGTCATGGCGACAATCATCCGGTGCACTTTTTCCCAAATAATCATTATATAGGCCATAATGAAAATCAGCATAGATCCGTAAAATGCGAAGTCAGGCAAGAAATATCTTCTCCTTTCGGCAAAAAAAATAAGGAGCCCTTGGTGACAGGCTCCTCCTAGAAACACAGTATACACTGTTTAAACACGTTAGTCAAATTTACTTTTAGTTTTAGTATGTACCGTTGGCTCCGTTGATATTTTTTTTTCATTCGGCCATACTATTAACATAAGCACAGGCGAAAAAATAAAAAGGAATTGGCCGGGTGTTAGTTGAATTTGCTTTAATGCAATCGACTTTTAAGCCATGCGGACAACAGTATGTCGGCATGGCCCGCGTTTTGTAAAAAATCCCGCAGTTGCCTGACTGTACCGGAAAAATAAACTCCCTGTCGGCGGATAACCGTATGCATAATATAGCCTCCCCTTAAATTATTAACCCAGGCTGTACTAGCATATGGAAAAAATAACCAAAATATGTATATGGATGTGAGAAAAAAATGGACAATCATTTACGCGAAACCTTATTGGACAGTAAATCCGTTTTCACGGGCAAAATGATTAATTTACGGGTTGACAACGTGCAACTGCCCGATGGGAAAAAAGCGGCCCGGGAAGTGGTGGAGCATCCCGGGGCGGTCGCTGTCGTGCCGGTTTTACCTGATGGAAGGATCATTCTGGTAAAACAGTATCGCCATCCGGTGGGCGAAGTCACCTGGGAAGTCCCGGCGGGCAAGCTGGATAAAAAAGAAGATCCGGAGGGGTGCGCATACCGGGAATTGGAGGAGGAAACCGGCTATAAGGCGAAAAAAATGCGCAAACTTACCGCCTTTTTTACTACGCCGGGGTTCACCAACGAAGTGATCCATTTATATGCTGCGCAGGATTTGGCGGAAACCTCCCAAAAAACAGATGATGATGAATTTATTGATGTACTGGAAGTCTCCCGCGCTGATGCAATGTGGATGATCCGCAGCGGGGAAATTAAAGATGCTAAATCAATAATCGGCATATTGATGGCCGAAGAACTAATTTAATGCGGACGTATTTCGTTGATTTACATATCCATGTCGGCATGAATGAAAGCGGAAAATGGGTAAAGATGGCTACGTCCCGCAAATTAACACTGGCCAATATCCTGCATGAAGGACGAAACCGCAAAGGCCTGCATATCCTGGGGATTGTCGATGCGATGTCCCCCCGGGTGCAGGAAGACCTGGAAAAACAACTGGCCGAAGGTGTGCTTGCGCCGCTAAGGGGCGGCGGATATCGTCACCGCGGGGGAGCTGTGCTGCTGACAGGGGCGGAGTTTGAGACGGTGGAGGAGCAGGGACTGGCACACTGCCTTGCTTTCTTTCCTGACTTGGCCGCCATAAAGCTGTTCAGCGCAGAAATGGCCAAGCATATCAAGAACATCAATTTAAGTTCGCAGAATTGTCATTTACCCATGCGCAAGGTATTACCGGTTATTGAGCATTTAGGCGGTATCTTTTTACCCGCCCATGCCTTTACACCGCATAAAAGCATCTTTGGCAGTTGTGCGCAGCGTTTGGATCAACTGTTGTCCCCTGATTTACTTGCGAAGGTGGCCGGCCTTGAATTAGGGCTTAGTGCGGATAGCGCCCTGGCAGACCGCTTTTCGGAACTTTCCCCGCTTTCCTTTGTGAGTAATTCCGATGCCCATTCTCTGGACAAAATTGGCCGGGAATATAATATTATGCAATTAGCGGATGCCAACTTTCAAGAGGTGGTAATGGCCCTGAAGCGGCAGCAGGGAAGGAAAATCACGGCAAACTATGGCTTGGATCCCCGTCTCGGCAAATATCACCGTACGCATTGTCTGGCGTGCGATACGATTACCGACGCGGCGCCCCCTGTCCGGATCTGCCCCCGGTGTGGCTCCGGGAAAATTGTTTTTGGGGTGCTGGATAGGATTACAGAAATTGCCGATCGTCCGGTGCCCGTTTCTCCCGGGCATCGTCCGCCGTACTATTTTCAGATTCCCCTCGAATTCATCCCTGGTTTGGGTAAACGGGCCATGGAAACACTGCTCTCCCGTTTCGGAACGGAAATGGCGGTCTTGCATGAAGCAACGGAAGAGCAGTTGGCCGAGGTACTTGATCGCGTCTTGGCAAAACGTATTTTGCTGGCCCGCAGCGGCGCAGCGGCCCTTAGCGCCGGCGGCGGGGGAAGATACGGGCGCATGAACTGATCCAGGGGTTGCCCCTATTATAATGGAATAAACTTCCTGTGTTTCGCATAGCTTGTAAAGAGACGGAAACGGGGAGGAGACAAACCAATGCTTTCATCACTGCGACAGAATGCCATTGCGTATTTCCGGGTCAATCTGGTCTTGTATTTTTTCATCATCATGCTGTTTCTGATTGGAGTAGTGTTAGGAGCCTTGGCTGTTAAAACTCTGGGTGAGGAACAAAAAGCGGAGTTAATTACTTACCTGAAAGTTTTTTTTCAAGGGTTACAGAATAATCAGGACACCGGGGTAACTACGGGGTCTTTAATCAGACAAGCGATTTACAACAATATTAAAGCGGTGATCCTCATTTGGCTCTTGGGATTAACGGTCATCGGTGTGCCGGTTATTCTTTTTGTTGTCTTTACGCGGGGGTTCGTCATAGGGTTTACCGTAGGGTTCTTAGTCAATGAATACGTACTGCGCGGCGTACTTTTCGCCGCTGTTGCCGTGATTCCGCATAATATTTTTATTATCCCGGCCCTTATTATTACATCTGTGTCCGGCATTTCCTTCTCCCTGCTAATCGTTAAACACAAATTGCGCCCCCACCGGATTAATTTATCCTATGAATGCATGGCGTATACCAGTATGGCTGTGCTTATGCTGGGGGTCGTAATTGTCGGAGGTCTGGTTGAAGGATATGTAACCCCTGTGTTTATGAAAACAGTCACCGCTTTATTTGCCCAAGGCTAAATAATAAAGTACCGTTGCGGTTCGGCCGGACCTAACGGTATTTTTTTGGAGGGAGCCGCTGTTTACGGCGCGGGTGGCGGACCTGTTCCGGCCGGCCCGGTCACGGATTTCTTTTTATTTTTTATGTATAACTTTGTGACACAAATAATATACATAATAATACGCAGGCCGGGGAAGAGTAGGGGGGATTGTATGTTTGTGCTTATATCCCTAAAACCTTTGCAAGCAAAATGGCGCACGATCATAAAAATATTAATGCTCATCGGATTGTTGGTATATGTGATACCCAAACTGGTTGCGGCGGTCAGCGGAATCAGCCATCCGCCGGTAAAACAGAAATTACGGGATGATCCCCTGAGGGAAATGCCCACGAGGGTTGAACTGAAATTTTGTTCCGCGGAAGCCGCAAACAACATAAAGTGTAAAAAAAACCTTTATTTTGTCAAGAAAACAAAGGAAATTGCTGGTGTTATGTTGAACTAACATATGTTTCGTTATTGGAGCGGACGGTTTTCTTGTCTTTTTTCCAGGTATTCCGATGATAAGAAAAAAGGTGGTATTACATGGAGAGTTATGTGAATGAGTTCATTAACTACCTAGCAGTGGAGCGGGGGTTGGCTAAGAACACGCTGGAATCTTACGGACGGGATCTTCGACAGTATTACAGTTATTTGAATAATGACCGGATTGATGCTGTTAATCAAGCCAGCCGGGCGACTATTCTGGCTTATTTGGAACAATTGCAATCCAAGGGACGGGCAGTATCCACCATATCCCGGAATTTGGCGGCAATAAAGTCCTATTACCAGTTCCTCGTACGGGAAAGGTATCTTGATAAGGATCCTGCGGCTAATCTCGAATCACCGAAACTCGAGAAAAAGCTTCCCAAAATATTGACGATTAGTGAAGTAGAGGAACTCCTGAAGCAACCTAACAGCTTTTTGCCTACGGGTATGCGTGATAAAGCGATGCTTGAATTGCTATATGCTACGGGTATTAGGGTTTCTGAACTGATTTCCCTGAATGTATCTGATGTAAACCTGGAAATGGGCTATATAAAGTGTTACGGCAAAGGTTCCAAGGAACGGATTGTCCCTTTAGGATCCATTGCGGCAAAATGTGTGCAGGAATATATTACGCGCGGCCGGGGGAAATTAGTCCGTACATATGATGAACCAGCTCTCTTTGTAAACCACCATGGCAATCGTCTGACACGGCAGGGCTTTTGGAAAATTATCAAGAAATATGCCCAGGAAGCGACAATAACGAAGGAGATCACCCCGCATACCTTACGTCATTCCTTTGCAACCCATCTCCTGGAAAACGGCGCTGATTTGCGGTCGGTCCAGGAGATGCTGGGCCATGCCGATATATCCACTACGCAAATCTATACCCAGGTGACGAAAAATCGTCTTAAAGAAGTGTATGAAAAGGCTCATCCGCGGGCTTAATATAATATTAGCTGATACTGACGGGAGGCTTGTTTAATGCCCATAGAACGTGTTGTGCTTATCGTACTTGACGGTGTTGGTATTGGGGAGTCGCCGGATGCAGGCCTTTATGGCGACCAGGGAAGCAATACATTAGTGAATTTAGCTCGCGTGCAACGCGGGCTTTTTTTACCTCGTCTCGCCCGGCTTGGCTTGGGTAATATCACGGAGATTCAAGGCGTAGCCTGTCAAGCGGGTCCCTTGGGATGTTATGGCAAGATGAGGGAACAGTCCAAGGGAAAGGACACTACTTCAGGTCACTGGGAGTTAGCGGGCCTGGTGCTGAAAAAACCCTTTCCCACATATCCCCAGGGGTTTCCGCCTGAAATCATGGAGGAAATCGAACGGCGGAGCGGGCGAAAATGGTTGGGCAACAAAGCTGCTTCCGGGACGGTAATCATCGAGGAACTGGGCGAACAGCATCTGCGCACCGGTTATCCTATTATCTATACCTCGGCGGACAGTGTGCTGCAGATAGCCGCGCACGAGCGTGTTATTTCCTTACCGGAGCTATACCGCATTTGTGAAATTGCCCGCGACGTTTGTCAAGGAGAACATGCTGTGGGAAGAATAATTGCCCGTCCTTTTAGCGGGGAACCGGGTGCCTTTAAGCGGACGGCAAACAGGAAGGATTACAGCCTTGTGCCTCCGGCGGACACCGTATTGGATCATCTGATCCAAAAGGGTCTGGAGGTTTGGGGGGTGGGAAAAATCGAAGATGTGTTCGCCCACCGCGGTATTACCCGGAGTAATCATACGCCGGACAACCTTTCCGGGATGGAGTATACCATGGAATTATTAGAAAAAGATTTTAAAGGTCTTGTTTTTACAAATCTAGTTGACTTTGACAGTAAATACGGACATCGTAATGATCCGGCCGGTTTTGCGAAGGCACTGGCTGAGTTTGACGAAATGCTGGCGCAATTGCTGCTAAAATTGAAAGCGGCAGATATGCTGATTATTACCGCGGATCATGGCTGTGATCCAACCACGGCCAGCACTGACCATTCGCGGGAATACGTACCTTTACTGGTCTACGGCCCATCGCTGCTCCAGGGTGTGAATTTGGGCGTGCGTGATACCTTCGCCGATGTGGCGGCAACCATTGCGGAGATTTTCCGTCTCCCTCAGCCCCTCCATAGCAGGAGTTTTCTGCCGGAGGTCTGCCATGCGGGCATATGATCTTATCTTAAAAAAACGCGATGGCGGAGAACTGACGACGGAAGAAATTAATTTTGTTGTTGCCGCTTTTACGGCGGGAAAGCTGCCGGATTATCAGATGTCGGCGTTACTGATGGCGATTTTTTTTCGCGGCATGTCCTCCGGCGAAATAACCGATCTGACGCTGGCCATGGCCCGTTCGGGGAAAATGCTGGATTTGTCTCAAATCAGGGGTGTCAAGGTTGACAAGCATAGTACCGGGGGAGTCGCGGATACCACGACCCTGGTGTTGGCGCCGCTGGCCGCTTCCATCGGCGTACCGGTGGCGAAAATGTCGGGCCGCGGTTTGGGGCATACGGGAGGAACAATCGATAAACTGGAGTCCATCCCCGGCTTCCGCGTTGCTTTGACGCCGGAAGAGTTTGCTCAAAATGTTAACTCCATCGGTTTGGCCATCATGGGACAAACTACCCGGCTTGCCCCTGCGGACGGTCGGATTTACGCGCTGCGTGATGTAACGGGGACAGTGGAAAGTATACCCTTAATTGCCAGTTCGGTAATGAGCAAAAAGATTGCCGCCGGCGCCGACGCCATTCTCTTGGATGTTAAATACGGCAGCGGGGCCTTCATGAAGGATGCGGTCCAGGCAGAAGAATTGGCGCGCACTATGGTGTCTATCGGCAACGCTGCGGGGCGGAAGACCGTCGCTTTGGTAACCAACATGGACGAGCCCCTGGGCAGAGCCGTCGGCAATGCTTTGGAAGTGAGGGAGGCCATAGACACTTTGCGCGGCGAAGGTCCGCCGGTCTTACAACAGTTGTGTCTGCTGCTGGGCGCCCACATGGCCGTCCTTGCCGGGCTAACGGCTTCCGTCGAACAGGCGGTGCCGTTATTAAAGAAAAAAATGGAAAACGGTGAAGCGCTGGCGGCATTTCGCCGGCTGATAATAACGCAGCAGGGGGATGACCGGGTTATTGATCAACCTGAACTGTTGCCGCAAGCCCGGCATGTTATACCGGTACCCGCCGCCCAGGCGGGGTATGTGGTAAGTATCGATGCAGCCGGGATCGGGTTTTGCGCCATGAAACTCGGGGCGGGCCGGGCAGCCAAAGAAGAGACTATTGACCTGGCGGTGGGCATTGTGAGTAAAAAAAGAGTGGGAGACATGGTGCGCAGGGAGGAAACGCTGGCCGTCATCCACGCCAATCGGCTGGATGACGTGGAGCAGATAAAATCGACGCTGCTTGGCTGTTACCGGATCGGTAAAGACCCGGTATCCCCTAAGCCCCTTGTCCATTGCACGATTTCCGCTTAATGCGAGCCAATAGAAAAACATGCATAGGACGACTCAAACAAAGTCTGTACTTTTTTTGCGTACAGACTTTGTTTTTATTTCCAGAGTAGGTCTGAACTGAAAAGGCAAAAATAAAAGTAGTTAATTAAGAAATAATGTTCCGAATTTGAAAGGAGTGTGTAAGATGCGCCAGAGGCAAAAAAAAATAGCGTTGGCAGTCATCGGCGTTATGGCCCTGTGCACGTTGCTGCTGCCGAGTTTTTTAACGGACGCGGCTAAACAAAATCCCGATACGTTACAAAATACAGCGGCCAAACCGCAAAGCAGCAACACGGCTCCCGCAAAACTGGAAACAACTGCGCAATCAGCTGTACTGATGGATACACACGGTAATGTTTTATTTGAAAAGAACGCGCATAAGGCCTTGTCGCCGGCCAGTGTTACGAAGG
The DNA here is from genome assembly GCA_002411145.1 of Firmicutes bacterium UBA5324. Taxonomy (GTDB): domain Bacteria; phylum Bacillota; class Negativicutes; order UBA11029; family UBA11029; genus UBA11029. Next base: position 5,578 of record DHRA01000030.1, on the reverse strand, counting down.
TAATGACTCTGCTGCTGGCGATCGAAGCTTTGGACAATGGACAGGTAAACCTGGAGGATCCGGTTACCGCCAGTGAATACGCCCATAGCATGGGTGGTTCTCAGATCTGGCTGGAAGTGGGCGAGACGATGACCTTTGGCGAACTCTTAAAGGCTGTGGCCATTGCTTCCGCCAATGATGCGGCCATGGCGATTGCCGAATATGTCGGCGGGTCTGAGCAGGGCTTTGTAGAGCTCATGAATAAAAAAGCGGCGGAAATAGGTTGTACGGACACGCATTTTGTTAATCCCACGGGACTGCCGGCGCCCAACCATGTCATGAGTGCCTACGACACGGCGCTCATTGTGAAATACGCCTCCCGTTATCCGCGCTATATGGAACTGGTCTCCATGAAAGAGCATTGGCTGCGGGACGGAAAAACCTGGCTGCTGAATACAAACAAGCTGTTGTGGTGGTATCGGGGAGCGGACGGCTTTAAAACCGGTTGGACGGAAGAGGCGCAATACTGCTTTGCCGGTACGGCTCTGCGTGATAACCTGCGGTTGATTGCCGTAGTGTTTGCCACCCCCGAACCCCGTTCTCACTTCCGGGAGGCCATGAAATTATTGGATTATGGCTTTAATAGCTACACGGGCTATCTGGCGGTGGAAAAGGGAGAGCAGGTTGATAAAACCCGGGTATCAAAAGGTGTAACCAGGGAAGTGGACCTTGTGGCCGCCGATTCGTTAGTATTGACGTTACCGAAAGGTAAAACCAAGGGCATTGAGAAGACATATCTGCCCTTGGCCCAGAAACTGACAGCGCCTTTGCCGCAAGGTCATAAAGTGGGCGAATTGTCCGTTATAAAAGACGGTGTGGAATTGGGCAGGGTTGACGTAGTCACGGCAAACGAGGTGCAAAAAGCCGGCTTTGTTCGGATTTTGCAAGATACGATTACGGAGTTGTTCACTATTAAATAAAAAATGATGTCAGATCGGTTGATAGTGTTCACACCCATAGTAAAAGCC
>DHRA01000030.1:0-4450 GCA_002411145.1 Firmicutes bacterium UBA5324 | reverse complement strand
GGCTTTTACTATGGGTGTGAACAGGGGATATGTCATAAATGATCGCAAGAAGAAATAAAATGGCGAAAATATGTTCGGTATTAAGGCCCTGAAATTGAAGGAAATAACTGCCACGGCAGCGAAATTAGCTTTGCTTGGGGGATCAATAGCAACCATGGGGGGGACAAGGACATTGAAGCTTAATACTGAGATAAAACAGCACACCCTTATCGTCCGGATAGAGGGCGAAGTGGATTTACATGTGGCTGATCTTTTTCGGGAAAGAGTGGATGCGGCTCTTGAACAGGCAGGCGTACATAATTTGCTGCTGAATTTGGCCAGGGTATCTTTCATTGACAGCTCGGGTTTAGGAGTTATTCTCGGAAGGTACAAGCGTGTCAGTCAGCTCGGCGGCAAAATGTTTGCGGTAGAACTACAGCCACAGGTTGAAAAAATATTCGAGATTTCAGGCCTGCTACGCATAATCAAGCTATATTCAACAGAAAAGCAAGCCCTGCAAAGCGCGTAGGAGGATGAGCAAATGAAGATAAGAAATGAAATGAAATTGGAATTTACAGCCTTAAGCGAAAATGTTGGGATTGCCAGAATTGTCGCCGCCACTTTCGCCGCGCAGCTGGACTTTACCTTAAACACGCTGGAAGAGATCAAAGTCGCCATTTCCGAGGCGGTGTCCAATGCCGTTATCCATGGCTATAAGAACGCCGGCGAAGGGACGGTATACATGACCCTGCGTTTGCGGGAAGCGGCCGTCGAGATTGTTATTGCCGACGAAGGGTGCGGTATCGCCGATGTGGAAGAAGCCCGTCAACCGGCATTTTCCAGTGATCCTGAACGGATGGGGCTGGGTTTTGTCTTTATGGAATCCTTCATGGACGAATTGGAGGTTAACTCCGAACTCAATCGCGGCACCACCGTTCGGATGATTAAAAGTCTCGGCTCCGCTCAGAAAGCCCAATAAGGGGGGGCGGAGTATGGCTTTGGCGGATGAAGACTTTCGCGTGCTGATTTCCCGGGCGCAGGCAGGGGAACAGGCAGCCCGCGAACAATTGGTGGCAAATAACTTAAATCTCGTGCGCAGCATCTTACAGCGGTTCACCAATCGCGGTTATGAATGGGATGATTTATTTCAGATCGGCTGTATTGGTCTGGTAAAAGCAATTGATCGCTTTGATCTGAATATTCCTGTTAAGTTCTCAACTTATGCGGTGCCGATGATTATCGGCGAAATAAAGCGCTTTTTTCGGGACGATAATCCCGTAAAAGTGAGCAGGCCCCTGAAGGAATTGGCCTACAAAGTCCATAAGATGCAGTCTGCTTTACAGGCTGAGTGGGGGAGAGATCCCACGGTCCAGGAATTATCGCAAAAGCTGAAAGTCCCGGTCGGGGAAATTATCTCGGCCCTGGAAGCGGCCCAAACACCGACTTCCCTTTACGAATTAGCCTATCATGACGGCGGTGATCCAATCTTTCTCATGGATCAGATAAAACTGGAAAATCCCGAGGAAGAGAATTTCTTTGAAAAATTCGCCATTAAAGAGGTGTTGGAGAAATTGTCCGACAAGGAGCGCAAAGTGATTAGGCTCCGTTTTTTCATGGATAAAACCCAGGCGGAGGTCGCCGGCATCATTGGTTTATCCCAGGTCCAGGTATCACGCATTGAAAAGCAGGCGCTGCTGACCATGCGCAAATATATGGCGGATACGGGATAAGGAGTTGGCGAATTGCTGGTCGGCATTACTGAAGTTTACAATAATAATTTTTGGTGCAAAACTTTGCCGGTCGGTGAAACGACGGGGCAAGGTTTTGTTTTTTTTATTTATTTCTGGTGATACTAAAAATGGAGGTGAAGAGAGGTTATGACGGCAGGTAAAATGTTGCGTGTTTTATTGCTTGTATTAATTTTGCTTGGCACCATTTCCAGTCTCACCTTGTATTATCTCACTTATCATTTTCAGCCGAAAATCCCCCTGCGGGCCCGCCAGGTGATGATCTGGCCGGAGGGAGGCGATATGCGTGAATATGCCTGATGTTTTTATACGTCTGAAAGAAACGGTGGCCATTCCCCCGGATGGGGGGGTGCCGATTAATTATCTTACCGACATTGTGGCGGAACGGCGGTTAAAGCATCTGATAGGTAAACTGGAAATCAGATTTGCCCGTGTCACCAGGGGAAGAGCCATTGTCATTACTGCCCTTGATGTGGTCAAACGCATCAAAACTGAATTTCCGGATGTACGCATTCATCTGGTGGGCAATAATGACTGCCTCATCACCATTAGAGGAAACGAAATTAAGCATTGGCAACGCTGGTTTGGCGTGGCCCTTGTCTGTTTGATTCTTTTCTTCGGTTCGGCGATGGCGGTGATGAATTTCCACACCGACGTGAGTATGCCGAAGGTCCATCAGCAAATATACAGAATTATTACCGGCACAGAACTGGAGAATCCTTTGATTATGCAAATTCCTTATTCTTTGGGCATTGGTTTTGGGATGATGCTGTTTTTCAACCATCTTTTCCGTAAGGAAATTAATAATGAACCAACACCGCTGGAAGTGGAAATGTTTCTTTATCAGCAAAATGTAAACCAATATATTCTGGCCCATAAGGATGAGCATGACCTGCATCCGGGCGAAAACCGGTTGTAATACCGGTATGAAGACGGCCATTGCCATCGCCATTGCTTTTGCCAACGGTTTAACAGTGGGCAGCGGGCTTGTATCCTTTTTGGCCATCATTGGACTTGTGCCCCGGTTGGCCGAAGTTACGCATACGGAGCGCAGTTTGCGTTATTATGAAATAACGATGGTCTGCGGGTCAACCTTAGCGGCCCTGGAACCGGCTTTTTTCGTTCATTTACGTTTGCCTGCCGTTTTCACGATTATTCCCGGGATATTTATGGGCTTGTTTGTGGGGTGTCTGGCAGCGGCGCTGGCGGAGGTGCTGAATGTCCTGCCGGTGATGGCCCGGCGGGTCGGTCTGCTTACGTATATCAGGCTGCTGCTGTTAGCCATGATTGTGGGGAAGGTGGTTGGATCATTGATATACTGGCTTGTGCCGGGATTTTAAGGGGATAAAGACGCGGGAAACGGAACAAACTAAGGGTAAAATATGTCTAGGGAGGAATACAAATGGGCAAGGTTGTTAAAGTAATTGAATTGGTGGGAACATCTCAGCACAACTGGACCGACGCGGTGGAAAACGCTGTTACGGAAGCTTCGAAAACCGTTGATGATATTCTGGGATGTGAAGTAACTAATTTTACGGCCAATATCCAAGACGGCCGTGTGATGGAATATAAAGCCGATTGCAAAATCGCCTTCGCGGTACATTAGAAGAGAGTGTATCCCGGCGCTCAAAGGAGCGCCTTTATCTTTTTCCAGGTATCAGTCGGTGGGTCAAGGAACGGTGAAGCAGCGCGTACAGTCCGGGCTTAATATGTATAAAGCACTTGCCGGCGGTGGAAAATAGGGACAGGAGGGAGATGCTTGTGGCCGTTTGGACGAAGCGAAAAAATCATCAGCAGCAAAGCCAGCAGTTTCAAAAATTAATGCAGAAAAACGCGCCGAAACAGCCGATTGTAAAAAACCTTCTCTGGGCTTTTTTTGTGGGCGGGGCGATCTGTGTTATCGGACAGGCCATCCAGAATTACTTAATTGCCACCTGGGGGTTTACCCTGAAAGAAGCGGGCGCGCCCACGGCTTCAGTATTGGTCTTTCTCGGTGCGTTATTTACCGGGCTGGGAGTTTATGACGAACTGGGCAAACGTGCCGGCGCAGGGTCGATTGTGCCGATAACCGGTTTTGCCAATTCAATTGTCGCGCCGGCTTTGGAATTTAAACGGGAAGGATATGTCTTTGGCATCGGGGCTAAAATGTTTATTATTGCGGGGCCGGTTATTGTCTATGGCCTGATAACAGCTGTAATAATCGGCCTGATACGTTATTTCTTCGGGTAGGAGGAAAGCATGGGGAAAAAAATGGGATTACAAAGCGTCGTAATGGACAATCCTCCTTCTTTAATTGCCGGCTCAACGATCGTGGGCCCCATGGAGGGGCTTGGGCCGCTGCGGAAATATTACGATTCGGTATTGCCGGATGACCTGTTCGGTGAGGAAAGCTGGGAAAAAGCGGAAGCGAAAATGCTGCGGGAAAATGTGAAAAGTGCCCTTAAGAAAGCGAATCTAACCATGGAACAGATCGACATCATCCTGGCCGGTGATTTGTTAAATCAGTTGATTTCCACAAACTTTGCCGTGCGTGAACTGGATATTCCCTTTCTGGGTTTATACGGAGCCTGCTCTACCATGAGTGAGAGCTTGTTGATCGCTGCCATGTTGATGGACGGGGGGTTTGCCAATTATACGGTGGCGGCCGTTTCAAGCCACCATAATACGGCGGAACGGCAATACCGCTTTCCCACGGAACAAGGGGTGCAGCGTCCGCCCAGCAG
>DHRA01000003.1:1096-9764 GCA_002411145.1 Firmicutes bacterium UBA5324 | reverse complement strand
CCGTTGCGACCGCCGTCTCCAGCAATTCTTCCATCCCCCGGTTTTGATTGCCGACGGTGCGCACTACCGGTACACCCAACCGCTGGGCAAGCTGCCTGTCGTTGATCTTAATACCCCAGCCTTCAGCCACATCGGCCATATTGAGCGCCAATACCAGCGGTCTTTCCAGTTCCAGCAGCTGGGTGGCCAGATACAAATTACGTTCCAAATTTGCGGCATCAAGAATATCCACCACCACATCAGGCTTATCCTGGACGACAAAATTCCGGGCTACCACCTCTTCCGGCGAATAAGCCGTCAAACTATATGTCCCCGGCAAATCTACAACCGCTAATTCCCAGTCTTTAAAGCGCCGGCTGCCCTCCTTCTTCTCTACGGTAACCCCGGGGTAATTGCCCACATGCTGACGGGCGCCGGTCAGATTATTAAAGATGGTGGTTTTGCCGGAGTTTGGGTTTCCCGCCAAAGCAATACATAATTTTTCTTTTGCCATCTCCTGTCTCCCTCTCAAAGTTAGTCTCTCCTAACTTTTTCTCTAAAAAATAAATGCGTACGCTTTAATTTTGCACTTCGACCTGAATGGTATCCGCCTCCGCCTTGCGCAAAGAAAGATTAAACCCTTTCACCTTAATTTCCAGCGGATCGCCCAGGGGGGCATATTTCTCCACTTTAATTTTTGTACCGGGAACAATGCCCATGTCAATAATCCGGCGGTGGATTGGTCCGCTTCCCGTCACCTTTTTCACGACGCACCGCTCGCCCGGGTGTAAAGCACCCAATGCTTTAACCATATTATCACTCCTTTTGTTGTTTTCGACAGCTTTTCCTATGTAGCAATAATAAAAATCATTCTCAGTTAGTATAATAAGCGATCCTGTTTTTTTTGTCAATACAGTATCTGCAATCAGGTTACCGAAAATTTTGCAACAACGCGCCCGGCTAAAACAGTGTGAAACTTCATGCCGTTCTCGCCCAAACTAATTTGGGGCTTAGTTTTCGATACTGTCACTTGACAAAAGCCGGGCGGAATTCAATATTACCAGGATTGCCCCCAGGTTATGGACAATGGCCGCCGCCACCGGACCCATCAAGCCGAATGCCGCGAAACCAATGGCGCAAATGTTGATGAAGTTAGCCACCACAATATTTTGGTGGATCGTCTTAATGGTCTGCTTGCTCAGTTTCATTATCCCGGTAATTTTGCTCAACTCGCCCGCAAGCAAGGTGACACCGGCCGCCTCCATCGCTACATTCGTGCCGCCGCAGCCCATCGCCACACCCACTTGGGCGGTTGCCAGGGCCGGCGCGTCATTGACCCCGTCGCCGACCATGAGGACCTTATGGCCCTTATCCTGATATTCCTTTACGAAGCGTACTTTGTCGCCGGGTAGTAAATCACCATGGATTTTCGCCAACTGCAGCTTTTTACCAACGGCATTGCCCACCACGGAAGTGTCTCCCGTAACTAATACAATATTTTGGATCCCGGTTTCCTTCAGCGCCGCGATTGTTTCCTTCGCCCGCTCACGCAGGGGATCAATAATCGTGATTATGGCTTTTATTTCTCCGTCGGCGGCAAAATACACGGTGGTAGCACCCTGTTCCTGTTTTTCCAGACTGAGCAGTTGTTGTTCAGCCGACAGCATGACTCCGTTGTTCTCCAGCAGGGAATGGTTGCCTAATAAATAGGTCCTGCCGGCGATGACGGCCCATACGCCCTGTCCCACGGCATGATGCCATTCCTCCGGCTCTTGCGGTTCAATTTCTTCTTGGGCGGCGGCTTCCAGCACAGCCTTGGCCAAATGATGCTCGGAACGCTTTTCCATGCCCGCCGCAATTGCCAAAACCTCCCGCCTCTGCCAGGCGCCATAGCAGTGGATACCGGACAGCGCCGGCCGCCCCACCGTTACGGTGCCCGTTTTGTCAAACAGCACTGTATCAATATGTCCGATCTGCTCCAGCACTTCTCCCCCCTTAATGAGTACACCACGCCTGGCAGCCAGGCCAATGGCCGCCGCCACGGCAGTGGGTGTACTGAGCAGCATGGCGCACGGGCAGAATACAATGAGGATGGTCACGCCGCGGACAATATCACCGGTAACCGCGTAGACCAGGGCGGCAATGCCCAAACTTAAAGGCACAAACCAGCCGGCCCACCGGTCGATGATGCGGGAAATGGGCGCCTTGCTCTGCTGGGCCTGCTCAACCATCTGCACGATATGTCCCAGCGCCGTATCCCTGCCCACCCTTGTGGCAAGAATTTCGAGGGAGCCTTTTTGCAGGACCGTCCCTCCAAATACCGCATCACCCACACCCCGTTCCAGCGGCATTGCTTCACCCGTAATAGCTGATTGATCCACCACGGCTATGCCGGATATAACATCTCCATCGACGGGAATTTTTTCACCGGGCTTAACTAAAAGGCGGTCGCCGGTATGTACCAGTTCCGCGGCGATTTCCTCTTCCTGACCATCCACCATGCGCCTTGCTTTCAGCGGCGCCAGTTCCGCCAATTTTCGCAATGCCGAGTTGGATTTCTCCAGGGTCATATGTTCAAGCATTTCGCCGATCGTCATAATAAGCGCCACCTCGGCCGCCGCAAAATATTCACCGATGGCCATGGCCGCGATGATGGCAATACTCACCAGCAGTCCGACTTTTGTATCACCCTGCCTGATGATGGCGACGACCGCTTCTTTAACGATGGGAAACCCGCATACCAATGCGGCGATCAGGGCAGTGTTAATGCCCAAAAGTTGCGGCAGCCAACCAAACCAATACAAACCAAGCAGACAAGCCGTCACGATAATCATTGCCACGTCACGGCTGTTTCCGTGATCGTGATCACGGCCGGAGCCAATGTACTCATTCCCGGACTCTACTATATTTTTCATTTTTTCTCCCTCACTCGCAAACATGCTCTAAACATTGATTGAACAACTGCATGATATGGGCATCACTCAGCGAATAATATACGTGCTGGGCCTCCCGGCGGGTTTTAACCAGTCGCATATTGCGCAATTGCCGCAACTGATGCGATACCGCCGATTGCGACATGGACAGAATTGTGGCGATATGATGCACGCACAGTTCCCCTCCCTCGGCCAGCACATAGACGAGTTTTACCCGCGTAGGATCACTCAGGAGCTGAAAGGTTTCCGCTATATCGATCACCGTATCCTCGTCAGGAATATTCGCTTTGAGGTTATGGAGGCATGCGTCGTCGATACATCGTTTCTCGCCGCAATCGTGTAATGACTTACTCATCATTTATCCCTTCCTATCTGCTTATATGAATAATTGTTCATTCGTGCATAAGCTATTATATAGCAATTATCCCGGTAATGCAATGACAATTTAGACATCGTCCCTGCAAACGGATGTCCCGCATGCTTGAGCGGCGGCTGTTATGCTTTATTATGCCAGACAAACAGGACCCGGCGTTAAGCCGCCGGGCCCTGTTTGTCTGGCATATTTAGTTAATATTTTTTATGGCGCCGGCGGTTTCGCGGTCAACCACTGTTGTGTTTTATAGCCTTCCGGCAGCATGTGCGCGTCAAACCACATGTAATAAAACTTTACCACGGGATTAGCCACATATCCATCCTGAAAATGATCGGCCGTATCATAAGGATCGGCCAGGATCAGAACATCATCGGCGATGGTCTCTGTGCCCAGATTGTCATAGCCAATGACCACCCGCCAATGTCCGCCCCAATCGATATTCTCGACCATGATGGGTGTATTATGTTGCAAATTCGTGATTACAAAGTCTTTAAAATCCTGAATGTCTGCGAAGGTTGTGCCATCCTGCCGCGCGGTGTTTAAACTCGCCTCAACTTCCCAGCCGATGGATTTAAAGAACTTCACCATCCCCGCGGTATCCGTGCCGGTTCCCTGTTTTGTGTCCATTATCCCGGCGATCTTTAGTTCATCCCAATGCGTATTCCCCGCGTAATAAAGCACCGTCAATGCCGCCGCGGGACCACATGTAAATTCCGTTGTTTGCTGATAGGTTTGATACTTTGGCAAAATCGTTAAAGTGGCCGTCGATTTCATATGGTAAAAGTCCAAAACCGGGTAATAAGGCGAATGGCTCACATTACTTGTACCGCTAATCGCGGATGCGCCCGCAGCGCGTATATCGTAGCCCGCGGGATAGGGAATAAACCTGCTTTCCTTGTCCGGGCCGGCGGCAAACACTACCTGCGCTGCATTGAGCACTAGATAAGCAACCAGCAGCCAAAGCCATTTTTTCACTTTAACTCCCCCTCCGTATATATCGCGCTTTCCCTGACCGTAAGCACCGCCCCTTTTCCGTCCCTTAACCGGTCATACGCCTAAAATGTTGTACATATTTCGCCGTTTCTCCCCCATCCCCTTCTTCCACCGGAGATATCATAGTTTTACGGCCGGTAAAAGGGGTTCGGCCATCATTAGCGAAATATTTCCTTAAGTTAGCCATCACTGTCTAAGTACACCCTTGGCCTTCCTTGCATGCAGGCTGCGGGCTAACTTTATTTCGTCTAACAGAGGTGCAGGATGGAATTTAAAACAAATGTCATGCGCATATTGGATAAGCAGAAAATCTCATATACCAGCCATTGTTATGCCCATACCTCCGCGGTCAGCGGGGTTGAGGTCGCCGCGGTGCTGAACCAGGACCCGGAACGGGTGTTCAAGACGCTGGTAACGGCGGGCAAATCAAAGCATTATTATGTCTTTGTTGTTCCGGTCGCGGAGGAATTAAACCTGAAAAAGGCCGCCCAAAGTGTAAATGAAAAGGCCATCGAAATGATCAAAGCCAAAGAATTGCTGCCCCTAACCGGCTATGTGCACGGAGGCTGCTCCCCCATCGGCATGAAAAAGCTGTTTCCGACTACCCTTGATGCCTCCGCCGCTAATTTCGAATCGATTATCTTCAGTGCGGGCAAGCTTGGCTATCAGGTAGAAGTCAGCCTGGCGGAACTGAAAAAGGTACTTGATTTCTACCTGGCGGATATTGTTTAGTCTTTACGTGCCAATTACTTTATTGATTTTAACAGATGCCAGCTTCCTTTGCCGTCCAGTTCTAAACGCTGCTGATGATAATTTAACAACGTATTGCGATGTCCAATGCTCACGATCGCCGTACGTGTCAGCAGTTGGGAAAGTAATTCATACATGATCTTTTCGTTATTTTCATCTAAGGCGGAGGTTGCTTCATCGAGAAATAATAAATCGGGCTTTAGCAGGAATGTTCTTACAAAGGCTATGCGTTGCTGCTCACCCAGGGATAGTGCATGACCCCAATCGAGGTTTTCTCCCAGTTTTTCAATTAAGTGAGACAGTTGACAAATCTTCAGCATTTCGGCAAGGGCGGCCTTATCCGTCCCTTGTGGTATTCCAGGGTACATGAGAACCTCTGTAAGTTGACTGAGCGGCATATATGATTTTTGCGGTACAAACATGATTTTTTTATCCCCTGGTATGGTTAAGCAACCGTTAGCATAGGGCCAGAGCCCCGCCAGCGTACGTAACAAAGTGCTCTTGCCACAGCCCGAGGGACCGGTGATCAACAGACGTTGGCCGGTGGCAAGTTTCAATGTTATATCTTTGATAAGCTGGTAACCGTCCGGCCGGAAAACGTTAACGCGCTTAAGGGAATAATCTTGCCGGGCTCTTCTATCTATTCGGACTTTATACGCAGGAGAAGCTTCGATACGAACCATCTCCATATACACTAAAAAATTATTCAGGCGATTCACCACTGCCCTCCATTGGGCCAAACGAATGAAACTATCGATAAAAAAAGAAAAACCATTTTGCACGTGATTATAAGCGTCAATCACTTGAAACATTTGCCCTAAATGAATTTGATTGCGAAAATACTGTGGCGACGCAACCAGTATGCCGAAGACTACGGAAATTTGTGAATAACTGGTCGTCAGCCACATAAGCTTTTTCCGTAAACTTATAATTTTAAAATAATTGTTCACGATGTTGTGAAAGCGTTGTTGAAAGGTACGTTTTTCATGAGTCTCGCCGTTGTAAAAAGCAATGCTTTCGGCGTTTTCCCGCACGCGCACAAGGCTAAAGCGAAAATCAGCCTCATATCGTTGTTGATCATAGTCCAGCCTGACTAACGGGTGACCTAATTTCACCGTCCAATAGGTACCTATCCCCGCATATACCAAGGCAGCCCAGACTAAATAACCATGAATCGGTAGATAGAAACCGCCGAGCGGCAAATAAAAAACACCTGATAGATTCCATAAAATAACGACAAAAGATGATACTGTTACAAGATCCTGAAGAACATCGATCGAGAGCCGTAGCGTCAACGCTACAAACAACTCCACATCTTCACTTAAACGTTGATCCGGATTATCGGCCTCATCATAAGCCATCAGTGTAAGGCGATAATATGTTCTATTATGCAGCCAATCGTAAAGATATCTCTCTGTCAACCAACTACGCCAGCGAATTTGGAGCAGCATGCGTGCATAGATTTGATAGCCGCGTACCAAAATGAATAACACCGCCAATATGGCGTAACTGCCAATTGCTTTCATAAAACCGGTATGATTATAATTCTGCAGTACCTGATAGAAGGTGCCCTGCCAGTAATTAATCCGTACACTTATGTATACTAAGCTGAGGTTAAATGCGATGACGACCAGCAATAAGCCCCATGCCCACCATTTATCTTCCGAAAACCAAAAGGCTTTGGCCATTTTCCAGGCACTTCGTAATACGACACCGCGCTTCATTTCTACCGCTCACCTCCCTATTTCTATATTCCAGCGCGACCCGGGTAATGACGAAATGGAAGGCTTCGGGGAGTAATGATCACGGGAGGTAACAACTGATGCGGTTCCCAGCAGCCGGTATAGCTGCAAAGTATATGTTCGGTCAGGCGTTAAACCACTGTGCCTTCGCCATACCCGAACCGTTTAATGAAATTCTACTCGCCTACTCTTGATTAGGGAAAGCGGATCGAGCATACTTATCCGTCTTCTCGTAGAAAATAACCTCAGCTACTTATACGGAGGCATTATGTCAGCATTGTTCTGGTTCAACTGTCTTGCGGTGATCGGCGTCGGCATCGCAGCATTTACCATACATAATAAAAAACACCTCACCGAGTTGTCCAACTGGCTTGTGTTTTATCTGTTTGCCACCAGCCTCCCCTGGTTGGGTGAATTTGCTGTGCTTGGCCTTTTCAACAGCTACGCCTACAAACCGGGAGTATTTGAGAACCCCTGGGCCGAAAACCTTGTTGGGCACCTAATACTCAATTCCACATTATGGCCCGGCGTAGCGATGTTAGTCGTGGGTTATGGCCTAAGATCCGGTGGCATAGCCTTGATCACCGCTGCCTTTCTGTTAGTGGAGTATTTGTTCCTCAAGGCGGGAATATATGAACATCATTGGTGGCGCTGCTCCATGACCGCGGTTACGCTGGTTATCTATCTCACGATTGCGAAAAAGTGGTTCCCCATTATGAATGAGAAACGCCACGGGCTGCCACGGTTCATTACCTTGTACCTTGCCGCCGTTGTCGTCATCCACTTGCCCATTCCCTTACTGCTGCTTTACGGAAAACAGTATTACAATGTGGCCTTTGCCCAGGACTTTTACCGATCCAGCACTATTTTTATCCTGTTTTATCAGATGGCGGAGACATGGGTGGTAATGTACTTCTTCTTTCTTAAAAAGTGGTTTTGGAAGTTGGTGCCCTACGTCATCTCCCTCGGCGGGCAAGCCTTCCTAACCAGTAGAAACATCCTGATCATCCAGGACGGTTGGAACCTCGTGTATAGTCTGCTCCTTTATGCCGGCACGCTGACCATTTGTCTCCTTATGGAAAGGTACACCCTGCGTCCATTGAATTAGCCCGACGGATTATCTGCTGACTCATTCAAACAAATTGACTCCCTAAAGTTCTTGAAGGACATCTGCTTCTCATAAGTCATAAGCCCTGGCTGGTTTACCGTTCCTAACTGCGGAAGCATAATTTCGCAGGATAAATAGCAGATTATGGCAGACTAATTTCATATTCGAAAATAATCGATTAGGCAAGACGGAACTATTATGATGCCTAAACAACCCCGCCGTCCCCTCATGACTATCAGCCTATTTGGCACAACTTACTTCCATCGGCAGAATCCTAAAGCCCGGAGACTCAAAAAGAAAAACCTCAGCCCCTCATTCTATGAAGGACTGAGGTCAGAATGTCGACAAAGTGTGTTTTAAGAAAATCAAATGAATGTCAATGAAGTTTTATGTAAACAAAAGGAACATAGCCTATTCACTATACTCCTTTTGTTTGTACTTCTCCGGCGTAAATAATGCTTATTAGGTACGCCTTTGCGTGCTAAGGTGAACGGTAAAATGGCAAAGATATTCAGATAATTTTAGCTATCAACTGAACGAGATTAAAATACTTTCCGCCCTCAGCTTCCATCATTTTGATGTCGTCAGCGACAATGGGGTGATAACCGGTCTGCCACTCTTTCCACGCCTGTCTGCAACAGGCCATTTCACGACTGTCCACTATTTCAATGCCCTCTGCCCTCTTCCACAAATCTTTCCACCAATCAAGAGAGTGCAAGGTTCTTTCCATCTCGCTATTCCAAAACGGCTGCATTTCATCGGGAACATTTTCCCCAAATTCATACTTTAT
>DHRA01000003.1:0-1019 GCA_002411145.1 Firmicutes bacterium UBA5324 | reverse complement strand
TTTTCCCCAAATTCATACTTTATGCCGGGAATAGCCACGGCGATATAGCCGCCCTTTTTCACAAAAGGAATGAGCGACGGGAGCATTTCCGCCGTATCACCGAAATAATGGTAAGCGTCCACGGTGAACAACAAGTCAAAATATCCATTTGCGAAAGGCAACCCTTTGGTCGCGTCTACGAAAATTGGAACGGCCTTATCATCAATTCCGATAGATTGGAAACGCTCATAGTTTTCAGTTGGCGAAATCCAAAGGTCGGCGGCGAAAACGGACGCACCAAATTTTTTCGCTAATAAAATTGTGGAAAGACCACACCCGCAACCGAGGTCAAGGATTCGCATATTCTCATTGACGTTCAGGTGTGACGACAATTCCTCTGATAACCGCATGGCGTTTGGCCCCATCATTGTGGCTTTCAGGAACTCAACATTTTTATCATTGGACATAAACTGGTTTGTAAATGTATACATGTTATTCTTCCTTTCTAATTTTCGCCTTATAGAAAGAAAACAAAAAAGCACAGTATGCTACTGCGCTACAAATTACACCATTATAAAATGGATGCTCATTCAATCTGCAAGGCAGTTTTTGACAACACAAACAAGAGCAAGACAACTGCTCATCTCATGTGCTTAACCTAAATCCTTACAGAATTACCGACATCAATACACTCCCTCTTTCTTTGACTTACTATATCATTGGCACTATCACTATGTCAAAGCAATAAATTTGCCTGATCGTCCAAAGACGCACAAAATATAAATAATGAACGTACTTACTGAATTTATGGGTTTATTATATCATAGCTAATTCTGATATGGCATGAATATGGGCGGCACGGGACGTTCCTTTTCTGTCACCTATATTAGGCCCTGCGCCACGTAACCTCCCCGTTGGATGAACCTCCACAAAGGTATAAAAAAGCCGCCTGCCGAGAAATAATATACTGTACATGCTAAAAATCCGGGGGGCTATATCATGGGTAATCAGGTGCTTTTGTGGGCGATGTTGGTTTTACC
>DHRA01000080.1:44470-44787 GCA_002411145.1 Firmicutes bacterium UBA5324 | reverse complement strand
ACCAACTGAGCTATATCCACCATGTTTATTGTCCCGGACAGGAATCTGTCCCTGCGACGAAATTTATTATATCATGCCGTAAAACGCGTGTCAAATATTTTTCGGCTTTTTTCTCCGGCGTATTGGCCCGCGGTAGTGGCCTCACCGATTACCGCTTTTCCGCCCCGGGATATTGCATATTTGCATAAGAAAGAATCAACCGGCGATACTACCATATACGGCCCGTTAACTATTATACCCGTTGACAATTAATCTATCAACTGGTATAATTCAATATTGTCATCAATATGTGTCCTGGTAGCTCAGCTGGATAGAGC
>DHRA01000080.1:44192-44336 GCA_002411145.1 Firmicutes bacterium UBA5324 | reverse complement strand
AGCTCAGCTGGATAGAGCAACGGCCTTCTAAGCCGTGGGTCAGGGGTTCGAATCCCTTCCAGGACGCCAGCTAAAACAAGTCTTCGGAAAGAAGGCTTGTTTTTTTATTTTGGGTAGAAGTAACAAGAAGAAATCCTCTAAACT
>DHRA01000080.1:42864-43986 GCA_002411145.1 Firmicutes bacterium UBA5324 | reverse complement strand
AGTTTAGAGGATTTCTTCTTGTTTATTTTTTGGAGCGGGTGATGGGAATCGAACCCACGCGGCCAGCTTGGAAGGCTGGAACTCTACCATTGAGCTACACCCGCATATTGGTGATTTTCCGGTTGTGTCGGACCCATTTTGGTCGGGACGACAGGATTTGAACCTGCGGCCCCCTCGTCCCAAGCGAGGTGCGCTACCAAGCTGCGCTACGTCCCGGCTGAATCACAAAATATAGTATACCTGAAAAAGGACCCTAAGTCAAGATCATGCGCAACATATTTTCCGGGATCCCTTACCGCCTGACTTATTCACTCAGCTTTAACTCCACAATGGCCGGCGACATTTCCTCCGGCCTTAATTCCAAAAGAGCAAAGGCGGCAAAACTGTCTCCCCGGGGCAAAGCCGGACTGCCGGGGTTAATGATCAGCAGGTCCTCCTCCCGGCAAATGACCGGTTTATGGGTATGGCCGAAAACAATAACATCCACTTCATACTGCCGGCCCCACCACATTAATTCCTGCAAACCCTCCTTCACCCGGTAATAATGCCCGTGGGTAAGCATCAGCCGGTGTCCCTCGCAGGTGAGAAACTGATCCGGCAATCCGGCGTCCCGGGGGTCACAATTTCCCGCTGCCATGTGCACAGGCAGACCGGTCAGTTCACCCAAAAAGCGGGCATCCCGCACATGGTCTCCCGCATGCAGCCAAAGATCAACCGGTCCCGCCTGCGCCACCACTTGCTTTATCGCTCTTTGATCACCGTGCGTATCGCTGACAATGCCGATTTTCATGTGATCCCTTCCCCGAAAGACCGCAACAGTGCCGGCAGTTTACGCAAAGCCTGACCCCGGTGACTGAGCCGGTTTTTTTCCTCCAGCGGCAGTTCGGCCATTGTGCGTCCGTCTGTCAAAACAAATAACGGATCGTAGCCGAAGCCCTCGTATCCCCGGGGTGAAACCCCAATATGACCGGGGCAGATTCCATCCACGACCGCACATTGGCCGTCAGGCCTGGCTACCGCCAGCACACAGCGAAAGCGGGCCGTACGTTGTTCCCAAGGTACGGCCTGCAAAGCCTTCAGCAATTTTTGATTATTCTCCTCATCACCGGCGTGTTCGCCGGC
>DHRA01000080.1:40067-42590 GCA_002411145.1 Firmicutes bacterium UBA5324 | reverse complement strand
GCTAAGACTTGCTCTATTTCCTTGATTTTGCCCTTATTGGTTGTCGCAATTACCAGCCGCATCATTTCTGCCCTCCGATACGCAGGGCCAAATCACCCAGTGTCTTTTTCTGCACCTCTATCAACCGGCCAATGCCCCGTTCCGCCAAGACCAGCATTTCCTCCATCTCGTTCCGGGTAAAGGGAGCTTGTTCCCCGGTTCCCTGTACCTCTACGAAATGACCCGCGCCGGTCATAACCACATTCATGTCCACAATGGCCTGGGAATCCTCATTATAACAAATATCCAACATGGGCACGCCGTCCACCAGGCCTACGCTGACGGCGGCGAGAAAATCCCGGACGGGCAGCTTTTCCGCGGGGCCGGCATGTAATTTCGCCAGGGCGTCGACTAAAGCCACAAAAGCCCCGGTAATGGATGCCGTGCGGGTCCCCCCGTCGGCCTGAATAACATCACAATCAAGCCAGATAGTTTTACCCGGCAGCTTTTTTAAATCAACCACCGTGCGTAAAGAGCGGCCAATCAGGCGCTGAATTTCGTGGGTACGCCCCCCCACCTTTCCTTTGGTAGCTTCCCGTATATTGCGCACCTGGGTAGCCCGCGGCAGCAGGGAATATTCCGCCGTCACCCAGCCTTCTTCGCCGCCTTTTAAAAACAACGGCACCTTATCTTCCACGGAAGCGGTGCAAACCACCTTGGTATCACCGATTTCCACCAGCACTGAACCTTCGGCATATTTGCTGTAAT
Organism: Firmicutes bacterium UBA5324; assembly: GCA_002411145.1. Taxonomy (GTDB): domain Bacteria; phylum Bacillota; class Negativicutes; order UBA11029; family UBA11029; genus UBA11029. The sequence goes on along the minus strand of DHRA01000080.1, from coordinate 41,843 downwards.
TTCTCGTCATTTTTACCGGACGCAGCTGGTCCCGTGCCCTGTCATCGAGTCGCAACACATTATTCCTCCTATTTATCGCTTTATCCGCCGTTCTTGAAATTCACTAATGTCTAGCAGGGATGACGCCAAAAAGCATCACCCGGCTTATCCTGTAAATACACAAAATGATATTGCCCCTGCCCGGCAGCATACCTGTAGCGTTCCCTTGCTTCATCCGCGCAGGCCGGACAACTGAAGCGGGGAATGATCGCGGCAAATATCCTGGTACGCCGCCGCCGGCTGTCCACCGCCTGTGAGTCGATGGTCATATAGCCGGAACATGCCGGACACAAACGCACCCGTTCGGACTGCTGCTCAACGATACCGCTTTCATCATAGTATATGCTGCGACTCTGTTCATAAACATCTCCCCAGTGCGCTAATTGTTCCTGCCGCAAACGGGTTCGATTTCGCCACAAACGCCAAAGGACCGCGGTTTGCTCTTCGATGAAAGCAGTAATATCGGCGCGCTGACGCAGCAACTGATAATCAGGCTCTTTAACGAAACGGTAATCCAGGCCTGCCATCGCCAGAATAATGCCCGCATTGACATAAGGCAACGCCTGTTCTATGGAGTAACCGCCTTCCAGCACCGCAATGTCGGCCTGTAATTTTTCCGCCAGGGAAGCATAACCCTGGGCGGTAATCCGCATATTAGCCAAAGGATCGCTATAATGGTTATCCTGCCCCGCGGAGTTAATTACTATTTCCGGGGCGAAATCGGCCAAAACCGGTTTGACCAGATTATCTAGCAGGTAATGCAGTCCTTCATCGCCGGTCCCCGGCGGTAAGGGTATGTTGATGGTCGTACCGTAAGCATTGGGCCCGCCCGCTTCGCTGACAAAACCACTGCCCGGATACAACGTTCGGCCATCCTGATGAAAGGAAATAAATAAAACATCCGGATCATGGTAAAAAATATCCTGCGTGCCGTCCCCGTGATGCACATCCGTATCGACAACCGCCACCCGCCTGACTCCGTATTTCTGCCGTAAGTGTTCAATCATGATTGCTTCATTATTGATCGTGCAAAAGCCGCGGATACCGTGAACGACGCGCATGGCGTGATGTCCCGGCGGACGTACGAGGGCAAAGGCACGGGCCACTTTTTTCTCCAGCACGGCTTCCGCCGCGGCAATGGCTCCCCCGGCGGAAATACGGTGCGCATCGGTTATGAGGCCGCCGATTTCCGTCCCCGGAATATGCACCCGTTCAATGGCTTTGTCCTCCGCGATGGAAGGCCGCAATTCATGGATATTGGGCAGGTCAAACAGTCCTTCTTCGACGATTTGGTCCCGGGTATAAAGGAGGCGTTCCTCCCGTTCCGGATGGGTCGGACTGATCGCCCAGTCAAAGGCGGGGAAAAATACCAGTCCCAGATTATTGGACACGGATATCACCTGCCTTCCAGGTCATTTTGCGCAGGATACCGGGACGCAATTGAACTTGGACGGTGATTATTTTCCCCGTCCTTTGAAATTCTCTTATCACGTTAAAGGTTTCCGCATACACGGTCTCCATTCCTTCCCGGGAGGAAGCCCGGGTGACGGCCCCTTGCTCCGCCAGGTACGCCTGCGCCGCCGCCACGACCGCAGCTTCATCGACAGCCGCGACGGTCACCGGCGTCTGGCGTCCCTCTTCCACATAGAGCATTGTGTTTTGCTCCGTATCCACCCGGAGGGTGCACAGCCGGGTGGGCCGGGCGACTGCGGCGCCGGCGGCGTTAGCCGCCATGCC
>DHRA01000080.1:31117-39856 GCA_002411145.1 Firmicutes bacterium UBA5324 | reverse complement strand
CACCCGGTAACAGGGTTCCTGTTCCCAGCTTTTAATCATCTCCAGGACGGTATCCGCAATGTACCCGGCCGCCTGATCCAACACCTGCCGGGCAATCTGTTCCACCGCGCCGGGCCGTAATGACGATAAGGCCCGGCGGGCCAGGTCCGGATCTCCCAGCGTGGTTTCCCCCAATACGCACAATGCATCGGTAATTGTCGGATAGGGGCCGCCCAAAGCGGCCGGCAAACCCTTCCGTTCCGGTCCGATCAACAGTTCCCCGTTCAGCTCCCGTACCCAGCTATCACCGCCGATGCCCAGGGAACGGGTCAGAAAAGAACGCACCTGCGTCAGGTTTCGTCCGATACGCACGCCCCGGGGTGCGGCTAAGGGCAGACCGTTGCGCCAGAGGGCGATATCCGTGGTGGTACCGCCCACATCAAGGGAGGCAGCCGGTTCTCCCACGTCGCCCAGGGCCTGCACACCGAGAATACTTGCGGCCGGACCGGTGAAAATCGCTTCCACCGGGGTTTTCCGGGAAACCGCCAAGGGCAAAGTACCGCCGTCTGCTTTTAAGATGTACACCGGCGCAGCAAGCCGGCGCTGCCGCAGGGCTTCTTCCGCGGCATCAATAAAAATTTGATAATCCGCCCAGACCGCCGCATTGAGATAGGCGGTATGAATGCGGCGGGGAAAATTCAAATTACCGGCCAGTTGGTGTCCCAGGGCTATGTACCTTACCGCCGGGCATTCTTCCCGCAGCCATTTAGCCGCCAACAGCTCCTGCGCGGGATTACGCACGGAAAACTTCCCAATCACGGCAAAATAGCTTATGCCTTCCCGGGAAAAGTCCACCACGGCCGCCTTTACCTCGCTCCGTTTCACACCGGTTACTTCCCGTCCCCGGTGATCGATACTGCCGGACAAAATGCGGGTGTCCGGCGGCAACAGGGGGGTAATATCCATCCCCGGCCCGGGTATAACCAGCACGCCAACCCGCTGAGTCTTTTGTTCAGCGATGATATTTGTTACCAAAGTTGTGCTGAGCGTGATCCGTTCCACCGTTTTTGCTTTCGCCTGTGCCAGCACCCCGTCCAAGGCCGCAAGAATGCCGGTTAGCAAACAGCCCCTGGTCGTGGGCGCCTTGGCGCTGCCGATAATTTCATTCCCCTCTGCCAGCACCGCATCCGTATAGGTACCGCCAACATCAATACCAAGCAGCATATCGCCTCACCTCTTTGTAATTCCCGTCCGGACGACGGGCTACCGCGGAAGGAAAGCTTCCGGTCGACCTCCCGCAAGGAGAATTCCTTCCCTCTAGCCGTTTTTCTGCCAGGCGTGGACGCAGCAGCCGATGGCTCCGTTCAACTGTGGTTCCCGGGGGATCACGAGGGTAAATTTTGTCTCCCGCCCGATAATCCGTTGCAGGGCCTGGTTATGGGCCACGCCGCCCGTAAAGACCAGTGTATCGCTTTGTAAACTTTGCAGCATCGCCCGGATGCGCTTAAAAATCGTATAATTTACGCCCGCCGCCAGTCTGGCGATACTATGCCCCTCAATGATTTTGCCAATGAGTTCCGATTCACCAAAGATGGCACAGGTGGAATTAAGCTCCACCGGCTCCTCACTGTAACGGCTTAATTCAGCCAACGTAATACTAAGCACATGGGCCATATTCTCCAGATAACGCCCGGTACTGGCCGCACATTTGTCATTGGTTTGAAAATCAATCATCCTGCCCTTACGCACTTTGATGACCTTACTGTCCTGACCGCCTAAATCCAGCAGGGTGAAATCCTGCAGACCGGTTTGATACACGGCCCCCAGGACATGGGCCTTCAACTCGGGGATAATTTCCGCCCCGGCCAAACCAAGGGTATTGCGTCCGTAACCCGTGGCGACCGTGATGTCCGCCCTGGGCAAACCCATGCGGGCAAAGTCGATCATTAATACCGCGTCTTTTTTTTGGCCATATTCCCGGTAAAACTCACTGGTATCAAAATAGTATTTCTCCACCAGCCGTTCACCGTCCGAAAAGGCAATTTTCACCGTCCGGCTGCCCAAATCTACGCCGCATACCAGCATGGTTCTCACCTCAGCATTTCTACAAAACTATCCAGGCGGAGCTTTGTCCGGGCATCCAATGCACCGGGTTTGTCTCCTTCAATGGTCATAACGGGCAGCTCCAGCTTCGCCTTGATAATCATGTCCTCGATCTGGCGGAAGCAGAAGCTTTGCACATAGTGAATGATGCCGTCCAATTTCCGTTTCTCTGCTTCACGCCGGATATCTTCTATCCGCCCGAAAACCCCGTAGGGGTAAGTATACAGCAAGTATTGCTCAATGACATCTTGCGTGGCAAAGGGCATGCTGAACTGCCGCTGGACTTCATTGAACACAACCCGTGCCCCCAGATTCTCCAAATAGGCATAGAGGTCATGCCAAATGGGGGGAACACCAATGAAGCCGATTCTCAACTCTCCGGTCCGTGGCGGCGCCGCGCGGAAAGCGGCCAGTTTTTCTTCCGCCGCCTGCTTAAAGCGCTCCACATCGCCGCAAAAATCACTGCAGCTAACCTGCCAATAATGGTTGTCCCCACCCGACACCCGGTTTTCCTGCCAGGTAAGCCGGTCCATTTCCCACACCCGGCGCCGCACTTCATCCAACTTGCTTTTCATCCGGTTAACCGCCGGCCAATCCGTGCCAAAATGCCGCATCAGCTTCTCCATTTGATTCTTCAGCGTCTGATAATCGCGGTCTGCAGGATAGGCAAAGGAGATTGTTTTCACCCCGGCCATTTGATAGGTTTCCATCAGGGCATGGGTACTGCTGCAATCCCCCTGGGTGACGGCGATTACTTCCGTAATATCTTTATCTTCGATTACCGTTGTATAGAGTCCTTTAATCCAACCGCAGACATTCCGGGGATAACCGGCGGCCTCCGCTTCCTCCACCAGCCGCATGCTGTCCGGCCGGGTAATGAAGATATTATTTAAATCCACCGGCATGTAACCGGCGGCGAATAAAATTTCCACGGGAATCGTGGTGGTAATACCTACCCGCACGCTGCCTTTCCTCCAATCCGCAAACTCCAAAATCTTGCATACCCTGGTCCGGTGTTTAAAAACCCCCATCTGCAGTCCGCGCATCTGGGGGTTTTAACTTCCTGCTATATTGTTCCCGCACAAGTAAATCCTAACCCGCCTGTTTCGCCGCAGCCCGCGCGTAATTCTTAATGATTACGATGGGCGTTTTTTGACTGGCGTTGCCGAAGGGATTATGGATTAACATATAAGCTGCTTTCGCCCTGTCCACGCCCGGCGAGGCGCCGACGATCAGCGACCGTTTCAAATCGTTTACATCCGCCACCACCGCGCCATAACAGCCCAGGCGCCTGGTTATTTCCTCCGCGATTACATCCGCGTCCAGCGGGCCGAAAACGATATGTTTGTCATAGGGTGGCATCGTGCCTGTAACATCATCAATCAAGGCCGCCGTGGGCCCCGCCAGTTTATAAAACACCCCGCTGATGCCAAAAACCTTGGCGACCATACCGCAGAGCATGGCCAGCACAAAACGCAGAGCGCCCTCTTTTTCGATGGCGGCCTGCATGCCGTAACAGGAGGACAAGCTGCCCTGCTGCGGCACAAAATAACACATGGTCCGCGCCAGCCACCCGGGGGTCAGTTCCTGGGGGCGGATATACCGTTGCTGCGTTATGGCCACAACGCTTTCCGCTATACAGAGTACATCCTGGTCGGTTACTTTATCTTTAGCGTAGTTTGCAATGGCTTCCACAATATTATCTCTATGGGTCAAGACCCTTGTCCTGACCGGCAACAACTCATAGTCGTCCATGGAACATCCTCCTAAGAAAAAAGTTTACGCTGCCTGGATCTTTTCCGCCGCAGTCCTGGTTTCTTCCTGGGGCATCACCAGATAATTCTTATAGACCACGATGGGACGCCGCCCCACGACTTCAAAAACGATATACATGGGCAAGTCCACCATCTCGGCAAGGGCTGCCCGGATATTACCGTCCACGGCGGTCAGCTTCACATTGAGAACCGCCGCTCCGCCCGTACCGTAAGGAATAATCACCGATTCCCAATAGTGGTCGCCGCGCGGATCGTCAGCATTGTGCAGCCGGCCGTCCACATCAACTTTATCGTAGTATTCGTGGGGCAGCAAGGTCCGCAAATGAACATCAATCAGGGTGCCGTCCTGCGTACCTTTATTTATAAAAGGCACCTGACAGGAGAACACTATGTAATTGTCCTTCAGCTCCACCGGCGTAAAGGGTGTGCGCTGATCCACGAGAAACTCGAACCAGCAGTCACCCTTGAACTTTATGTAGAGCGATACCGCCACTGCGGCAAGGGCAATGAAAATGAGCAAGCCTTGTAGAAAAATCAAGTCTGATACCTCCCTGTTTTCTAATGGAGTCAGCAGCCAGGAGTCAGAATGAGGATCAGCTCAGCATGAAACACCGCGTTAATTCCAACCACCGGATTCTGCATACCAAATAATAACCCATAGGTATTATATCAAAAAATGCCTGCAAATCCTATATAAAAACACCAATTACTAGCACACTTTACCAAAAGAAGCCTCCAGAAAGCGCGGCAAAGTCATTTCCATGAGCCGCTCAACCAGAGCCTGCGTTTCATCCGGTTCTTTACTGAAGAAAAAACGGTGCTTCTCCTCCAGCCTGTTTTGATTCAGGAGTCCCCGCTCTGCCAGCACCTTTTTTGCCGCTTCGACGGTTTCCAGCGCCGGATCGATAATCGTTACCTTCGGTCCCATGATGTCGGAAATTACCGGCCAGAGAAAAGGATAATGGGTACACCCCAGAACCAGGGTATCCACCTCCGCTTCGATCAGGGGCGATAAATAGGTGGCACTGATCTGACGCACTTCTTCGCCGGTTAATTTCCCCGCTTCCACCAGGGGCACGAAACGCGGGCAAGCCTGCAGCAGCACCGTGGCTTCCGGGTCAAGGGCGGTAATTTGCTTGGCGTGGTAACCGCTGGCCACCGTTCCCTGGGTGGCCAAAACGCCGATCCGCTTACTGCGTGTCGCCGCCAGGGCGGAGCGGGCGCCGGGACTTACCCCGACCATGGGAAAGTTGAATTTATGCTTCACTGTTTCCAGCGCCTGGGATGTCATTGTATTGCAGGCAATAACGGCCAGTTTCACTTTCTGCTCGGTAAAAAACTCCATGATCTCTTCCATAAACCGTTTAATTTCCCCCACCGGTCGCGGACCGTAAGGAACACGGGCCGTATCGCCAAAATAAACAATTTGTTCATTGGGCAGCAATTTCATCAGATATTTGACGACCGATGTCCCCCCCACACCGGAATCACAAACGCCGATCGGCTGTCTGTTGTTCACCTTTTTTCCTCCTCTAGCACCTACGCTACCACGTCTTTACGCAGTTGTTATAGTATATGATCATTTATTATATTCTGCAAAAAATATGTTTTTTAGCCATCGATGCAGGTTATTACCTGCGCAACTGCTCAAATACATGATCAGGCAATTTCGTTATTCTGCCCGTTAAGCCGGTGAATACAGTGGTCGTTCTGCCTGTTGCCAACAGCGCCTGGTCCGCTTTGCGCAATATAGTATAGGTAAACTCCATTTTCACTTTTGTCAGTTCGGGTACTTCCGCGCGAATGATCACGATGTCATCATAGCGGGCCGGCTCTTTATACTGGCAGTAAACGTCCCTGACGGGAAAAAGAATCCCCTGGTCCATCAAGTCCTTTAGAAGCACGCCGCGGGCCCGCAAATACTCCACCCGGGCCATTTCAAACCAGCGTATATGATTGGCATGATGCACCACCTGCATCGCATCTGTTTCAAAAAAATGTGCCCTCGTTTCCACTTCAATGGTTCCGATGCCCGGCACGAAAAAACACCTCTTTTCTACGGGGAAAAACGCATGAGGCGATACCTCATGCGTTTTATTGGCGCGACCGGCAGAAGCAGAACCTGCGCACCTGGTTCCGGAGGGTACTTTCGTCATGCGGAACCAATTTATTCCCAAATTTTTACCATCCATTGAAACCTTGTTTCCCGAGGCTTAAATCCATGTACATTATTAAGTTCCTTAAGTTACACAACCTATTTTTATGTCATTATAACTTATTTCTGCTCTTTTTTCATCATTTTTTCAAAATAAGCTTGGATATCACATTTTCAAAATAAACTTGGATATCACAAGCTTAGAGCGGCAAATAAACATAAAACCGGCTGCCGGTATCAGGCCGGCTCTCTACTTCTATTGCTCCTCCGTGCACTTCCACAAGCCTCTTTACAATGGCCAGTCCTATGCCCGAGCCGCCGCTCTTGCGATTACGGGACTCATCCGCCCGATAGAAGTGGTCAAAAATATGCGGCAAATCCGCGGCGGAAATACCTGCACCGGAATCCCGGATCTGAATTTTCACCATTTTCCTGTTTCTGAACTCTTCAAGGGAAGTAAGGACCTTGACATTCCCCTGCGGCGGTGTGTGACGCAGCGCGTTGGTCAGCAAATTATACAAAATTTGATTGATCCGGCCGGCATCCACCTGCAGCAAAGGTATCCGGCCCAGATCCTGTTCGAGGGAAATGCCCTTTTCATCCGCCAGTGGTTTCAGCATCTGCACGGCCCGCAGAACCAATTGATTCACATCTGTGGGCTGCTTATCCAAGGCCAGCTGCCCGGCCTCGGCCAGGGATAAATCCCGCAAATCCTTGATCAGCCTGTTTAGGTGCACTGTCTCGTCATAAAGAGAGGCAATTTGTTCTGCGTCGGTGTCGATCACCCCTTCCAGCATGCCCTCCAGATGTCCCTGGATAACAGCCAGCGGAGTGCGCAATTCGTGGGCGATGTCGGCCAATAAACGTTGTCGCAGCCGGTTATTGACCTCCAGCGTTTCCGTCATCCGGTTAAAAGCCAGCGCCAAATGGCCGACTTCATCCCCGGTCTCCACCTCGACCTTTTTCCCAAAATGGCCCTTGGTAATCTCCTCCGCGGCGACGCTAAGCTTTCTCAACGGTACAGTAATGCCGCGGGCCAAGGCGTAACTGACAATAAGGCCCACAAGCAGAATGATCGCGCCAACCCAGCTAAGCGACTGGTGGACAGAGGTGAGAAAGGCCTGTTCGGGCACCCCCATCATGCCGACATGCATACCGCCCATATGACCCATGAGATATTTCCGGAATAAGCCGGTCATTTGCACATTGGCCAGATAGGTGAGCCCGAACACCGTGCCGGCAATCAGGAGAAAAACCAGTCCGGTGATACGATAAGTTATACTAAGCATGGGCATCACCTATGAATTTGTAACCTACTCCGTAGACCGTTTGAATATACCGGGGTTCCTTGGGGTTGGTTTCTATTTTTCGGCGGAGATTCTTTATATGCGCGTCAATCGTTCTTTCATATCCTTCAAAATCATATCCCTGCACCTGTTCCACAATCTGCAGCCGGGAAAATACTCTCCCCGGATTTTCCGCCAATATCTCCAAGAGTTTAAATTCCGTCGGCGTCAAATCCAGTTCGATACCGTGCTGGTTAGCGCGGTGCCGCTCAACATCAATTATTAATCCTCCGGCCTTAATGAGTGCCGGCTTTGTCACCGTCTTTTGGGTCCGGCGTAAAATCACCTTCGCCCGCGCCACCACCTCCCGGGGACTGAAAGGTTTTATCACATAATCATCAGCCCCGATCTCCAGACCGATCAGGCGGTCGGTCTCTTCATCCCGGGCGGTTAGCATAATAATCGGCACATCGTTTTCTTTACGAATCGTCCGGCACACTTCCCAGCCGTCCAAGCCCGGCAGCATTAAGTCCAGCACGATAATATCCGGCTTCTGTTCCCGTGTTTGCTGCACAGCCTGATATCCGTCATGCGCCAATCGGGTTATAAAACCGTCTTTTTCAAAATAGGCCTTCAGTAATTTGGCTAATTTTACATCATCGTCCACAATCAGTACCGAATATTGCGCCATAGCTTACCTCCTCTCGAAACATATCAACTTTTAGTGTATTCGATAGGTTTGTTTTCAATCCTGTATATGGGAAAAGGGCCATGATATTAACTTACAAAGGGAAAGAGCCCACCATAAGGTAAGCTCTCCCCGGCATTTTTAGTGGCACGATCCGTTTGCGATGAAATTCAAGCCGAACACCCCAATGAAAATCATGCTAAGAGCAATCAGCGGAAGATAATATTTTTTCATGACTACCCCCTTACTCTAAATCCTGCTTCATCGTTTGAAACTCCTCGCGGCTTAGCTCGCCTTTGGCATAACGCTGTTTGAGAATTTCCCGGGCATCCTGCTGACGTTCACCGCCGGCCGTCCCGTTTTTCCGCTCTCCGACAGAGTCCCAAACCCAACGCACCAGCAAAACAATGCCGGCGATAAACAAAATCCAGAAAAGAAGCATAAACACGTGTATCAATATTCCCCCACCTACTGTCGAAAAGCCTCCATAGCCCATCATTCCCGGTCCCATAAGAATTTCTCCTTTCAAACTGCTTTATATGAAAATTTTCCCATCCCCAATCATCACGGCGTGTTGATGATATGCATCAAGGCCACACCAACCGAACCCCAGGCGACTATGCGCAGGATCTGCAGAATCATCCTCTGCAGCGGGCTCAAAGCTTCCTGTTCCACGGCGTCTTGTACATCATCTTCAGGCGTCTGGTTCATGGAACTCCTCCTTACCAAAGGCTTTTATTTTCGCTGCGTCTT
>DHRA01000080.1:16205-30984 GCA_002411145.1 Firmicutes bacterium UBA5324 | reverse complement strand
GATCACAACTATAACAAAACATTATGAAGAACCTGTGAATACAATTTGAAAAACCCCTGTTGCTTTATTTACACTGAAAAAACAAACCCGGACCGGCGATTTGTTTTCCTGCCGGCCCGTTGAATGAAAGGCTTATTCCCCTGCTCAGTTTTTCTGCGACATCAAATTTCATCTAGGCTACTTCGTAGCCATGTCCCAAATCCTCAATCGCGGCAGCCATTATTTTCATATCAGTCCGAGACGGTTCATAGGTTACGGTTGCTGTTTTGGCCGCTAAGTCAACGATCACCTCTGAGACACCGGGCAATGCTCCCAGTGCTTTTTCCACTCTGCCTGCGCAATTTTTACAAGCCATGCCGTTAATTTTTGAAATTTCCTTAATTATGCTTATGGCTTTGCATCTGTCCACTTAGGTTATTCAATTGACTTTTTACGATTTCCACCTGTTTGTCAATGGATGCTTGACTGGGACTTGGCTTTTGCACCTCGGCCTGCAGATCCGTTATTCCCTGGCGCAAACTATCGCGCTGTTTAGCGTCAGTTATATGAACTGCCAATTTTTCTTGCAAGGACGCCAAATCTGACGTTGCTTTTTTTGCGTCCCCCAGCTTGTTCAATTTGCTTTGTTCCGTAATGGTCGCCAAGGTTTGCCGCATTTCCTTAATAAATACATTGGGATCTTCCTTTGGCATGTTAGCAGCCGTTTGCCCGGAACTTACGGCATTTTGCGCAGGGGTGGCCGTCTGTGAAGCCCCACACCCCGCGGCAACCGGCACGAACATTAAGAGAGACGCGGCGAGAAAATACTTAACTTTCTTATGCATAGCAGATAAATTCCTTCCTTTTTTTATAATCAGCCCGCGTTGATACGTTTTGCGCCATAGTACCGGGCTACAAAATAGGGATCATGCAGATCACCGAAGGCCACCACCCCTTGGGAAAAGGATGTATGAATAAATTTTCCGCCCCCGGTGTAAATACCGACATGGGAGGCACCGGGTTCGTAGGTTGTGAAATAGACCAGATCTCCGGGCTGAAGTTCGGACTTGGCCACCGTTTTCCCTAACTCAAACTGCAAATCCGCCGTCCGCGGCAAATCGATGCCTGTCTGCCGGAATACATATTGCACCAGCCCGGAGCAGTCAAAGCCCTGCGCCGGTGATGCTCCGCCCCAGACCACCGGCATGCCCAGCATGCTGTTCGCCACGGTCAAAACCTGTGCATCCTTTTTTGAAGGAAGCCTGGTTTTCGATAAGTCCGCGCTGGGCAGGACGGATTTTGTCTCAATGTCGTCGACCACCCGCAAAAAGTCCAGATATGTGCCCGGGGACGCCGCAACCGGACTGCTCAGCAGCAATACGGTCATCACGGCCCACAATAAGGTTCTGCGCATCGTCACCATCCTTTCCGGGAAAGAGAGGGTATAGCAGGCTGGCTTTACACCAGCCTGCTATACCGCGAAACGGGAGGAAGCATTACATTTGCGCCTGCTCCTGTATCTGTATTTCTCGTTTTTTGTTGCGTCGCGCCAGCCATTCATGCCAAACATAATAAATACTCGGCAAGACAATGAGGGTGAGGATGGTGGCGGTCACCAGCCCGCCGACCACCACGGTGGCCATCGGGCGCTGGATTTCGGAGCCCGTGCCGCTGGAGAAAATCAACGGGAATAAACCGATACTGGCCACGAGCGCGGTAATCATCACCGCCCGCAAACGGGTCGTCGCCCCCTCTATGACGGCTTCTTCCAGGGACTTATGTTCGCGCAGATGATTGATATAGGTCACCATAATTACCCCATTCTGGACGGCAATACCAAACAGGGCGATAAAACCGACGGCCGCCGCCACAGTCAAATACGTGTGCGTGGCGAAGATAGCCACAATGCCGCCGACCAGTGAGAAGGGGATATTTGAGAGGATCAGCAGCGCATCTCCCGCTGATTTAAAGCTCAGATACAGCAGGAAGAAAGTCAGGACAATGACCGCCGGCACCACCATCGCTAAGCGGTTTTTGGCCCGTTGTTGGTTTTCGTACTGCCCGGCCCATTTGAAGTAATAGCCCGGCGGCAGGTCCACCTGACTTCTAATGGCTTTTTCCGCTTCATCAACCACACTCACCACGTCTCTGCCCCGGGCGTTGAATTGGACGATAATCCGGTAAGTGCTGTTTTCACTGCTAATCATGGACGGACCATCCACGACTCGGAAATCAACCACTTCGCCCAAGGGTACATACGCCCCGGAGGCGGGAGCGCTTGCGGCCGGACTAGCGCCGCCCATACCGCCCATGCCACCCCCCGCTGCTGCGGCCGGGCTGCCGCCGCCGGTAACCGGTACAAGAATATTTTTCATATCTGCAATATCCTCCCGGTTGTCCCGGTTATATCGCAGGAAGATATCAAAGCGCTTGCGCCCTTCGATGGTTTTCGTCGCCGCCCGTCCGCCGATCGTCAATTCCAGCGTATCTTCAAGTTCGGCGATATTCAGACCATAGCGGGCTGCTTTTTCCCGGTTGATCTGTGCCTCCAGGTACGGCGCGCCGAAGATACGTTCCGCCAGCAAATCGGATACACCCGGCACGTTTTTCAACACCTGCTCGATTTCAAAGGCTTTGGCCTGCAGCACCTTTAAATCTTCACCATAGAGTTTCAGCCCCAGTTGCGTACGCACACCGGTGGTCAGCATGCCTAAACGACCGGCAATCGGCTGCGTAAAGGCCTGATTCAAACCGGGAATGTTCGCCAGTTTGGTCTGCATCTCCATCAGGATATCTTCCTTACTTATTCCGGAACGCCATTGATCCTTGGGTTTTAAGGTTACGATTGTTTCGATCATATTGATGGGCGCCGGGTCCATGGCCGTTTCCGCCCGGCCGACTTTACCCACGGAATACTGTACCTCAGGAATCTGCATAATCAATGTATCCATTTTCTTGGCCGCTTCGGTCGCTTCCGTCAGGGAAACACTGGGCAGCATGGTTGGCATGACCAGAAAGCTGCCCTCGTCGAGTTCCGGCATAAACTCCGTGCCAATAAACGGCAAGAGAGCAAAGCCGGCCAGCATGACCACCACAGCAAACACAATGGTTGCTTTCCGATGTTTCACCGCCGTTTTTAATATTGGCACATACCAATGGTGAAGTTTCCGTACAATCCAGGTTTCTTCCTCTTTAACCTTGCCTTTGAGCAGCAGCGTGCACAATACCGGCACCAGCGTAAAGGCCAGCAACAGGGAGCCTGTCATGGCAAAGGTCTTCGTCCAGGCCATCGGCGCATAGAGTTTTCCTTCCGTACCGGTTAAGGTAAATACGGGTAAAAATGTTACGATGATAATCGTGATGGAGAAAAATATCGGTCCGGCCACTTCTTTGGCCGCTTCCAGCACCACTTCAGACACATTGCGGCCCGTATGGTTCTCCGCTAAATGCCGGTAGATATTTTCCACCATTACAATCGCCGCGTCGGTCATCACGCCGATACCAATGGCAATGCCCCCCAGCGACATCAGGTTTGCCGACAGGTGGATCTGTTTCATCAAGATAAAGGCAATGAGAATACCGATGGGGATGGCGCTTGTCACGATCGAACTGGAACGGAAGGTGCCCAGGAAAGCCAACACAATGATGGTTACTAAAATAAATTCTTCAACTAAAGCCCGTTTCAGGGTGGCAATCGCTTTTTTCACCAATTCCGTTTGGTCGTAATAAGGGACAATTTTCATGCCGTCAGGCAAGGTCGGCTGGATCTCGGCAATTTTTAGTTTTGCCGCCTCAATTACATCCAGCGTGTTTTCACCCATGCGCTGGACAATAATGCCGCCCACCGCTTCCCTGCCACCTTTGGTTATCAGACCACGGCGGAAGTCCGGACCCAGGTTTACCCTGGCTACGTTTTTTACGTACACCGGCACATTATTGTTTTGGGTAATCACAATGTTATTGATATCTTCCACGGATTCAACCAAACCAAGGCCCCGAATAACGTATTCCTGACCGTTTTGCTCGACTACTTTCGCGCCGATATTGGCATTGTTGCCGGCGACCGCACTATATACCTGACCGGGTGTAACACGGTAGGCCTTCATTAAATCGGGATCGAGGTTAACTTGATATTGCAGCACATAGCCGCCGATGCTGGCCACCTCCGCCACCCCGGGTACGGCGCCCAACTGCGGCTTGAGGAAGAAGTCCTGCATGGTGCGCAGTTCCGCAAGATTATGTTTACTGCTTTCCAGTGTATACATGAATACCTGCCCCATGGGCGTGCTGGCCGGACCCAGCGCCGGTTGCACCCCCTTCGGCAAACGCGGCAATGCCTGCTGTACTTTTTCATTCACCACTTGCCTGGCAAAATAAATATCCACCCCGTCTTCAAAGATGACGGTCACCATAGAGAAGCCAAAGGAGGAGGAGGACCGTATTTCCTTCACTTGCGGCAAACCCCGCAACTCTGTTTCCAGGGGATAGGTAACCTGATCCTGTACTTCCTGCGGTCCTCTTCCCATCCAGTCGGCAAAGACAAGCACCTGGTTTTCACTTAAGTCCGGAAAGGCGTCAATGGGTGTCTTTTGCAGTGTGAAAACACCCCAGATTATCACAAAGGCCGTTAAGACAAGCACAATGGCCCGGTTGCGCAGCGACAGCTCGATTAATTTTCCTAACATTTATCCACCCCCTAGTGTCCGCTATGCTGGCCGGCGCCGGAAGGTGTACTTGGCGGCGACGCCGGAGCCGGCGTGGCCGCAGGCGCACTGCCCGCGGAAGACCCGCCGCCACCGCCGTGACCGGCGTGTCCGCCGAAGGAACCCAGCTTGGTTTGCGAATCAATAAGGAAGGTGGCCTGGGTTACCACTGTTTCATTGGGCTGCAAGCCGGATAATACCTGGATAAAGCCTTCGGCTTCCTGTCCCACGGTAATATCCCGTTTTACAAAGGTATCTTCACTTTGGGCCACATAGACAACTTTGCGTGTGCCGGTATCCAACAGGGCCGAGGCCGGAACGACCAGGCTTTCGCCCAGAGGCGCCTTAATAACCGCGGTCACGAACATATTGGGCTTCAGCTTCCCGTCGGCGTTATTCATCTCCACCCGCACTTTGACAGTCCGGGTGGCGTCATCCACCACCGGGCTGATAAAGATGATCCGGCCGTTAAAGGTTTCGCCCGGATAGCTGGGAATGGTGACCGTCACGTCCTGCCCAACATTAATACTGGCAATATCCTTTTCATAAACATCGGCATACATCCAGACGGTGGACAATTCCGTCAGGCTCAGCAGTTTGTCGCCACGCATGATATACATACCGGGCAGGGCGATTTTCTCCGTCACCGTGCCACTGAAGGGTGAGCGAATCACCGAATGGGTGGTTGTGCTCCGGGTATGGGCAAGATGCTCTATTTCCCCCTCGGAGACATTCAACAGCGCCAGTTTCTGCCGGGCCGCTTCCAATAAGCGATTATTGGCCTGGACAATATCACGGCTTGCCCCGCGCATCTTCTCCACCGCGTCCAGGGCCAGCAGATACTCTTCCTGGGCGGCGATCAGATCAGGACTGTATACCGAAGCAATGACTTGCCCGGCCTCTACATATTGTCCGTCGGCGGCGATGTACAATTCGTCAATCCGCCCCTCAATCCGGGAAGTAACCAGGGATTTTGCCCCCTCGTTCACGGCAATTTTGCCCGTGGTGCGGATTTCCTTGGCCAGACTCCGTTTGGCCACAGTCGCCGTCTGTACCCCCGCTAAGGCCCGGGCGTTGGCATCCAGCATGACCGTATCGCCCTCCATGGTCATCACACCGCTTTGCACCTGGTGTCCGGCATGGGATGCGGCCTTATATTTCGTATGATAGATATAATACCCGTAGGAACCGCCGGCCAGCACCACCGTCGCAACGGCTATTGCCAGGCCCTTTTTCTTTTTGTCACTCCACTCAGCCATATATTGCCTCCTCTTATAAGTGTGCAGTTTTATAATGAAATCCCGGAAAACAGCGGTTTCCCTACCGCTTTTTCCAGTTCCGCGAGGGCCATTTCGTAATCAATTCTCGCCTTGTACTGGGCAAGTTTTGCACTGCGCAGCGTCCGCAGGTTTTCCAGCACAGTCATGACGTCCACTTTGCCGTTGGTATAACTCACCAGGGAGGCTTGGTAGGTCTGTTCCGCCTGGGGAATAATATTTTTCTGGTACAGATCAATTTGCCGCCAGGCGGACTGCGCCTTGGTCAAGGCCATTTGCACGTCCAGGCCGGTCATGTTTTTCATCGCCTCGTATGAAGCCTGGGCGGACTCCAACCCGGCTTGGGCTCCTTTTACTTCCGCGCGGTTTTTCCCGCCCCAAACGGGCAGCATGGTCATCAGTTCAATACTCCAGGTATTCTCGCTCTCACCCATTCCGGCCGGCTTCTTATCGTTGTATTTAAACTCCAGCGCAAAATCCGGCTTTTTCTGTTTCTTCGCTAAATCCACCCCGTTTTTGGCCATTTCCACTTTATACAGCATGCCCTGGAGGGCCGGTTTTTCAGCGATGGCCCGGGCCTGCAGCTCATCTAAATCAAAGTTGGGCGGCGGCGCGGGAAAATCTTCGCTAACCTGGATGGGTGTATTGGGATTTCGTCCCATAAGGACATTAATCTTAGATTTCGCCACACTCTCCATGGCCGCCATGTCCAGCAATTCGGTGGTCATCGTCGAATATTCCGTTTGCGCTTTCAGGGCATCCTGTAAAGGAACCATGCCGGTTGCATAATTAACCTGGGCAATCTGCACCAGTTGGCCCATCAGTTGCTGATTTTCCCTTTCGATGATCAGCGCCTTACCCGCATACAGCGCGTCATAATAGGCTTGCTTCGCCTCCATGTATACCTGCAGCTTTTTCTCCACATATTCGCTCCGGCTCATGTCCGCATTGTTTTGCGCCATTTTTCCCATCAGCGATAATTTCCCCGGATACATAAATTCCTGGCTCACGCTGTAAGTCGTCATCATGCCCTTGCCCATATCCAGGGTGCCCGCCGGTATATCATCCTGCATAATGCCCAATTTCGGATTAGGCAGGGTCTTGGCCGGCGTAATCTTGTTCTGTTCCACGAGCCAATTTTTCTCGGCCTCCAGCACGGTGGGGTTTTTGGCCAGGGCTTCCGTCAGCACTGTGTTTAAACTCACATCCTGTTCCGCGGCCCAAACAGTATTTGATACAAGTATTGCTGATCCCAGTAAAGCGGCAAGTATTTTTTTCTTCATAGTTCCTCCTTTATCTGCCCTTTGCTTCTTAACTTAATGCAAAATATGTGCCAACCCTTTCCCTTCTATCGGGGCCGCGCCCCAACCAACCATGACGGCCACACAACATGTTGTTCTTGTAGCAAATGCTACAGCAAATGTAGCATTTGCCACAATTCCGCCATCGTTTCCCCGAATTGTTTCCGGCGGCAAAGGTCCGGTCACCATTACGCCCTCCGTCGTGCAAAGGAAAGCCTCCCCTTAACGCTTGGACCCATCTGTATATGGGGCATCCGGACTTTTGTTAACAGCTGGATATCCTTGTTTTTGCACAATTTCCTCTATATCGACAGCACGCTGCAAGCCCGCAGCTTGTCCCGTCCCGGCACAGGGTTTTTGCTTGTTCAGCATTTGAGCACAGTACAGCTCAACCGCCTGTTGTTCCCGGATCGCCGCATCATATACCGCCAACACACACACCAGAAATATGAAAATCAGGACAAAAGCGATCATGAAACGCCCCCCTTTAGGCTAATTTATTACAATATATTCGCAAATATCATGCCAATATAGGACTAAACGCCAAAAACCAAGCATTTTCGCAAACGTCATTACGTTTGGCACAATGTTTGCATTTAATTTTTCGTAAACAAAAAGGAGGGGTTACATATGAAAAAACACTGGATAAAACTGTTCTTGGCTGTGTTCCTGGGTCTGCTTCTGGCTAATGCTGCTTTTGCGTCTGACGCCGCAAAAGTATCTGCCGCTGAGCAGGGCGAAAACCAGACGGAACAACAGCAAACACCAGCCTCTGCGGAGGAAGATAACGGCGGTCATGCCGGTCATCACGGTTAATTCTTGAAAGGAGGTGCCTTTTTTCGCTCCTGCCTGCAAAGCAAGCCGCCGTTAAATAGAAGGGGCCGACCTAATACAAAATACAGGTCGCCCCTTTTAGTCTTATAATGCAAACTTCCGCACCGCATTTTCAAGTTTCCGGAATCTTCCTGACACATCTTTAATTTACCTCACTTTCGTGTTTAAGGCTCTGCCAGGATAAGCTTTATGATTTTTCCGGAAAACTCTTCAACTGAAAAAATGGTGATATCTGCCCGCCGCACATTTTCCACGGTCTGACGATTTATATTAGAGCCAATTAGATGCAAAGCCAGTGGATTGAAGACATCCATCAGCCAACCCAGAACCGGATTCTCGCTCCGCATATGTTCCAAAAGGATAATCCGCCCGCCGTTTTTGCATACCCGTTTTACTTCCCTGAAACCCTGCACCGGATCGGGGATCGAGCAAAACACGCAAGTAGCTACGACGGTGTCAAAAGTATTATCAGGGAAGTTCATATGTTCGGCATCCATTTCAAGTAATGTAACAGGTACTTTTGCCCGGACAATCTTTTGTCTCGCCTTACGCAGCATGCCGGGACTAAAATCAATCCCCATCACTTCGCAGCCCGGTAAATAATATTCCAAATTGGCGCCCGTACCGACTCCCACTTCCAGGACTTGGCCGTTCGCTTGTTCAATAGCCCTTTGTCGCAATTTTACAGGAATCATTTTGTCCATCCAGTCGTAAAACAAAGCCGTACGATTATATCTATTTCGAATGATATCAGTTTGGCTTATCGTCCTTTTAGGCATTTTGTTACCTCCGCAATTTACCATGTAGTTTAATAATAATCTTTTTGTTCTGCCCCCATTGCCGGGTGATTATGCCATAACGCTAACAGAAAGTGCCGAACTGATTAGTTATATTTCAAGCTTACTTTTCCATGCTGGTTTTAAGTAAGAAACAGCCCTTGTCATTGAGGGCTGTTCCTCTTTGGGCTGCACCAGTCAATCCTGTTAGGATGAGTGATGCGCGTTGTGATCCACTGTTCCCGGGTCGGAAAGAGAACTGCCGTCCGGCTGTGTCTGGTCACCGGCCTGAGAGCTCGATTCTGCCGCGCTGAGTAGGTCGGACATCATCCGCCGCATTTCCGGATCACCGGCCAGCATTTGTTTCATCATTGCCTGCATTTCCGGCTGTTTTATCATCTCTTTCATACCTTGCTGCATTTCCGGATTCTTCATCATGTCCAGACACTGCTTTTGGGACTCCGGTGAATTCATCATCTGCGGGTCCATTTCATCCATTTTCCCGTCCTGCATCATATCCTTGGCGGGCGTCGCCGGGCCGGTAATTTTCCCTCCCGCATTACCGACACCGGGATTAAAGGCCACCCCTAACGCGGCTACTGCAAGCAAACCACCCACAACCCACGCTGTCATTCTCTTTTTCATCTTCACTTCGTCCTCCTTTTAATCCATAAGTTTCGTTATATATTTACAAGCGGATATCATTTGTTTATTATCATACCAGCTCATTTTGAAGAACCTGTGAAGAACTTCGGAAGAACTTCTGCTTTTTCGCGATAAGGGCGCACCGGATACGGGCACTCGGAAAGACAATCCGATATAAACCCATCCACTTTCTCCTTTCTTACATCACAATAAGTTAGCTATTCCCTACGCACGATAGTGAAAAGTATGCTCCGTAATTTTGTTTTTAATTTAATATTTTTTCAAAATGCAATAGTTGTAATAGGCAAATATTTTTAGTACAATCTATATGAGAAGGTGATTAAGATGAATAATGGAATTCACGAAGTCGATATTGAGGAACTATTCCATGTAATTCAGGTACTCAGTCGACAGTTTAACGTTTTGCTAAGACATTGTCTCCCCTGCCATAACATCAACTCGGTGGAATGCTCCATATTATATGAACTTAAAAAAAGTAAACCTATATCGTTAAATGACCTTGCAGAGTTGATCGGCCTTGACACGAGTACCGCCAGCCGTTATGTGCAAAAGCTTGTTGAAGGAGGTCTGGTGGAACGCAGAACCGACCCTAACGACAGACGGGTTACCTTGCTTTCAGTTACCGAAAAAGGCAGAAACCTCAGTACCGCCGTGATCCAGTCCATGCACGACTATTTGCCTGAAACATTTGATAACATATCTAAAGAAAGACTTATTGCGTTGTGCGAGGAGCTTCTCATTATCGCTCGTAAACTAAAAAAGTGATTCGCATCCATGTCGTGTCCATGTCGTGAAGGAAGGGGATGATCGGTAGAGCACATCTAGCTCCCAAACCTACAATGTACTTTAACCAAAATTATTAAAAGGGAGGTTATATTTTGCACGAAAAATTAATAATCACGGTCAATGAATTTATTCATGTAGGTGTCGCCCTGGTAATCCTGCTTGCAGTGGTTTCAGTGTTAGCCGGCTTGGTACGTGCATATTTGCCGCAGGAAAAATTCGGGGACAAACTTGGCGGAAAAAATAAGCTTGGACCAGTAATCGGGGCTGTGCTTGGTATTCTAACCCCTTTCTGAAGCGCCGCCATGATCCCATTGTCAATGGGCATGATTGAAATGAAAATACCATTTTCCACAGTAATATCTTTTCTAGTTTCTGCGCCACTCACCAATTTCGTGGTCGTGATCTTAATTATGGGCATGTTCGGCTGGAAAGTAGCGCTTCTTTATTTTCTTTGGACTT
The DNA here is from genome assembly GCA_002411145.1 of Firmicutes bacterium UBA5324. Taxonomy (GTDB): domain Bacteria; phylum Bacillota; class Negativicutes; order UBA11029; family UBA11029; genus UBA11029. The sequence continues at coordinate 20,203 of DHRA01000080.1, read as the reverse complement.
TCCTGTCAGCCATACTTGCGGGCTACACACTCGGCAATTCACCGATCAAGTATGACGTCAAAGAAATAAAATTCAATTCTCAAAATGAACGCTGCACTGGTGAGCCGACCGAAGCTCAAATCGAAACGGCTATCACAACAAATGCCGATATGGGCTTTTGGGCACGACATCGTCCCCGCATTATTGATGCGATGGAATTCGCCAAAATTTTATTTAAAATGGTCTTTCCATACGCTTTAGCCGGTTCGGTAATCAGCGGTTTGGCTGCGGCATTTCTGCCCGCTTCCATAGTAGAGCAGTATGTCGGTAATGACAACATGTTCGCCATCCCCTTTATGGCGGCAATCGGCGTGCCTCTCTACTTGCGGATCGAAATGGCCATGCCCCTTTTAGCTATTCTTATGGCGAAGGGAATGGGGCTTGGGGCAGCTATGGCCCTGTTGATCGGCGGCACCGGCGCAAGCCTGCCGGAATTAGCAATAATTTCATCCATGCTGAAACCGCGGGCCGTAGCAGTCTACGCATTTTACGTTTTCCTTGTCGCCTTGATTGGTGGCTATCTTTTTCAATACTTAATTTAGAACTATGACTCTCAAAAGTAAGTACAAATAAAAGAAAGGCTAAACAATCTTCCGTCCGAAGTTGTTTAGCCTTTCTTTCATTTGTCTGCTCAACGCATATATGTTTTCAAAATGCTACAACTTAATTGTTCAGCCTATTGGTTCTCCCCGGTGATCGCTTCGCCGGATTTTGTAAAATATTTTCTTCCGAAGTACAAAGCAACATTCACCAGCCAAATCATTACCGGCACCTCAATCAGAGGTCCGATAACGGCCGCAAAGGCCTGCCCGGAATTAATGCCGAAAATGGCTACCGCCACGGCAATTGCCAATTCAAAGTTGTTGCTGGCAGCCGTAAAAGCAAGGGTTGTTGATTGTTCATAATTAACGCCAAAACGCCAGCTAAGGAAAAAGGACAGCAGGAACATGATCACAAAATAGATGAGTAACGGAATGGCGATCCGCACTACATCCATCGGCAGGGTAATGATGTAATTCCCCTTCAGGGAGAACATTACTACTATGGTAAACAGTAAGGCAATCAAAGTTAACGGGCTGATCTTGGGTATGAACTTATTTTCATACCATTCCCGTCCTTTCACGGGCAGGAGGAAAGTCCTTGTTAAAAAGCCAGCCACGAAGGGTATGCCGAGATATATACCAACACTAATGGCTACATCGGCCATGGAAACATCTACTTCCATGCCTTTAAATCCGATCCACTCCGGAATAACCGTAATAAACAGATAGGCGTAAATGGAGTAGAATACTAACTGGAAGATAGAATTCAATGCTACTAGGGCGGCGGCATATTCTGTGTCGCCTTTGGCCAAGGTGTTCCAGACAATAACCATCGCTATACAGCGGGCCAGACCAATAAGAATAAGCCCGACCAGGTATTCCGGTTTGTCAGCCAATAACAAGATGGCCAGAGCAAACATAAGAATCGGGCCAATAATCCAGTTTTGAACAAGAGACAATACCACAACTCTTGTGTTTTTAAATACTTTGCCTAATTCTTCGTATTTAACTTTGGCCAGCGGCGGGTACATCATAACAATTAGACCAATAGCGATGGGAATCGATGTTGTGCCTACGGACATTCTATTCAGCAAATCAGCAACTCCCGGGAAAAGGTATCCTCCGATAACGCCAACTGCCATTGCGAGGAAAATCCACAACGTTAAAAACCTGTCAAGAAACGATAATTTAGGTTCTACTTGAGTCACTTCTTACACCTCTTTCTTCCTCATTTTTCCCAGTGACACTTAGAATAGTCCGGCACCACCTCACTTAAGCTTGCTTTTATCACCAGCAGCCGGCAATTAACTCAAATAATACCGATTAGGCATCTATCGTGCCTATGCCCGCCGCCATGATAACGTGTGTCAATGACATTTTATAAACGATTGGGTGAACAAGGCTCACGCGGCGTTTTTTCAGCAGCTCCCCGTTTTATTTGCTGCCAGAATAAATCAACTTCCTCTAATCTTTCCGGATTAAGCCCGTAATAAATCCATTTTCCCATCCGAGTATCGTTCACTACCCCTGCTTGCTTTAGAATCTTCAAGTGATGTGAAATCGCCGGCTGTGACAGGTTGAAAGCATCAAATATATCGCATACACATAATTCTTTATTAAACAGCAGCTCAATTATCTTTAGCCTGGTTTCGTCTCCCAATGCCTTGTAAAACTGCGCCATATCATGCATCTTTTGTCCTCCTCTGTATCTTATAAGCTTTATTGTTATTTCAGCATAGATTGTGCAACCCATAAACATATCTAACTATTTTTATATTAGCACAAAGGCATTCTTTGTTCCATAGCTTCTTTTACTCTTTCTTGTAAATGGATGACGGTATGTTGTCTTAATTACTTTAATGACAGAAAATATATAGTGTTACGTATAGAAAAACCTAAGATAAATAAGCGACTTCCTTTTTCTCCGTAAATAATCCTGTTCTTAACCGGCCTCATTTGATAAAATGAGGCCGGTTTCTGTAAGTAATGCGAAAAACAGACCTCTTTATGGACAGGCAATGATCCTGCGGGCCCACAGGCATTCGGCGCATGACGGGCTGTTACCCCAGCAGTCCATGGAATTATCTTCGGTATAGTTACAGCCGTCAAGTCCTTTGCAGTCTGTACAGGATGGGAATTTAAAATCTTCTACGGTTTCCCGGAAATTCATATAGCCACTATCCTGCCAAATCTCCTTTAGGGTTTGGTTATTTACATTTCCTAAATAGCAAGGATGCATCTGTCTTTCTCTGCCATAAACGTAGCAATTGTAGGCATGCATTAACGCATAACAAGGGCTGACATCGCCGTTATAATTAATACACATCGTTTTATCCTTGACAAATTTACAATACCGTTCAGTTCTTAACTTCATGCTTGATACATTCGCGCGTACGGCAAACAACAGCGACTCCAGGCCAAACATACAGCCGGTATCATCAAGATCGTAGGCAATTTCGTCTTTCATACTTTCGTGGTATGGCAGTAAGTTGCTTACTATGACTTGACCGGCGTTTAGATCCCAAGCCATACGGATTAATTTCGGCAGGCGGGCGAAGTTCTTTTTCATGGCCACAAACTCAATCCCTAATTCCGGCAGTTTTGATTTGCGCAGTAGCTTAATACGCTGCAAATTGTGCACATTTTGAAAAACATCGTTGAAATCCCCGCCAGGTCTGATTTCGTTGTATTCTTTTTCATCCGGGCTGTCAAAAGAAACAAATATTCCATCCAATTTCAAGTCAATCAATTGATTAATAACCTTTTCATTTAAGAACGACCCATTTGTAATCATTTCCACTTTTAACTTGAGATCCTTCAGTACTTCGATCATATCAAAAATCCGCGGGTGCATCATAGGCTCGCCAAACCCGCCCAAAAATACAGCTTCCAGATTAGGCAGTTCTTTTATGTTTTTTATAATTTTTTCAAAAGTTCCCCACTCCATGTTCTCATATTCTTCTTCCCAGGAATTTCTGATGCAAGTAATACAAGAAAAGTTACACTTCGTGGTTGGCTCAATGTAAAGTTTTTTTACATCGGCGAGCACCGGCAGCAATTTATAACCATTGCCTGCCTTTACAAACAAGAATTGCTGGTTCTGATTCAGTGACAACTTAATAGAACCGTCTTCCGAAGACTGCACTAGATCCCCATTCTTGTAGAGATCGGCACCCAATATTTTCGTTTTTTTACCCATTGTTTTTACCCCTCCAAATTACAGCGTACTAAATCTTCCACTTCATCGTAAATGAGTTTTTATCTCCTTATCAAAATTTTCTCTGGTATAAATGGAGACTTGATTCAGGTGGGGTTTTAACCCCATCTGAATCCTAGTCGGAATTATCCAGGGACTTAGCCGCTCTTAGCTCCCGCTTGCAGAAGCGGGAGTTTTAGAGCGGGTTAGTCATCGGATAA
>DHRA01000080.1:11305-16126 GCA_002411145.1 Firmicutes bacterium UBA5324 | reverse complement strand
GCGGGTTAGTCATCGGATAAAATAACCGGCATGTTCACCTACGCCTCATTAGATGTTTAACATCAACAAGCATACTAATTTTATTTCTGCGAATATCCCGCTCGTTTTCCATCCCTTAACTAAAAATCAGCTTGGATGCCATGCTTAACGTTTCTATTCCTTTGATCTCCCTATCAAATAGCGGTACTTGTACCAATGTAGCCATGGAGAACTTTTGCCTAATTTCGTCAATATATTTTAGTTGCATATTACGCCGTTTTTGGAAAAAGGGGGTTATTGCCTGTTCCTGAGGTATCATCATATTTGCAATAACCATTTGGGTTTGTATACCAAAAGAAGCCAATTCCTGTGATGCACGATAAGCTTCAATCATCGGTGTCTTTTCCGGATACATGACAAACGCAAAGGTTGTAGCAGCGGGATCTTTCATCATAGCAATCATCTTATCGAATTTCGCTTTTTGCGCCCGATCCTCTTCACTGACCTCAGTGGACAGTCCCGCTTTCACTTGTAACTGCTTGCTCCAATCCATCGGAAGCTCTAAAAGACGAAGGGTATGACCGGTGGGAGCGGTATCAATTACAATCACATCGAAATCATCCAGGCTAGCGTAATCAACATACTGCAGAAATGCCGCCATTTCTTCCGTACATGGTGAATTTAACTCTTCCGCCATACCCGTGATAATATTAGCGTCGAACTTTTTCTTGGCTTCCTCCAGTATCCGGTTTTTGTATTTCTCCGCCGCCTGCTTGGGATCAATTTTTATCGTATATAGATTTGGTATTCCCTTTACATCCGTTATTTCGTCGAAAACCGGCCGTTCAAGGACACTGCCAATATGAGCAGCGGGGTCTGTAGTCATAAGCAGTGTGCGGTACCCCTTGCCGGCCGTAGCAAAAGCCGTGATACAAGCCATTGAAGTCTTACCCACACCACCTTTGCCGGAGAAAAAGATATGTTTGCATCTCCCGGTCTGGGAATACAATAAGTTTTGCCATTTATTCACGTATAACTTCTCCTTCCCCGAACAGTTTGGCAGCTAAGTCCCGAAACATATCAATTCCTTTTAGTTCCGTGTCAAACAGTTCCACAGTCCTTATACTCATATTGAAAAGCTGATGGATTTTCGCCAGATAGGTCTGCTGCATATCGTAACGCTTTTTGAAAAAGGAAGTTTCCGTTTCGGAGGCCGGGATAAGGCCGTTTATAATTAAGCCGGATGTTTGAATACCTAGTTTTCCTAACTCTTGCGAAGCGCGTACTGTTTCATCCAGTGATGTCTGCTCCGGCTGCAGGACAAAAATAAACTCCGTTCGATCAATATCCCGTAATTTAGCAATAGCATCATCGAATTTTTGTTTGTTCTCCTGAATAAGCGTCACCGGCCCCATGCAAGTCTGGCCACTGCCTTTAGCGCTATCCTCGATATGTTTCGACCAGTCCACCGGCAGTTCCAACAGACGGATGGTATGACCGGTCGGTGCGGTGTCGAAGATAATAACATCGTAAATTCCATCTTCCATGAAGTTGACAAACTTATCAAAAGACGCCATTTCTTCGGTGCACGGGCCGCTTAATTGCTCCTCGGCAATTTTCAATATTTCATCATCAAACAACTCCCGCATGGGTGCCAGGAGTCGCTCCTTGTACTCTCTCGTGGCAATATCCGGGTCGATTTCCATAGCGGATAAATTATCTGCGCCGCCGATCGATGTGATGTTATGACGTATTTCCTGTTCAAATACATCGGAAAGATTACCGGCGGGATCTGTTGTAACAATTAAGGTTTTTTTCCCCTGGTTCGCCCAGTATACCGCCGTCGCACAAGCCATTGATGTCTTGCCAACGCCGCCTTTGCCGGAAAAAAAGATAAATTTAGTCTTCAAGTGATACACCTTCGATTCTCTGTTCTATCTCGATTAAAGTAGGATATTTCCCGGTCTTGATTATTTCACCGTTGAAAGTTGTAATAGGCAATACCCCGTTGCCATTTTTCTTTACTAGATCATAAACCCTTGTATTCTCCCGGAATTTCAGCGGCTGCTGAGTGATCATATAGCGTTCAATTAACATGTCTGGATATTTGCATTTCAGCATTTGAATATCACTATGGATTTGTAAAAGCTTTTCGTCAATACTGGGCCCACACAAACCGGTTGAACAGCACATCACCGGATCAAAAAACTCCAATCGGTTTTTCATATTCTCCCTCGCTTTCACCAATTAGTTGCTTTAACTATAATATATAAATCGTCTCATTTCAACATATAGTTATAATTGAATTTGTTCATATACTAGACAAAAAAATCTCATTGATCATCTAGCTTCAGGTCTGCTTCACAATTACCGCCACGATTTTGGTATCTTTTTAACCGCACCAAATCCTTCTGGCATTGAGGACTTTTGTCCAATCCCCTGCATAAAAGTTCCTCTGTAAAAGGATACCTTGCTAGTATCTTTTTATCTACCCTATAGTAAATCCATTGTGCCTGCTTGTTGCCTACAATCAGTTTCGCGCTTTTTAGTTTAGTTAAATGTCGCGATGCGTTAGACTGGGCAATTTCCAATATCTCTTCCAAGTCGCATACGCATAAGGGTTCTTTATACAATAAATTTAACATTCGTATCCGCGTTTCATCCGCCAAGGCTTTTATAACTTTTACGACTTCCATTCGCGTCACCTCTATCTACAGTAATGCTCTCCGAGCCCATGAAAACCAGCTGCCTCTAAGTATGATTATATGCAATTTAAATCATCGGTCAACGATTTTTGAATACTTGGATAGCATTTGTTGAAACCCAGGCCATTACCTCGATTTGCAATAAGCCTGGCAGAAAGAAACTTAAATATAGGTTAGGATTTTATCCAACCTATATTTAAGTTTCTTTCTACATTGTTTGAGACCCCAGTCCCGCTCTAAATTATTTGTCTTCGGCAGCCTTAGATAGCAGGGTAACTAAATCCTGTAATTTTGGCATCCTTCCACTGGCTACTATGCGATCATTGATTTTAATAGCGGGTGTGGACATAATCCCATCTTTAGCCACTTCTTTAAAATCAGTTACTGTCTCAATTGCTGCGCTAATTCCGGACAATCGAACCGCTTCTTTCACCAAGTCGACAACTTTATCTCCTCCACAGCAGGAGAGGTATACTTTTACTATCATGATTCACTCACATTCCTTTCACTATTCCAGGGCACAAATATTATTCTATCGCATATTTTAAAGGATTTAACAGTAACCCGGGGTTATATCAATATATTAAATATATACCCGACCACCACACTTCCCAGTGCCACTATGCCAACAAATATTTTTATGAGCGGTAGCTTGACAACTTTTCTCAGCATCAGCAATTCCGGAATGGAAATACCGATCACAGACATCATAAAGGCCAGTGTTGTCCCCAACGCGGCGCCTTTGATGATAAAAGCCTGGATAATCGGAATGACGCCGACAGCGCTGGCGTAAAGCGGTATCCCCAATAATACCGCCAGTGGTACGTTCCACCATGTTTCTTTGCCCATATATTGACTCACAAACTCTACGGGCATATAACCATAAATCATAGCACCAAGAGCAATGCCGCCTACCAGGTAATGCCACACACCGGCCAGTATCTCACGTACAGCCTGAGTCCCATCCGCTATCCTGTCCTCCCATGTGAGAGGGAAAAGGCCCGTGTCTTCTTTGCTGGCTTCACCTTTCGGATTATTATCTAAAAGCCGGGCTACCCATTCCTCCAAAAACCGTTCGGGATGTAAGCGGGCAATGACTAATCCTCCGACCACCGCTTTCGCCATCCCCAGCAAAGCATAGAGACCAGCGACCTTCCATCCATATATACCGAAAAGAAGCGCAAGAGCCACTTCATTGACCACGGGACAGGAAATGAGAAAGGCCATCGCTACGCCAATAGGTATTCCCGACTGGACAAAACCAAGAAATAAAGGGATAGCGGAGCAAGAACAAAAAGGCGTAGGGATACCTGCCAGGGCAGCGAGAATGTTGCCGGCTAACTCCCCTTTCCCGGATAATAGCGTCCGTATGCGTTCAGGCGAGAGGAATGTGCGGATAATGCCAACAATAAATGTAATGACAACCAAAAGTATCAGCACTTTTGGAGCATCCGCGATGAAAAAAGCGATTGCTCCTCCCAGGTGGCTTTCTTGGGCAAAGCCAATAAACTCATAGGTGAACCAGTTGGAGAAATAGTCTAATTGGATATAGATTAAATACCACAACAACCCGTATAGAATAATCCTGAAACTCTTCAGATTCAAGCCAGTATTCTCTCCCGACAATCTACATCCCCCTTTACATTAACACAACACACTGCTTTAGGGATTTGTCTTTACCGCCCTTAGAATATAGACCGCTACCTCACTCCATGCATCGCTGGCAACATTATAAGCCCGTTTTCCCTTGGGTGTAATGGTGTAAACTTTACGTTCCCGCCCGGAAACCAGTTGAGTTTCATACTGCACCAATTCATTGTCAACAAATTCTTTCAGTACCGGATATAAGCTCCCTTCGGTTGGCGCACAGCAGCCGCAGGTAATATCACCCACCCGCTTCGTTATTTCATAACCATGCAAGGATTGTTCTTGTAGTACATGCAAAATAAAAAATCTAGAAAGACTCATTTTTATCAGACTTGCCCAGTATTCCTGCGATTCATATTTCATATGTGTCCCCCCTATACCTTCCCCATCTATGTATATTCCATATATGTATGGTACCATGCCATTTTCCTAATGTCAATATTAGCCATGTCCACATTGCGCATAATAACTCGACTATTAAAGAGAAGTG
>DHRA01000080.1:4659-11173 GCA_002411145.1 Firmicutes bacterium UBA5324 | reverse complement strand
CACTTCTCTTTAATAGTCGAGTTTATGTTCTGTTATAATGTGTTAATACACGCACCACTTTCACTGGAAACGCTTTTCCTATGCTTGGTGTCAACATCCTTCACAGCCGGACGAACATCAACTAGCTTGGTTTTTTAGCCCTGATAAACGCACTTGCCAGCACACCATTTAGCTGTACAAGCTCATCAGCCGTCGCACCGGGCACAATGCCGGCCATATCCGGACTGCCTAAGTCATAGATCCTCGTGATAGCAACTTCAACATCCTCGAAGCCTGCCCGTACCAGTTTCTCCTTATAGTCGTTTTCTCTTTCACAAGGAAAGCATATCAAAGTTTTGCCGGCTTTTTACCCTGTTTTTATCTATTATTGTTTTCCGAATGTTTCCGCTATCCAGGATTTGATTTCTTCCCGAACATTAGCTACTTCCAATAGAATCTCCTCTTCTTCGCCGGCGAATTTAGATGGGTCAGGAAAGCTGTGATGAAGTCGATTTTTCGCATTTGGGAAATAGGGACAGGCTTCTTTCGCATTATCACAAACAGTAACCACATAATCCATGTTCTCGTTTATAAATTCATTTAAGTGTTTCGACCGGTGACAAGTAAGATCAATGCCGATTTTTGCCATCGAGTTGATAACATATGGGTTTACCCTGGTCATTTCCGTTCCGGCGCTATAGGCTTCAAATCTATCGCCGTACATGGCTCTTAATAAACCTTCCGCCATTTGCGAACGGGCCGAGTTGTGCGTACAAAGAAACAATACCTTCTTTTTATCCATTTGATAATCTCCCCTCAAAGAACTTTTAGGCACTAGCTCTTAACTACCGAAAGTTTTTATAATGTAATGCTTAATTCCATCCCTTACGCCTCTTATCTTAGAAAGTATTTCTTCGTCCGTGCCTTCAAACTTGGATGGGTCGGGGAAACTGATTTCATCCGTCTTTACACCATAATAAAAAGGACATAAAAGTTCTTTTGTTTTGTCACATATAGTTACCACATAATCAAATGAAGTCCTTCCCAATTCATCCAAAGATTTTGAACAGTAGCCAGAAATGTCTATACCGATTTCAACCATAGCCTTGACAACAAACGAGTTAACCATTGTTGGTTCACTTCCTGCACTATACACCTCGTATTTATCCCCATAAAAATTCCGTAGAAATCCTTCCGCCATTTGAGAGCGTGCTGAATTATGGATACATAAAAATAATACTTTTTTCTTTCGCATAGTAATTTTATACCTCCTACGCTCACTAACTGAAGCCACTTTACCGGAACAGATTATTTGTTTGCTTCACGCCATTTCCCCATAGAATCCATAGTTTCGAATCATATATTTAAGTATGTTAATATATTCATATCATAGGTTACGCCTTGGTCACAGTCAATGCTCAAATATGTTAACTTTTCGTTAAATAAAAGCGTACCCTCCGACTTACTCACCTGCCGCCCTTTATCAGGTTTCTTATTTCTTCAGCAGAAGGAACTTTGCCGACTACTTTTACTTCACCATTGATAACCAAGGCCGGAGTTCGCATAACCCCGTAGCTCACAATCTCCTTCATGTCTTGCACCTTAGTAATTTCTACTCCGCTTTGTAATGCCTGGTCGGCTTTAACCACTTCCTTGTAAAGTTGCTCGCATTTTGCACAGCCCTGGCCCAGAATTTTAATATGCATAACCTTCTCCCCTTTTTTATAATAAGTAATTAAATAAATAACCGGTAAACAAGATACCCCCACCAACAATGCCTACAAAAACTGCCAGCAGTTTTGGCCTCAATACTTGGCGCAGGATAATCATTTCGGGAAGGCTTAAGGCTGTTACTGACATCATAAATGCTAACGCCGTTCCCATTGCTACTCCCGCTCTAGTTAATTCACTAACCAGTGGAATTACCCCGGCAGCATTGGAGTAAAGCGGAATGCCAATCACAACTGCAACAAACACCGCAAAGGGGTTATTAGCTCCTGCGTACTTGGCTAATGCGCCCGCCGGCACCCACCCGTGCATAAAACCGCCAATGCCAATACCGATCACAACATAAAGCCAGATCTTTTTGAGTAAATCCCTGGTAAATATCCAGGTATCAGACAGTCTTTCCTGCATGGTAGGTTCGGGAATATTTATATCGACATTTTTACCGCCAAGTCCATATACGTAGCTTTCCACATGTTTTTCGAGATTCAACCGGCCAATTAAAATACCACTGACAATTGCGATGACTTCACCGGCAACCAGATAGATAGCGGCAATTTTTAGGCCAAACATACCATATAACAATACCAGCGCCACTTCATTCACCATCGGTGCAGCTATCAGGTAGGAAAAAGTTATCCCGAGCGGAATGCCCGCCTCCACAAAGCCAATAAACAGAGGTACGGCAGAACAGGAACAGAAAGGAGTTACTATCCCCAATAACGCCGCCAAGACATGCCCCAGAAACATATTTCCTTTTTTTCTCGCCAGTATCTCCCTGATTTTCTCCGGAGGAAAGAAACTCCGGATAAAGGTTATTATATAAATGAGAATCAACAACAAAATAAATATTTTTATCGTATCAAAGATGAAAAAATTAAGCGCATCTCCTAATTTACTGCCTGCTTGCACACCAAAGACTGAATATACCAGCCAATCGGCTAACCATTGTGCCCAGTTGAACACAAAACCCCCTCCTTGATAAAGAATATATTTAACCGGATAGACATACGTCTATATTTTAGGCTGAAATGTATTGTTCGGCCCCCAGTCGCAGGGTATGCCCTTACCCTGACATTCTGTCAATTTCTCCAGGTCCGCTTTGCATTCAGGAATTTGAACCATTTCTTCACGCATGATGGTTTCAATAAACGGATGTTCCGCCAACATGGATACGTTAATTTTATAAGCTATCCATTGGGCCTTTTTCGATGAAATAACGAAATCTGCATCACTTAGTTTTGCTAAATGCTTGGAAATATTTGATTGGGTAGCGCCCAGGGCGTAGGTTATCTCACATACGCAAAGCTCAGAACTCCTCAACAGGTTAAGAATACGAATTCTCGTTTCATCACCTAGTACTTTTAAGATTTTGACTAGTTTCATAGTTTTCCCCCTTATAACACTATATGCCCATACATTCATATACTAATTCCAATCAAGCTATTTGTCAATTAGGGTTGTCCTTATGTTCCTTATTTCACTTACTCAAACGTAGCACTTAAGCAACAGATGCATTGACAATAAATAAACTCGCCATTTTTCAAAAATAAGCCGTCATACGTAAAGAAGCAAATTAGCCCGTTGCCGCCCCCGGTTCGTAATGGTAAAATAAACGTATAAGCATTAGAAAGAACGGAGGATTTCCATGCCCAACGAAGAATTGGCCAAGATGCTTCGTGGTATTATTCCGGCAGAACTAAAACCTATCAAAGATGAACTGGTATCCGTAAAAACCCAGCTTGGCGAACTGGAACCCATTAAAATTCAGCTTGACGAAAATACCCGTATCGCAAAAGCCCTCCTACACCGCACTGAAGAACTGGACGCTAAATTTGACGGTCTGCTGCTTGCCACGGCCACAAAGGAAAGCATTGCACGCTTAGAGGCTAAAATGGCCAGTAAAGAAGATATTGACCGGCTGGCCCATGATGTTAATTTCCTGGTCCGTAAAGCTGCCGAACATGACGAGGACATTCGCCGGCTCCGTAAAGCCGAATAATGACCAGACTTCCCCTGATCTCCTCACCGTTAAGGAGGTCTTTTTCGTTTTGGACCATTTTATAAAAATAAGCAGTGCACATAAGCAGTTTTTTATGAAACAAGCCTTCCGGCAATTGCCAGAAGGCTTGTTTTTCTTTGGTGCGCCCGGTAGGAATCGAACCTACGCACCTGGTTCCGGAGACCAGTGCTCTATCCACTGAGCTACGGGCGCATAGCAAACATGAATATTTCCGGATAGGCGGACTATGGGTCCACTTGAAGAATTATAACAGACTCCCTAACCGATGTCAACGACTCCCCGGGGTTTTTTCCTTGAAAAATCCGCCTGTATTGTCAAGCGCTTCCTTTACTGTAACAACGGTCCGTCTGGTCCCCACATGTCACCATCTCAAAGCTTTTAACATAAAATAGACTAAAACTCTATTTTGCATGAGGAGGATCGTTTTATGTACGAACAATTTCCCTTTGGGAATGTGACCAGTATGCAAGCCGAAACATATAGACACGTTCACGAATACTCTGATAATACCGAACTAGGCCAGAATCATTTGCATGCAATGCGGGGCGTTACCGGTCCGGCCATCTCCACTGCCAACGGCAGCCACTATCATTGCATGCGGGGACTTACCAGTTGGTGGAATGATCATTATCATACCTACTGTGTCAATACAAGTACCGCCATCCCCACCGACAACGGACTGCATGTGCATGTGTATACGGGGCAAACCACCTTTAACATGGGTCATTTGCATGATTATAATAAAACCACGCTAGCCGTCGCAATTACTGCGCCATAGGAGTTAAAACCCCGACAACCCAAAGAATCCAACCGCAGAGAACGCTTCTGGACATTGGACTTGGGACTTTCGATATTGGCTGAAAAGTCTATCGTCTAATGTCCGGAAGGTCTCCGCGGCTCTGCGGTTCAATATTTTTATGCATTTCCCCGGTTCTTTTCGGTGATTTCGCATTCGCCGCCGGATATGTTACAATATTAGCGACCGATTTAAAGGGACAAGACTATGAACGGCGGTGTTTATATATGGGCATCTGGGCCATTGGCGACTTGCACCTTTCCGGCGCCGCGCCAAAACCCATGGATATTTTTGGACCGCACTGGCTGGACCATTGGGCAAAGATCCGGACATTCTGGCAACAGCATATTCACGCGGAAGATACCGTTTTATTAGCTGGCGACCACTCCTGGGCGATGCGTCTTGCCGACGCCTTGTGCGACCTGGAGGAAATCGCCCTCCTGCCGGGAAAAAAAGTACTCATTCGCGGCAACCATGATTATTGGTGGGATACCGTTACGAAAGTCAATCAGGTGGCGCCGTCGGGCCTTGTCGCCATCCAGGCTGATTTTACCGCAGTAGAGGACTTTGCCGTCTGTGGCACCCGCGGCTGGCTTTGCCCGGGCCCGCAGAAATTGTCCGCCCAGGATATGAAAATATATCAGCGCGAATTATGCCGGCTGGAAATGGCTCTGACCAAGGCCCAAAGCGCGGGCTACACCGACTTAATCGCCTTGCTGCACTACCCGCCGGTAAATGAACTGCACCAAGCCTCGGGCTTTACGGAACTATTGGCGCGTTATCAGGTGAAACACTGCATTTATGGTCATCTACATGGCGTATCCCCGCAAAATGCCTTTGAAGGTTACCACAACGGCACCTATTATCACCTCGTGGCCTGCGACTATTTAGACTTTGCCCCCAAGAGAATCCTTTAGCCGCAGGGTGGACAATTCATTGCCCCCGCGGGCAAACCCGTCCCTCCGCAGAATATCCTACCGACCCGCCGGCAACGACGCGCCTTCCGCTTCACCTTATCCTTGGGCGTTGTCTGGAAGCTGCAGAAAAGATCCCAGAAATTCGTCGAAGCGCGGGGCCCGGAAGTTAATTAATCCGTTCAGAGGATAAAAGGTCATTTCACCAAAATAGATCTTATGTTGAACCAATAATAGATCCACCCGCACAAAAGGGAACCCCTGGGAAAGCAAAGCGGCAATCTCGATCATTTTGTCAAGCTGCCTGGGTTTTATGTACGGCGGGATAAGCGGCGGAGTATTATACCTTCGTTCAAGTAAATTACCTTCCAGATCAAACATACCGACTCTCGGACTTCCCAGTTTGTCCTTCGTTACTTCCATAAAACGCGGCATACCGTTAAAGCAATAAAAGTTATAGTCGTAATTAGGCTGTCCGTCCGCTCTTACATACTCTTCACAAAGAATACGCGGGGTGATGTTTTTGTACGCCCACTCCCTGCTGAGATAATAAAGATTTCTCTTCAAATGGCGGTTAAGCAATTTAGCTGTCTGCTGCCAGTCCAAATTTGACTTGTCCGGGCAAACTATGTTCTGTCCCGAACCATGGTTAACCTTCAAAAGAAACGAACCCGGAAGCTGGTTGACATCGATTTCGCCCACACTGCCAAAGACGCCATGCAGCCTTTTTAAAATATCCGCGCCGATCCTTTCCTGGACAAAATTGCGCACTTCATATTTATCCGCGCATTGGGTAAGAATATCTTTTCGCCAATTCAGTTTAAGCCATTGAATCTTTTCATTGAATGTCCGGGGATCCTGCAAGTTTAATGCTTTTCCCATCCGGTGTTCGTACTGCCGCTCCGCAAACTTCCTGTCGGAAATAAGTTTCGTCCGCAGCCATCTTTTCGCCACACCCAGCACTGTAATCCCTCCCCCAAAAGATGAAGTTCCAATAAATGGAATCAATTTCAAGTTTACCATCTTTTGGGAAAAACTTCCATAACAAAAGCTGTATAATAAAATGGGCCGTGCGGC
>DHRA01000080.1:0-4549 GCA_002411145.1 Firmicutes bacterium UBA5324 | reverse complement strand
AAACGCAAACGTTTCCGCACGGCCCATTGCTTCAGGTAATTATTCTTTAGCCATTTTTTTGTAATGCTGATTATCTTCTTCTGGCCTGGAGCCGGCGGCCCACTACCACCACCCCCACCGTGGTTATGACCGGAATACCCTTATGTAAAAAGGCCCATTGGCCCTGCAGCAGGGAAGCGATGTGGGCATCGGCGACAATCATCTCTCCGGCGGTATAGCCGAGCAAAGCGGCGCCGATGGTGATGATAACCGGATAGCGTTCCATCAATAATAAGATCAGCTTGCTTCCCCACATAATTAAAGGGATGCTTAAGCCCAAGCCAAATAACAGCAGCACAATATTACCTTTTGTCACAGCGGCCAAGGCGAGGACATTGTCGAGGCTCATCACTAAATCCGCAAAAATAATAGTTTTTACCGCCGTTATCAGGCTGTTGGAATCCGAAACTTTACAGTGGCTATCCTTTTCTTCGTCAGTCAACAGTTTTATGGCGATCCAGATCAGCAACAAGCCGCCCACCAGCTTTAAGAGCGGAATTTTCAGCAAAGACACCGCCACTACCGTTAAGCCGACACGGATGGAAATGGCGCCCAGCGTCCCCCATAAAACGGCCTGTTTTTGCTGTTTAGCGGAGAGGTTTCTGCTGGCCAGCGCAATGACCACGGCGTTATCGCCGCCTAAAATGACATCTATTAAAATAACTGAACCTACCATCAGAAAAAATTCAACACTGAAGAATTCCATCTGCTTATTCCCCTTTCACAACGTTTAGTATTTACCAGGTCCCTTTGACCGATGTAATGCAGACAACTGCCAAAATTTCGGGATAGACAAATAAAAAAAGACCTTTGCTTTTGTCCAAAGCAAAAGGTCTCACAAAAGCAATCTTGCCCACAAAGCCGGGGATAAATCCGTGATGACGACTTTGTTCCCAAGCTGCCGCCCGGCCTGTTACTCCCCTTTGAAGTTATTATAAACGAACATTGCGGCCGCGTCAAAACATTTTTGCATATTCCTAATCCAGCAATTTCGCTTCGCAGCGAAATATTTTCATACCCTGCAGGCTAAATTTCACCTCATATTCAGTCATCACATTGCCGACATACCCGCTGTTATGCAGATCCAGCGTAATATTCTGCAACTGGAAAGCCCGCTCGGCGGCAAACTCGTTCAAGGAAAAGGCAAATAGCTGTTCATTGTCGGTTTTGAAATGGATTTCCCCGCCGGGCACTAATATCCGGCGGTAATGCGCTAAAAAATTGTGGTGGGTTAAGCGACGCTTTGCGTGCCTGTTTTTCGGCCAGGGATCGCAAAAATTAATATAAAGACGCCGGACTTCCCCGGGCTGGAAAATCTCACGAATATTATTTACATCAAAACACAGAAGCTTAAGGTTCTGCAATTCCTTTTCGTCGGCCTTCCGGGCGGCGTAATAGATCACATCCTGCATATATTCCACCCCAATATAATTTATCCCGGGATTATATTGGGCCAGTGTCGTAAGGAAACGGCCTTTCCCTGTGCCGACTTCGACATGCAGCGGGTTATCGTTTTGAAAAAGCTGCCGCCATTTCCCCTTCCATAAAGCAGGCTCGTCAACCAATAAATGCGAAAATTCCCGGATTTTCTCTTCAATCCGGGGCTTTTTGCGCAAACGCATGAATGCTCCTCCCCATAAAGCAATATTTTCTTTTAAGATAATATACCACAAAAATCCCCCCACCAGTGATTTTTTTGCGTAAAAAATTCCCGGCTGGTTAAGCTAATGCCGGGAGGGATAATCATGAACATCCTTATTTGTAAAAGTTGCTTTTCACCAAACACCACACCCACTTGCTGCACTCACTGCGGCTCGCTGTTTATCACGGAAGGCGCGGACAAAAATGTGATTGACACCTTTGCTCCGACTTGCCTGGTCCATCGCTATGAGGGATCTGATCTGCTGGAACCGGCGGCCATCGTAAAAGAAGGGAAACGTTATCAATATGTGGCCACGGGCCTGCTGGAATATGCACGCCCCACCAAAGTAGCCAAAGAGCGGGTATTCAAATATGATCAGGCACTGTTGGACAGCGTAACCCTGTTGCGCAAAGAGCGCAGAGATTACGTAACGGCCATCGACACCCGCATGGCCGGGCTTTGGACCCAGTTGCAGCCTCTGTCCCGGTAAATTCCACCCTTTCTCCAGAGATAGTTTGACTTTGCATTAATCCATGGTATAATGAAATTGTTCGCTGCAATTTTTTAGTTTGTCGAGAGCGTTTTAACAATGTATGTAGCCTTTGGCCCTATGCCACCGGAGAGTACTAACCTCGGCCCCTAAAAGGAACCGTAGTGAACGAAAACATATTATGTGGAGGTTAGTATTAAGATGTCTTTTGTTGACAAAGAACTCACTTGTAAAGATTGCGGTCAGGAATTCGTTTTCACCGCAGGAGAACAGCAGTTTTATGCTGAAAAGGGTTTTGAAAACATCCCCGGCCGTTGTCCTTCCTGCCGCTCCGCCCGCAAAAACCAAAGCCGCGGCGGCTATGGCAACAGAGCACAACGGGAAATGTTCACAGCAGTTTGCGCTTCCTGTGGTGTAGAAACACAAGTTCCTTTCAAACCCAATGGTTTGAAACCTGTTTATTGCCGCGATTGCTTCCAACGCTAAGCAGAACTTTAAGCCAGCTTACCAAGCTGGCTTTTGTTTTTTGACCAAATCGTAAAACAGTTTAACAGCAGGGATAGCTGACGGCCTGCCAAGCGCCGTTGGTCATCCCTGCTTTAAATTTGACATTATTGTTGACTTTTGCATATTTGCGGGTGGTGGTAATTGCGGCAGGATATCCCGTATTATCCAGCGAATAGCCCTATAAATAAAACAATCTTAGGAGGCTGGAATATGATAAATCCTCAAGGTTATTGGATTCCCGACGCCGTCACCGCCGATGTTATCGTCTTAACCAAAGATGCGGGCGGTAAAATCTGGACTTTATTAATTAAGCGCGGCAAAGCTCCCTATGAAAACTGTCTGGCCATCCCCGGCGGCTTCCTGGACCAACAGGATTTAAGCATCGAGGATTGTGCCCTCAGAGAACTCCAGGAAGAAACACATATTTCCGTGGCCAAGGGTGACTTAAACCTCATCGGCGTATTCTCACACCCGGATCGTGATCCCCGGGGACGCTTCATCGGCCTGGCCTATTATGTTTGGGTTTCCCAAGCGGTTTATGACACGACCCTGGCCGGTGACGACGCCAGTGCGGTCGTGAAGCTGGCCCTTGAGGAGATTAGCAATAAGCCGCTGGCTTTTGACCATAATGAAATCTTTCAGGCGTTAACCGCGAAAATAAACGGCTAAAAGAACACAAAAAAGCGGACTAGCAACTGTGCTAGTCCTTGTCTTTTTGCTTCAATCTCCCACTCGGTTACCGTAAGCCAGTTTCTGTTTTATGAGGTCATCTCTCTAATGCTCAAAAAGCATTCTCCCCTCCGGTTCTTTTCCCTACGGGAGAGTTCCCCTACCATAATTTGGGTTTCTGCCTCGCGGAGTTTACCTGTTGCACTAGATCGTCGCCGATCTACAAAGTTTCTGTGGCACTTTATGGTTACTCCCTCCTCAGTGAGCAGGTTTTACCGTCGTCAAGGGCATGTGCCCCTGCCCCATTTTGCAATGGGCGCGAACATTACAGCCATCGCAGGCTGTGGCAGTCTGGACTTTCCTCTACAGCCAAAGGCTGCAGCGACCTCTCGTAACCTATGTGGTTCAATCGATAACCATATTATACAACATTTGCGGCAAAAGTAAAGGGCCCGGCGGCCTAGCATACCTGTTCATACCGGCGTTTAATGAACCTTGCCCGCGCCGCATTATTGTATTGCATTTATAGCCGGTTAAATGAAAATCTGGCAGGCAATATAATTTTTGGTGTATTTTGGGTGTTGACACATGTGCGTTTAGCGCGGATAATAATAGTAAATTAAAGTGGGGGAGGGGAGTATCATCACAGAGACTATGCAATATAAAAAGCAGCTGCTTGAAACCTATTTAAGGGAAAAAAGTGTCGAATTGGATTACCGTGGACGCGATTTTTTGGAATTACTTCTCCACCAAACAACATTAATAGAAAAAATGCATTTTACTAAAAATGCATTTTATATCCGGGACCGGGTTCTGGTCGGTACGGCACGTTACTATTCGCCCCAGTTTTATTTCCGCTTTGGAACGCTTAGCATCAATGTGGAAAACATTTTCCCCGATGACAAGCCTTCCGCCTTTCGCCAGGCCGTCACCCGCCGTAATTCTACCCTAAGTTACGATATTAAACCGGAGCATATTTTTCGTTTGCTGGCGCAGCTTCCCTATTGGTTTTTACAAATTGACGAGGATTTTGCGGAAGCCCATCATATCGGCGAAGGGTTCACTACCCAGCGGGTGCTGGAAGCCCCCGTGTTGTGCCGGTTGCTGCAGGAAGCCCAAAGAAGCGTCATCAGAAAGGAAAATCGCCGCCGCATTCTCATGAAGCATATTGACAACTGCCTGGCCAAAGGCGATAAGCGCCT
>DHRA01000069.1:79697-89136 GCA_002411145.1 Firmicutes bacterium UBA5324 | reverse complement strand
GCTAAAACCATCCGAATTTAATTTGAACGGATTATCAGGGCAATAGTGAGGTGATGTTGATGCCCATACCCAGTGATGCGGACATAGTGGAAATGACAAAAGCACTTACGCAGGCGCGGATCGCGAACTGGTTAACGGGAACGCTGTTTACCTGGCGATGGTGGTTTGTCCTGGCCCTGTTAATCGTACCTTGGATTGGTTTCTACTATGCCGCGGACCGGAAAAAGCTGCCCCGTTTATTTTTATATGGCACTATTTTGTTTATCCTGATCCTTACCTTTGACGTATTGGGGTATGAAAACGGCATCTGGGCGTATCCCTGTAAAATATTGCCCTTTGGCCCGCTTATTGCTTTTATTGACGCCGGCCCGTTGCCTATCATCTATATGCTGGAATATCAGTATTTTTGCAAGTGGAAGGATTTCATTGCCGTATCGGTAATTACTTCCCTGATATTTTCGTTCCTTCTTGAGCCTATCGTACAGGCCATGGGTTTATATACGCTTATCTCCTGGAAATATATTTATAGCTTCCCGATTTATGTAGCTTTGCCCCTTTTATCCCGGTGGGCCGTGGACAGAATCTTTGCCGCTGCGGAGCAATAAGGCGGCCGGCGGCGCATAGGAGGATAAATTTTCTTATTCGCAACGGGACGGCAAAAAGAAACCATATAAGTGCAAACATGTCCAAAGACTTATTGAAAATTCGGACAATATCGGTTATAATAAAGACGAAAGGAAGAGGGAAGAAAAGAGAAGAGGAAACGTAAACCTATATGGGGGGTGATGCCAGTGGGCCAGTCAGAGGATCAGCTGTCAGGCAGCGAGGAGTTGATTGTGTCGAATAAAATTGTGGTGGTCACCCGGAATTTCAGAGCAAGTTTCTTTGCCGGCGCCGGGTAGGCGCTGCAGGTGTACGACGTAAGTTGTACGGAGTTTGACTAGCGGTTAAAAGGTGGGGCACTGGTGCCCCACCTTTTTTGAATAGTATAAGAAATTTTGACGAACCGCAAAGAACGTCAAGGGGGAAAGATAAATCGGCATGGTCGTTCACCTCGTTTCCCTTAGCAGATATCTAATATTGTGTAAACCGGCCTTGTCGTTATAATTAAAATATAACATAAAAGAACAGCAAGGGTAAAGGTGAATGATATGAGAATCATTGTGGCGCCCGACTCCTATAAAGGCAGTGTTTCCGCCTTAGAAGCGGCTGAGGCCATGGAGCGCGGCATCCGGGCGGTTTTTCCCGCCGCCGAGGTCATAAAAGTGCCCCTGGCGGATGGCGGGGAAGGGACGGTGGCGGCGCTGGTGACGGCGACAGACGGCTGGTTTTTGGACCATCAGGTGCAAGGGCCTTTGGGGACTCCTGTGCAGGCCCGCTGGGGTGTACTCGGTGACGGACAGACGGCGGTTATGGAAATGGCGGCGGCGTCGGGTTTGACACTCGTGCCGGAAAAGGACCGGGATCCCCGGCTTACTACGACCTACGGTACGGGGCAGTTGATCAAAGCGGTTTTAGATTGCGGGCTGCGGAAAATCATTATCGGCGTCGGCGGTAGTGCCACAAATGACGGCGGCAGCGGTATGGCCCGGGCTCTGGGGGTGAAGTTTCTCAATGCGCAGGGCGGCGAAATTTCCCCGGGAGGAAGTGCCCTGGCCCAATTGGCGTGCATTGATTTGACGGAAATTGATGCCCGTCTCGGGGCAACCGAGATAACGGTAGCCTGTGATGTCGACAATCCCTTATGCGGCCCCCGCGGCGCATCAGCCGTTTATGGGGCGCAAAAGGGAGCAACTGCTGACATGATAAGCGAACTTGACGCCGCGCTGGCGCATTACGCGCAGCTGGCCCTGCTTGCTACGGGCAGGAATATTGCTCAATGCCCCGGGGCGGGAGCGGCCGGCGGGCTGGCCGCCGGGCTGCTCTTTTTTACGCAGGCTCAGCTAAGGCGAGGGATAGATATTGTGCTGGAAACGACGGAATTTAGCCGGCTGGTGAAAAACGCCGATCTTGTCATTACCGGTGAAGGACAAACGGACGGGCAAACAGCCTTTGGCAAAGCCCCGGTTGGTGTGGCCCGGGCGGCTAAGGCGGGAGGAGTGCCGGTCGTATGTTTGGCCGGAGCCCTGGGCCCGGGCGCGGAGAATGTTCTTGTCCGGGGGATTGACGCCTTGATGAGTATCACCGCACAGCCGATGGCGCTGGCGGAATGTATGCGGCAAGGGGCGACGTTGATTGAGGCCGCGACAGCCAGGCTCTGCCGCTTAATTGCGGTGGGCCGGTCGATGACGGAACGTTAGTGTCGGGCATTAACTTTGCGGGAGAAACCGTTCCCCGGCAAAAAAGCGTACATAAAAAAGACCGTTGCTTGCCATGGCAACGGTCTTCATGATAATCTATATTACAAGTTTACTTTACAACCAATACGGGACATTTGGCGTGATGCACGACGTAGCTGCTCACACTGCCCATCAACAGTTCGGAAAAAATGCCCAGGCCCCGGCTGCCGATAACAATTATGTCGAAGTTGTTTTTTTCGGCGTATTCTGTAATGATGAGGTTTGGTGAGCCGATTTCCGTATGGGTTTGTACGCGAATACCTTCAGGAACTGCTTCCCGCGCGGCCTCAATAATCTTCTTTGCGAAGTTTTCCACATCGGCAAAGGAGTACTCGGGGATGTAATAGCTCTCAATATGCGAGATTACGGGTAAGGTTTGCGGCAGCAGCGATACATAAATAATACAGATTTCCGCGCCAAAAGAACGGGCCAGTTCCGCCGCGTGCTTCAGGGCCACAAAAGAATTTGTCGAGCCGTCCACCGGGGCCAGAATTTTTTTGTACAGTCCCATATGTAGTCACTCCTTTTCCAAATTAGTTTATGTACAAGGTATGCACACTTCCATTTTACCATAAAAAAACCGGAAAATTAAGACGGGAAATTTTACGGCGATAAGGGATGAGGATTACGATTTACTGCGTATATGGTGGGGTGTTCTATAGATGCGGGAAGATAAATACGGGGAGGTCTGCAGGCTGTTTACATCAGACACAATCAAGCAAAAGTATTTAGGAAATAAAGGATTTATTTTGTTCATCGCCTTGATGAATATGTTTATCCCGCTTTCAACGGATTTATATTTGCCGGCCCTGCCGACCATGGGTGCGTATTTTCAAAGCAATCCGGCGGTGACCAATCTTACTTTGAGCGCTTTCTTCTTTTTTTATGCCGTGGGTATTTTAATCTGGGGGCCGTTGAGTGATAAATACGGGCGCAAACCGGTACTGCTGACAGGCACTGTGATCTATACGCTGAGCAGTGTGGCCTGCGCGTTGGCGACAAATGTGTATTTTTTGATCGGGGCCCGGGCTTTGCAAGGGATCGGCGCCGGCGGCATAACTTCCATATCTATGGCGATGATCAAGGATTGTTTTGTAGGAAAAAAAAGAGAAGCTATTTTGGCGATTACCCAGTCCATGTCGGGTTTGGCACCGATGCTGGCACCGGTTGTCGGTGCGGGCATCTTAAAGTTTTTCAGCTGGCGCGGCGCTTTCTGGGCTTTAACGGCGATCGCCGTGGTGAATCTACTGTTAACCTTGCTTTATGATGAAACCCTGAAACCCGAGGAGCGGTATGGGGGGACACTGGCCGGCTCGCTGGGCCGTTTGCTGGTGGTGGCTAAAAATAAAAGTTTCCTCCTGCCCGCAGTCATCTTTTCTTTAAATGCGCTGCCGTTTATGGGTTATATTGCCCTTTCCTCCTATATCTATGTGGATTACTTCAGGCTTAGCGAACAGGTTTACAGTTTTTTCTTCGCCGCCAATGCCCTGGTTTCCATTCTGGGACCGGTAATCTATGTGCGCTTTTTAAGCAGCGTTGATAAAAAGTTTGTCGCGGTGGGTTTTTTCGGGCTGGCTACGGTGAGCGGGCTGCTGGTAATGACTATCGGAACGATATCGCCTATCCTGTTTTTAGGATCATTTATGATTATGTCCCTAATCTGTACTGCGAGCCGGCCCTTCTCCACGCAGATTCTTTTTGAACAGCAAAAAGGGGATACGGGATCTGCTTCTTCCATAATAAATACATTGGTTATGGTGCTGGGCAGTATCGGCATGCTGATTGCTTCCTTCCCCTGCGGCAATATCGTCGTGGGTTTGGGTGTGTTAATCACGGTTTTTTCCGCGGTGTCCCTTGGCAGTTGGTGTCTCTTTATCAAAGGGGATATTCCCTGTGCCGGCGTGAAGGAGGTAAACGTACAATAGGTTTTCGACTGTCCCGCTAAACGGGCAAAATAATAAAGCCCGGATGAGGGCCGGGGAAGCCGCTTGTCGGTTTCCTGAGGACGAAGTATGTCCCGGGTTTAAGGCTGCCGGGGGAGAAACGGGAGGATATCCTTTTCCGGCACAGGCCGGCTGATTACATAGCCCTGCAGAAGATCGCAGCGGCATTTGGTCAGGTAATCAATTTGCTCAGTTGTTTCCACTCCCTCGGCGACCACGCAGATCTCCATCGCATGGGCCATATCGACAATCGAGGCAATGATTGCTTTGTGGGAACCGTCCAAGAGGATCATATCCGTAAAAGATTTGTCTATTTTGAGAGTTTTGACCGGCAAGCGCTGCAGATAAGTCAGGGAGGAATAGCCGGTGCCAAAATCGTCAAGGGCCAGTCGTACTCCCAGGGATTGCAACTCGCGGAGTTTAAGGTTACTCTCCTTCAGTGAGGAAATCAAGGCGTTTTCGGTAATTTCAATTACCAGCTGGCTTGGTTGAATACCGGCCTCCCGCAGGGCGTTGCACACATTGGCGCTAAAACCATCCCCCGACAGTTGATGCGGAGAGACGTTCACGGAAACATAGATATTTTCCGCGCCCTTATCTGCCAGTCTGCGGGCAAACTGGCAGGCCTCCCGCAGTACCCAGTTTCCGATGGCGTCAATTTGTTTGCTTTGTTCCGCCAGCGGAATAAAGCGGGCCGGCGATATGGTGCCATATTCCGGGCTATGCCAGCGCAGCAGAGCCTCAAAGCCTACAGTTACCCCATCGGCTGTTCGCACCTGCGGCTGGTAGTACAAAGAAAGTTCCTGGCGTTGGATGGCGAAACGCAGGCTGTTGGTGAGCAACATTTTTTCGTAGGCTGTCTTTTGCATGGTATCGTCGTAAAAGCGCCAACAGTTTTTCCCGGAATTCTTGGCGGCATACATGGCGTTATCCGCATTCTTGAAAATTTCTTCCGCCGTATCGCCGTCATCGGGGTAGATGGCGGCGCCGGCACTGGCCGACATATGAAAGTACTCCCCAAATACTTCGAAATCCTGGCAGAGCACATAAGCGATTTTGGCGGCAAAACATTTCATCAGTCGCCGGTCTACCAGGCCGGGGATGATAGTCAGGAACTCGTCTCCACCCACGCGCGCCACAAAAGCGTCGTCGCCCACCACCTCTTTTATGCGTTTCCCCGCTTCAATGATAAGGGCATCGCCGTAAGTATGCCCAAAGGTTTCATTGACAATTTTCAGATCATCCAAATCTATGAACAATACCATGCCGGCCGCATCTTCGGTATAGATCTTGCTTATCTCCAGGGCGAGTTTTTCGTTCAGATAGGCCCGGTTTGGCAGACCGGTCAGCTTATCGGTATAAGCGAGGCGCCGGATCTCTTCCGTTTTTTGGCGGAGCGCGTTCTCCGTCCGCTTGTATTCGGTGATGTCCTGATTTGCGCCCCACCACTTTACTATCCTGCCGGCGGCATTGCGCAGCACTTTCATTCTTACAACAATGTTGCGCACTTCTCCGTCGCGCCGGATGATGCGGTGCTCCAATTGGTATGTATGGCTGTGGGGATCGTTCGTCACCTTTTTTATTGCTGCGTCTACGACCCAGAAGTCTTCCGGATGCACGAATTCCCGGACATACGCTTTCGACCCCATGAAAGCTCCTTCCCTTGCCGTGTCCGTGGCATAAATGGCATAAAATTCATCGCCAAATTCGAACAGATCTTTTTCCATATCATATTCCCAGGGAGCCAAATGAGCCAGTTCCAGCGCCACGGAAAGAAGATTTTGGCTCTTTATCAGTTCTTCTTCAATGGCCCGGCGGTCGGTGAGATGATCTGCGCCAGCCAGGGCAAGGGGCGCTTTGTTGATAATTTCGGCAGAGAGCGCTTCCCTGTGCCGCAGCTGTTCCGCCGCTTCTTGCCCGGTGAGACGGCGCGCCAATAGCCAGATCAATAACAAGGCCTGTCCGCAAATCACCAGTATGCCGGCGATGATTTGCAGGGGATGGCTAAGTCCGGAAATTAGCGCGAAAAATCCGGCTAAGAAAAGTATCAATATTAATACTACTCTCATTAGCACATTAGATGTGTGCATATTTCAGCCCCTTACCTTAACTCCGTGCGTGGAAGGTCTAAGCAATGATGACGACATTAAAGTTTTAAAACAGCATCCGGTGTAATTCCAGTAGTCGCGTAAAACCGATTTTATAGTTTAAAAAAGCATATGAAATTCTCCACCACGGACGAGCCCCTATGCCGGTGCCGCAAGCGGTTTGGGCCGGGATTCACTTGGATTTCCGCGGACTTTGTCAAAATAATCTGTGAAAGAATCTTATCTAGTATAATTTGACATAAATACTATAATTCCTTCGACAAAAGGCATAAAGATTGAACAGTTACCAGCCGGGTTCCATATATTACAGCCGATGGCGGCGGGTTTGCATCCCGGAGGAAGCAGGAATACCTGCTTTGCGGAAAGAACTTTGTGTCAGAAGCTTATTATTACCCGGAGACCGCCTGTGAACACCATGCGACCAAGGGATGTGGCGGGATTGTAAACCGGGATATGAAGGAAGGATTTACATTGATAAGGACTTATTTGCAGGATAATCTGCTGTTTACCGACGGGGCCATGGGCACTTATTACGGGGAGATTACCGGTAAATATAACGAATTTCCCGAATTAGCCAATATCAGCGACCCGGAAACCATTGAAAGAATTCATAATGCGTATATTGCCGCCGGCGCAAAGCTGATTAAAACCAATACTTTTTCCGCTAACAGCATTGTCCTGGACCGTCCGCGCACCGAGGTGGCCAAGATAATCACCGCCGGCTGGGAGATAGCAAACAGGGCGGCCGGCAAGAAGGATGTGTTTGTCGCGGCCAGTATCGGCCCGATCCCGGATGTTACGGAACAGGCTGAGCTGAATCCCGCGACCATTCTGGCGGAATACAAGTTTATCGTGGATACTTTCCTTGCCGGGAAAGTGAAGATTTTTATTTTTGAAACCTTCAGTGAACTGACTTACCTGCAAGAAATCGTCCCATACCTGAAAGAAAAAGAGGCTTCGGTGTTCATTTTAACTCAATTTGCGACCACGCCGGAGGGGTATACCCGCAAGGGCATTAGTATGGAGCACATTATTGCCGGGGTAAAGACCTGCGGCGGGATTGACGCCTATGGCTTTAATTGCGGCGTGGGGCCGGGCCATTTGTACAATAACCTGAAGGACATATCCTTCGGCAATGATATTGTGGCGGTGGCGCCCAATGCCGGCTATCCGGAGATCATGCATGCCAGGACGGTGTATGTGCAGAACACCGGTTATTTTGCCGCAAGAATGAAAGAAATAAGCGCGCTGGGGGTTAAGATCCTCGGCGGATGCTGCGGCACGACCCCCGCCCATATTGAAAAAATGGTCAATTTAATCAAACCCGGGCCGGTTATCACCCCTCCGAAACGGGAGACGGCGCAAAAGCCGGTCAACCTCGCGGCGGGAAGGCAAGCCGGCGACTTTTTCAGCAAACTGAAGCACAATCAGTTTATTGTCGCCGTTGAATTGGATCCGCCCTTTAACGCCGATCCGGAGACGGTGCTGCATAACGCCCGTTTGTGCAAACAGCACGGCGTGGATGTGATAACCATTGCCGATTCCCCCATGGGACGGGCGCGGGTGGACTCGGTTATGCTGGCGGCGAAGGTCAAGCGGGAAGTCGGCATAGAGGTTATACCGCATATCTGTTGCCGTGATAAAAACATAAACGCGCTTAAATCCACCCTGCTCGCGGGGTATATGGAAAATATCCGCAATGTGCTGGCGGTGACCGGCGATCCTATCGCCGCGGCGGAAAGAAACGAAGTAAAAGGGGTCTTCAATCTGAATTCCCTCCGTTTGATGGAACTCTTGTCCATCATGAATAAAGAGGTTTTCGCCGCAGAACCGGTTAATATCGGCGGGGCGTTGAACCTCAACGTGCCGCAGCCGGCGGAAGAACTTCTGCGACTGTGCAAAAAGAAGGAAATGGGGGCCGGTTTTTTTCTGACGCAACCCATATATGACGACGGAGTAATAGACTTTCTGTCCCGGATTGACCGGCAGGCGCACAGGTATATATTGGGGGGGGTCATGCCGCTGGTCAGTTACAAAAATGCGCAGTTTTTAAATAATGAGGTGGCGGGCATCAGAATACCGGACAGGATCGTCCGGCGGTTCGATCCCCGGATGAGCAGGGAAGAAGCGGAAAATCTCGGGGTGGAGATTGCCGTGGAAATCGCCGGCCGGCTGAGAAACCATGTACATGGATTTTACTTCATTACCCCCTTCAACCGGGCAGGAATGATTGTGAAGATACTGCAAAGACTAAATTTGGCTTAAAAAAAGAAGATCGTGGCATTGGTAGCCACGGCTACCGATTTCTTAGCTGTATAGTCTTATAATTTAGTCAACGGAAGGGAAAATGAAGAAGGAGGGAAAAACAATGAAAAGGAAAATTGTGAAAATCGATGAGCAGAAATGCAACGGCTGCGGGCTTTGCGTCAACGCCTGCCACGAGGGTGCGCTTCAATTGATAGATGGCAAGGCAAAGCTTGTATCTGATACCTACTGCGACGGTTTGGGGGCTTGTTTGCCGGAATGTCCGATGGGGGCCATCACCCTGGAAGAGCGTGAGGCGGAGGCTTTCGACGAGGCCGTTGTGCAACAAAACATGGAAGCTGGGAAAAAACAGGCTCAACCGCCCAAGCTGGCCTGTGGCTGCCCGGGCACCAACGCAAAAGTTATTGCCCGCAGTCAGGCCGCGGCTCCGGCGCCGGAAAAAACCGGCCCGGCGGAGTCTCAATTGCGTCAATGGCCCTGCCAGTTGAAACTGGTACCGGTGAACGCGCCTTATTTTGAAAATGCCGCGCTGCTCATTGCCGCCGATTGCACTGCCTATGCTTATGCCAACATTCATCAGGATTTCATGCGCAATAAAGTGACGCTTATTGGCTGTCCCAAACTGGACGATAACAATTATGCGGACAAGCTGGCCGAAATCCTCCAGACCCATGAGATAAAAAGCGTGACCGTGCTCCGGATGGAAGTGCCTTGCTGCGGCGGTATCGTTAACGCGGTCAAGGAAGCGCTGATCAGGAGCGGCAAAATGATTCCCTGGCACGTC
>DHRA01000069.1:50902-79533 GCA_002411145.1 Firmicutes bacterium UBA5324 | reverse complement strand
CGGTTCGCGCAGAAAATGCGGCATCCTTGAGGGAATGCCGCATTTTCCTGTCTGCTTATCCGCCGCGATACCGGCTGTAATGGCTAGCCGTTGATATTTTGTGTTATATTATAGAAGAGTAGGACTAAATCAGTACGGAGGTAAGCGTGTGATTGTACATAATTTATTATTGAAGCTGCGGGACGGTAGTGAGGACAATGTCGCTAAAACACGGGAACTGCTGTTGGGCATGAAGGACAAAATCCCCTATATCCGTGAATTAAAAGTGGCGGCGGACATCCGGCGGGCGGAATCGTCCTACGATCTCGCCCTGATAGCCAAATTTGCTAATATGGAAGACTTTCAGGCCTATCTTCCGCATCCGGCGCATGTGGAAATCGGTAACCGGCTAAAGAGTGTGCTGGCCGCTGCGGCCGCCGTATGCTTTGAAGAGTGAGCTTGCCCGGCTACACCGGACCCCGGGGCTTCAGGGAGAGACGCTTCGCCCCCTGAAGAGCGTAATAAGGGAACACCCCCTGACAGAAGCGGGTGTCTGCGCAAGGGAGCGATTGCCGGGGCGCCCGTTGCGAATATTTGCTTTTGCACAGGAGTTCGCTGGTTAAGCGCGAATAAATAGAGGTGTTATGCACCACGGCAGCCGGCGGTAAGGGTGTCGTGCAAGGTCAAGCATTATCACAGGGAGGAAGAATAGTGGCGACTTATTTCATTAGTTTCAACACGGCGGAGCTCGATTGGGCGGATTGGATTGCCTGGCTGCTTGAAGAGCGCGGGCAGGAGACAATTATTCAGGAGTGGGATTTTGTGCCTGCGGAAACAATATCCTTAAGAACCGATGAGGCTGCCGCCAAGGCAGATAAAATTATTGCGATATTATCGCCTGCTTACCTGGAAACGCTGGCTGCGCAGCCTGAATGGGCGGCGGACTTTGCCCGGGATGCCGGGGGAGCGGATAGAAAGGTGATTCCTGTACGGGTAAAGGAATGTTTTCCTGAGGAGATCATAAATGATATAACATATATTGATTTGACCGGGTTGGACGAAGAAAAGGCGGAACAGGAATTGCTGCATAAAATTGCGGCTGAAGGTGTAAAACACTAAAGTCCATAAAGTCCATAGTGAAAGAAGGAGGACTCAATATGAATTGCGCTGCATGTCAAAAACCCCTGCAACCGGAACATCGTTTCTGCCCATATTGCGGAACGCCGGCCAAACCCGTCTGTGTTTCCTGTGGCAAAGAAACACAGGCGGAATGGGTGAGTTGTCCCTATTGTGGTACAAATCTTAAAAAACCGGCGGTTAACCCCCCGCTAACGCCGCCCGCCCAACCGGGCCATCCCGGGCAGCATTATCCTGATTACCACGGAGGACATTACTCTTCCAGTTCATCCGGGCACCGGCATCGCCGCAAAAAGGGATTGCTGGAGCGTTTTTTCTCCTAAAACGGGCATCGCCGGTAAAGGGCTATGTTGTCCATATTCCCCTTGGTCACGGTAGTTACGGCATGGTATTTAAAGCCTGTAAAAACGGGCGTTTCTACGCTCTGAAAACCTTTCTCGGCGAGGAGCATGCTGCGAATGCGGAGATGCAGAGGCGGTTGTTTCGCCATGAGGCGGAATTGTTAACCCGCATCGACCATCCGCGCATCCCCAAATGCAGGGAAATTTTCACCCATGCGCACCACGAATACATGGTGCAGGAATATATTAAAGGTGAGCCTTTGAGCAGCCTGCTGCTGCGGGGCTATGTTTTTTCGGAACAAGAAATTATCCGGCTCCTTATACAGCTGCTGGAAATTCTCTGTTGCCTGCATGATCAGCGGATCGTGCACCGCGACTTGCGTCTGGGCAATTTATTGTTGTCTGACGGTCAGCTTTATTTGATTGATTTTGGACTGGCCCGGAAATTTCCCCTCCACTGCGCGGACGTACTGCCCGAACCAATACCGCGCACTGCCTCCCCGGCTTATCTGGCCCTGCGGCGGGAAATCTCACCGGTCAGCGATATTTTTGGCACGGCATTGGTGGCCATTGATTTAATGGGCAATTGGTTTGGGGAGGAGCCGCCTGATACATTGCGGGAATACCCCGTATCAATGGAATTCAGGGCGTTTTTAAGGAAGCTGCTTAAACCGGACCGCGGATTTTCCACGGCCGCAGCCGCCCTGGAATATTTGCGAAATCTTTCCGCCCTGGAATATTAGTTATCCGAAGCTGCCAAAGGAATTGGTGATTGGCGGGAGGTGTGAGCCATGACTACGGTATTGGCCTTGCTGGGAAGTCCGCGCCCCGACGGCAACAATGGACGGGCGATGGAGGCGGTCCTGCGAGGCGCCGCGGCCGCAGGGAAGCTGGAGGTGCGGAAAATGCTGCTGAACCAGCTGACCATAAAACCCTGTCAGGGCTGCCACCGGTGCTTGCATACGGGCCGGTGCGTGATCCGTGACGATATGGACGCCGTATATGACGGCCTTTTGACAATGGATGCCTTTCTGCTGGCCGCCCCCATTTATTTCAGCGGCTTAAGCGCGCAGGCAAAGGTGATGATTGACCGCTGTCAGCCTTTTTGGGCGGCCCGGTTTGCGCGGAAAACCGATTTGTTTTCCGGCCGGAAACGTTCGGGCCTCCTGATTTTGACCGGCGGACAGCCGGCCTATGACGGTCAGTTCAGCGGTTCCCAGGCGGTGGTAAAACTACTGTACAAAATGATCGGCGTACAGAGTGTTGGTGATTTTCTGGCGGCGGATATTGAGGCCCGGCCCATGGCCCAGCGGCCCACCGATTTGGCGGAACTTTTCTCCCTGGGACAGCGGTTGAATCGTGATGGGGCGAGCGCGGTGGAATAAAGAATGCGATATTTAACTCAGGGGTGGCTTAGCCCTGATGGGGGCAAAGAGTGTTTGAAACCTTATTCTGAAGGAGCAGGAATTTGCCTTGCTTTTCGCGAAGGATTATAAAGGATTATATTAGTAACCATTATTATCAAAGGAAAAACTAATGCGGGAGGGGTTTTAATGAGTAATACGGACAAAAACCTGGCGGCCGCTTTTGCCGGTGAATCCCAGGCCAATCGGAAATATTTGGCCTTTGCCAAACAAGCGGAGTTGGAAGGTTATAAACAAGCGGCAAAATTATTCCGCGCGGCGGCGGAGGCCGAGACGATTCATGCCCATACACATTTGAAAAATCTGGGGATGATTAAATCCACGGCGGAGAATCTTAAAGCGGCCATCGCCGGAGAAAATTACGAGTGGCAGGAAATGTATCCGGGCTTTATTAAAGACGCGGAAGCGGAACAGCAGTCCGCGGCTTTGCGGGGCTTTAACCTGGCCAACGGGGCGGAAAAGGTCCATGCGGGGCTTTATGAGAAAGCTTATAACACCCTGGATCAAAAGGAAGAGTATGACTATTATCTTTGCACGGTCTGCGGCAATATCGTGGAAAAGTCTGTCCCGGAAAGCTGTGAGATTTGCCGGGCGAAGGCCCAGGCCTTTATCAAAGTTGAGTAACTGCTAAGCTGCGGCAATTTTTCTTGGAAAACCGTTGCGCGGCTTTCGGAAATAGAGTTTCAAGAGTGGGGATTCCAGAGCGGGACTGCGCCTTCTAGCCGCCGTGAGCTCCCCTTGCGGTAACGGTGTAAGGACTCGCAGCGTCGGATCCCCACACCTTATTACTTTCCTATACGTACAAAAGCCCCCCTAAAGCAAGTTTTTTCCTGCTTAGGGGGGCTTTTGTTTTGGGGCTATTTTTCCCTCAGGGAAGCGAGGGTCCTTTGGCCGAAGGCAAGTCCGAAAGCAAAACACTGGTCGAGTTCAGCTTTGTCGGGCACCCATTTTAGGGTCAGCCCGGGTTCTTCCAATTTAATACCGGCGCTTTTCATCATCTCTTCCAGCGCCGTCTGGGCGCCGCCGCCCCAACCATAGGCGCCGAAGGCGGCCCCCAGTTTGTTGGCGGGGCGTAGCCCTTTCAGGTAGGTCAACAATGCGCCCATGGTGGGCATCATGCCGTTTTGCAGGGTCGGGGAGCCAATCAGTAAACCGGCGCACGTCAGGATATCGCGCACCACTTCGCTCCGCTCGGAGGTGGACATTTTGTAAAGTCGGCCGGTGGCGCCGGAGGCGGCGACGCCGTCCAAAATACGGCGGGCCATTTGCTCGGTGCTGCCCCACATGCTGTCATAGGCAATGACCACTTTGGGATCATTGATCCCGTTGGCCCATTGGTCATATTTAGTAAAAATATCCTGGATATGACTGCGCCAAACCACCCCGTGACTGGGCGCGATCATTTTCAGCGGGATACTGCGGCATTTTTCCAGCGCTTTGACCACGATTTTACCGAAGGGCATAATGATATTGGCGTAATATTTTTCGGCCTCATAAATAAGGTCGGACAGGTCGTTCTCGTCATCAAAGCGTTTGGTTGTACAAATATGCTGGCCAAAGGCGTCATTGGAAAACAGCAGTTGTTCCTCCGGCATGTAGCTGGCCATGGAGTCGGGCCAGTGGAGCATGGGCAGTGGGATGAATTTCAGCTGCCGTTTGCCCAGGTCCAGGATGTCCCCTTCTTTGACCACCTGGAAGTCATAATTCTGCTGGTAGTGTTTCAGGATGCCCGTCCGGCCGTGTTCGGTAAGAATTACCTTGGCCTGGGGCGCGCGGGCCATGATCATGGGCAATGAACTGGAATGATCCGGTTCAATATGATTGGTAACGACATAGTCTATTTTCGCAGGATCAATGATTTGGCTGATCCGTTCCAGCAGTTCCCCGGCGAAGGGGGCTTTCACGGTATCAATCAGGCATATTTTCTCGTCTACAATCAGATAGGAATTATACGTTACGCCCCGGGGCGTGGTGTAGCCGTGGAAATCCCGGAGATTCCAATCCACAGCGCCGACATAATAAATATCCTTTGCTAATTGCACTTTATTCATTTTTCATCCTCCTTATGGATCGGGTATTTAATAATAATTCTCCTTATTGGGAACTGTTTCCTGCTGCTTGTGAAGAAAATACCATCTCCGCAAAATATTGTCCTTCCCCTCTGCCCGGGAACTGTCCGGTGCGGTGCGCTTAACGGCCTTTGTTTGTCCGGTAGAAGGCGTAAGTAAGCGGATTTGTTTCCGCCGCCATTCTGCCTGTCGTGACATCGGCGACAAAAAGCGTATGGGTGCCGACGTCGGCTGTTTTATCCGGCAATACCCGGGCCTCCAGACAAGCTAAACAGTCCGTAAGGATAGGACAGCCATTTTGGCCTTTTATGTAGGAGACACCGGAAAACTTATCGGCTTTACGGCCCGACTGATATCCGAAAATGCGCACCTCGTCAAAATGGTTTTCACCCAGTACGGAAACGGCAAACACGCCGCTGGCGGACACATAGTCATGGGTCAGGTTATGCTTGTTTAAACAAACGGCGATTCTCAAAGGCTGTGAGGTCAACTGAAAAACCGTGTTCACACACTGGCCGTTTAGCTTGTCCCCCTTATGCGAAGTAAGCACATACAGCCCGTAACTCAATTTATCGAGGGCGGAGCGGGCTGTTCCCTCCGTCGCCTCCGCCAGTGCTTCCGGGGTGAGTGCGGCAATAATATCCTCAAGCAGGAGAAAATTTTCTTTCCCGACGCCGCAGACGGGACAGGTATCCGGGGGCTCGGCGCCGGTATGCACATAATCGCATACGGCGCATTTCCAGCGCTGGGCGATTTCGGCGGTCTCCGGGACGAATTTATCCCGGTCAACACCGCAAATAGGGCACTCCGCCGGAGGAGTCTCTCCCTCATGCCGATAGTCACAGACTGTACAACGCCATTTTTTCATTTAATCATCTCCTCATAGTTTTGTACTCTTCCTGGGGGTAAATACGCCGAAAGTTGGATTTTGTGCGAAATTAACTAGTATATATTAACAATTATAGCAGGAATTTAGCGGTTAAGGTTTGAATGATTTCAGAAATTATCTCAGAGGAATAGGTGGAATATATGAACTGGCTGAAAAAACAGTTATCGACCAAACTGCATCATCCCATCCTGGGAGCCAAGGATTTTTTTAAATATGTAGGACCGGGACTGCTGGTAACGGTTGGCTTTATCGATCCGGGAAACTGGGCGTCAAACCTGGCGGCGGGCTCGAACTATGGCTATGGGTTGCTGTGGATGGTTAGCCTGTCCACCCTGATGCTGATCATATTGCAGCATAATGTGGCCCATCTGGGGATTGTTACCGGGGACTGTCTGGCGGAGGCCACCACCAAGCATCTGCCCCCGGCTGTTGCCGGGACATTCCTGACGACGGCTGTTCTGGCCGCTGTGTCGACGGCCATGGCGGAAATTTTAGGGGGAGCCATCGCCTTGCGGCTCTTGTTTCATTTGCCTTTGCGCCTGGGGACGGTTTTGATCCTGGGACTTGTCCTGTGGATGCTTTTATCCAGTTCCTACCGGTGTTTGGAGAAATGGATCATCGGTTTTGTTTCGCTTGTCGGACTGTCCTTTGTTTATGAACTCAGCCTTATACAGGTTGACTGGCAGGCAGCGGCGCGCGGTTGGGTTACGCCCGGCTTCCCGCCGGGCTCATTGCCGGTTATATTGTCGGTGCTTGGCGCGGTGGTCATGCCCCATAACCTGTTCCTGCATTCGGAAATTATTCAAAGCCGGGAATGGAATAAGGAAAACGAGCAAGTTATTAAACGACAACTAAAGTTTGAATTTGCCGATACCTTGCTTTCCATGCTGGCGGGCTGGGCCATCAACAGTGCCATGATTATCCTGGCGGCGGCCGCCTTTTTCGTGAATCAAATCGAGGTCGGCGAACTGGAACAGGCGCAGGTTTTTTTAACGCCGCTGCTGGGGAAAGGTGCGGCGGTCGTCTTTGGCATCGCCCTGCTTTTTTCCGGGATTTCCTCAGCGACCACGGCGGGCATGGCCGGGGGGAGCATTGTGGCCGGCATGTTTAAAGAGCCCTATGACATTAAAGATCCGCATACCAGGCTGGGCGTGCTGGGCATTCTCACGGCCGCGGCCGCGGCGATTTTCGTGATTGCCGATCCCTTTAAGGGTTTGCTTTATTCCCAAATGCTGTTGAGCGTCCAACTGCCGTTTACGATTATGCTCCAGATATATCTCACCTCCTCAGGGAAGATAATGGGTCAATATAAGAATTCCCTGCTGGACAAAGGATTGCTGGGGATAACCGGCATTACCGTCATCCTGTTGAATTTTATGCTGCTGAAAAGTTTTTTCAATTAGGCCCAATAAGCCCGTTATCTTTTGCCGGGATCATCGTTTATGTAGTTGTAAGCGAACAACAAATCCAAGAGAGCGGAGAGGAGCGGGAGTATGTTTGTACATAGTTTTAAACGGTTAACAGGGAGGGACGAAGTTATGAAGAAATTGTTGATCTTTACAATGGCGATGATAACGGCGGTAGCCTTCACCGCAGCATCGGTCAAGGCCGCCCCAGGGGAGCGTGATCTGCCGGACGAGTATAAGCTGACCTATGCGATCGAGGAGGGAAACCTAAACGATCAATTCCAGGTGAAGCTGGATAACACCGGGATTGTAGAGGTAATCTATCCGTTTATCAGCGGGGGACCCATTAAAATAAATGAATTACAGGTTCAGTCGGCGGAAGCAGGCGATAATGGCGTGACAATCCTGAATTTGCTGTGGAACTGCGATCAGGGCCGCCCCTCTAAAGCCTTCATTCCGATGCGCCTGCAAGCCGGTCTGGAACTGCCGGAACGGGGCAAATATTTGATTAGGCTGTGGAAATATGAGGCGGGCAGTGAAAAAACGCAGCTCTTAAGGGAACAGAAAATCGAGTGGCAATGAGGAGAAGCATGGGGGGTGCCAGCTAATGATCCGGCTGTGTTTGATTTTTGCTTTTCTCGGCTGCTTTTGGCCGATGGTGGTCGTTGAGGCCGGGCCGCAGGTTGAGGGCCTTTTAGGGGTGACCTGGGGCATGGGGGCGGAGAAAATTGAGCAAGTAATGCGGGCGCAGGACTTTGATGAAAAAACGGTTATTGACCAGGGCAATGCCCTGCGCTATCGCGGTACTTATCACGGATATGCCTGTTATGTAAATTTTACCCTCCGGGAAAATAAATTCTGCGCGGGCACAATCAGCGCGCTGGCCCAAGTTACAGATCCGGAGCGCAACGGCGAAGTGTCGGCCTGCTTCTCAGTGCTGGCGGAGCGCATGACAGCGGTTTACGGTGAGCCGACGGAGAAGCTTGCCTGGCAGGGAAGCCGCACTTATTTCTGGCATAAGCTGCCCGGAGTGGTACCGCAGGATGAAATAGACCTGATGCTGTCGGAGCACTTTGCGGAAGGCGGCTTGACGGAAGGCTCGGTAGAGGTGCGCTTCTTAAACAGATCGCTGGAAGATTGTCTGTATTATCGTGTGATGGGTCGTCCCTCCGCGCCCCTCTCCTGGCATTGAACGGCCGTTGAAGAAAGGGTGAAGCCTGATGGTGAAGAAGTTAAAGAACCGTTTGCGAAATTGGGGGATAATCCTTGCCCTGCTGACCCTGACCCTACCCCTGCAATTATTTTTGCCGGGCACTGTGCAAGGAGCGGAGAGCCCAGTGTTTACCCACGAGGCGGCGTCCCTGGTCATTGCCGGTGCGGACGAACAAGCCCCGGCGATATTCTGGCTTAAGCTTATGCCGGGGCAAGCCGGGCGGGAACGCATGCTGGCGGTACGGCGGGAGGCTGGCTTGGAGCCGGGACGCTTCGGGGAGGTAGACTATATTGTTTGCCGGGTAAACGTTTTAGCGGATAGTTTTGTGGTTAGTGAACAGATCTATTTCGACGGAGCGGGGGAAGTGATTGCTGACTGGACAAAGACTGACTGGGCCGGCGCGGAACAGCCGGGCGAAATGCTGGCCGCAGAGGCGCAGGCTGTCCTGCCCGCGTATTTTACAAACAGCAACGCTGATTTTCCCCGGGGGTTTTGCGGTATTCCCTGGGGTGCTTCACCCGCTGCCCTGCCTGGGGCCATACACGATGAAACCTTGCAGGAAGTATTGCGTATTTACGGCGCCGACGTGGATGTTTCAGCTTTGCTTGGCGACGTGAAGCAAGTGAAGAAAGCCTGGCTGGTTTTCGACCGGAACCAGGGTTTGCAGCGGGGAGTAATCAATTTTGACGGACGGGATTACGACAAAGTGCTGCGACGCCTGACCGGGCTTTTTGGCAATCCGCGCTGGGAGCCCCGCAGGGAACTTTATTGGCAATTAGCCGACGATTTACGGATAGAAATCGAGGTCATGCCGGCTTTCGGCATGCTGCACGGCAGCCTGCATGTGGAAAACCCAAAATTCGCACCTTACGAGCGGCAATTATTTAGGAATAAGGTAA
Organism: Firmicutes bacterium UBA5324; assembly: GCA_002411145.1. Classification (GTDB taxonomy): domain Bacteria; phylum Bacillota; class Negativicutes; order UBA11029; family UBA11029; genus UBA11029. Next base: position 70,176 of record DHRA01000069.1, on the reverse strand, counting down.
AATAGGAGAGCAAAGTCGCAGCGTTCAGGGGGGCTATTTGGCCTTGGCTGATTTTACCGTTACTTTCCTGCCGCGTCTGCGTTATATGGGTTAAATATAAACATAAGGGAAGGGAAGAAAATGAAAAAATATTTATGCGGGGCATGGATTGGCTTGGTTGCGTGCATGGTGATATTATTTTCCACGGTGAGTTGCCTGGCCCAGGACGCTGCCCGGGTAACGGAAGAAACTGAGTTGAAACAAGCTTGTATGGCGGCTGCCGTGACAGCCATTCAGACGGAGATCAGCCGGCATGAAAAATGGCTGGCATTCCGCAACCAACAAGGTGATTCTCAGGGCGTAAAAGAATTGGAGGATTCCTTGGCTCTGTTGCGGGCCGATCTGGAAAAATACCGCCATATGGATGTCGCTGCTTATGTCTTGCCGGAAAAAGTTGTCACCCCGGCCTGGGTAGAAAATTTAGCCGCCGAGGATACCTTGCTGCATATTGATATGATGACAAAATCGGGTCCTTTCTATCATTTAGCCGGTGTCACAGGCGGAGATTACACGGTTCTCCAGGTCAATACCCGCTATAACATGACGTTTTACAGGGTTTATCCCCGCAGCTACTGGAATATGAATAGTGATTACATATATGTGGCGGCGGCGGAGAAATAGCTTGCCCGGCAAAACACCTTTACCGCCGGGGACCGGGCAGACCTGGCTTTTGCCAACATACCCGGCGCAAAACAGAGAGAGGAGGCAGGAGGCATGAACCGATGGAACCGCGCTATAGCCGTGGGGCTGATGGCGACCTTAATGTTGTTGCCCGGCCCGGCAAACGCTGCCACCCCGGCGCCCATCAGTAAAAACGATCCCGGAAATCCGCCGGTTAATTGGGAACTATCGGACCATAAGGTTAGCGAAGCGGAGGAGGGATTTCTTGGCTGGCCGTGGGGAAGCCGTCCGGAGGAAAGCGCCGGTTTAATACCGCTTGCCGACATCGCTCCCGGGGTGTCCGTCTCTAGCAGCGATGCCGATGTCACTTCCCTCACCGGGGAGCTTCGCCCCCTTGTCGCGCCGCGGCTGGTTTTTCTGCGGGACAGCGGCCTGGTGCTGGTGCATATTGATTTTGCCTACCGGGATTTTGGCCCGCTGGAAAAACGCCTCAGGGAGTTGCTGGGTGAGCCTTCGCCGATTATCTACGAAAAGCGCGCGGCGAAGGTGACTTTCGGTGAAGAAGTCCGGTGGCAGACCGGTAAAAACACGCAGATTATCCTAAAATCCAGTTTACAGAACACCTACCTGGAAATCAGCCAAGGGGACTTTTTCTTGCCGGGGGAGGACAGTTTTAACACGCTGCTCGCTACCGCCCTGTTGAAGCGGGCGGAGGACTTCGACGCGGGGAATCTGGCGGCGGAAGCTTCCTCTGTTTATCAAATTCTCCTGAACGGCAGCGACGGATACAGCCCTTTTACCCCCACGGCCCAGGAACATTTGGCGGCCTATTCACGGCAGCCGGCGGCGGCAGAGTATCTAAGTGAAGATAAGGATATGCGCTTCTTCCGTTTAAAGAATCTCTTTGCCCATGGCGGGGAACCGCAATGGATCAGAATCGAGCTTGGTGCGGATGCGCAGGCTGAATTACAGAGCATACGGCCGCCGGAAGCGGACCCGGCGGGCGGACTGACGAAAATCAGTGCGGTACTATGCCGTGTGGGGATCGACGGCCGCGAGGGAAAATATGTGGTTTTGGAACAGATCTGGCTGGACGGCGGGAACCGGATTATCGGCGGCCGGCCCGCCGGGGCGCCGCAGGATACGGGGTGGCCGGTTTCCTACATCCGTGAGGCTTGCGGGCAGTTTTTAACAGCTTGGTTTTCCTTTCACGGGGTAGGGCAGGGGCATTATTAGGCGCAAGCTCCGGCGCGGGGTGTGCAGATGACGGATTTAATCCCGCTCCGGAAATCTCCACCCCTTGACTTCTAACTTCTAAAAACCGCGCAGCGGTTTTTTTATAATTTTACATAAATGGGCTGAAATATAAGAAGGAATTCCTCATCGTTACATAGTAGTATTAAAGTATAATGATTATTAGGAGGGATTTTCATGCAAAACTGTACGACTATTATGGCCATTCTTCAGGAAAACAGAGTGGAAACCTCGGTGAAAGTACAGGGAGTGCTCACGAAATACGGCTGTCACATACGGGTAAGGCTCGGCTTGCATGATTCCGGCATCGATCAATGCAGTCCCAGTGGCTTGATCCTGTTACAACTTTGCTCCGATAGCTCGCTAACTGAGCAAATCGAAAAAGAACTTCAGGCAATTCCCGCAGTTAAGATAAAATATATGACGCTGGACTTTTAACATCTGTTGTCCGGTCGGCAACAGCTGCCGTCAGAAATGCGGCTAACCCATAGAATACCTTTACAACAGGACACCGTATTCCATGGGTGGAGAGTCATAATCTGCCCGATGAGCGATTATGGCTCTTATTATATCCGTCCTGTAGGGAGGAAAAGATTATGGAGGCAAGGAGAATTTTTGAGGAAAGGCGCGCGGTGAATTTTTTCGATCCTAAGCAGGAACTGGAATCGTCCACGTTACAGGCAATTATTAACCTGGCTGTTTTGGCTCCCTCTGCTTTTAACTTGCAGCCCTGGCGTGTAATTGCCGTGAAATCGGCGGCCGGCAAACAGCGCCTCTACCATCAGGCCAGTAACCAGGCGAAAATAGTAGAAGCGCCGGTTACCCTGATCATTGTCGGGGACAGAGCGGGTTATGAGGCGGGAAATCCCGTCTGGGACGAACTGGCGGACATGCAGACGCCGGAGAAATTAAAGGAGACCCAGGATTTTGCCCGGCTATTGTATGGGACCAGTGAAGAACGCCGGATCAAATTCGCCGAAAGCAACGCCGGTTTGCTGGCCATGTCCATTATGTATGCCGCTAAATGTTTCGGGGTGGATTCACACCCGATGTCGGGTATCGATTTTTCCGGCATTAAAACCGAATTCTCCCTGCAGGAAGCGGAAGAGGCGGTAATGCTGGTGGCCCTCGGATATTTTGACCATAGCAAGACCCTGTATCCCCGCCGTAAACGCCGCGGGTACGCCGACATCGTCGAAGAAGCATAGGACCCGGGCAACTTGCTTTGACGCCGCAGGCATAATAAACCGGCGAACAGCCCATATTATTAAAGGCAAACACCGGTACGCGACGGAGGGCGGGGAACAGCCTCTGGCTCCCGGGTGAGGACTGTAGAAAATCGAATTTGGAGGCGGTTTCCGTGTTAAGCGAAAAGATGCAGAAAATCTTAAACGAACAGGTGCAGAAGGAGTTTTATTCAGCCTATTTGTATTTGTCGATGGAAGCGTATTTTTCCCAGCAAAATCTTGAAGGGTTTGCGAATTTCTTCCGCGTGCAAGTACAGGAAGAACGTGACCACGCGCTGAAATTTTTTAACTACATAAACCAGGCCGGCGGCAGAGTGGAGCTGAGGCAAATTGATGCGCCGCAGGTTGAATTTGCATCCGCAGAGAATGTTTTTGCCCTGACCTTGCAGCACGAACAGTTTGTGACAAAATCCATTTACAACCTGGTTGATGAAGCTATCGCGGAAAAAGACCACCTAACGAATAGTTTTCTGCAGTGGTTTGTAACCGAACAAATGGAAGAAGAAGCAACGATGGACCGGATTTTAAAGAAACTGCAGTTTATTAAGCAGGACGTCCAGGGTATGCTTATGCTGGATGCTGAACTTGCCCAGCGGGTTTATACCCCGCCGGCCCCGGGGACCATTTAGCGTTTGTTGGCTGAAGCATTGCGCGTATTGAACGTGGCATGGCATGCCGAAAAAGAATGATCGGAGGAGATGGTTTTATGGCAAAGTACAAGTGCTTAGTATGTGGGTATGTATATGATGAGGAGGCGGGTGACGCCAGCCAAAATGTGGCTCCCGGTACTCCCTGGCGGCAACTGCCGGATAACTGGGTTTGCCCGGTGTGTGGGGTTGACAAGTCTGAATTCGAAAAAATCTAGGGCGGTAACATTTGCTTGCATGAAGAATCCGCATTGTTTTTAATTTTGCTTTTTAGCGTTGTTTTTTGACAAATATATTTATACAGGGGAGGAATTTTTATGAAATTTGCCGATCTGGTGCAAAGTGCCGACTGGAAAACGGAAAAGCATGTGCCGGTGATCGAAGCGCCGGCCACGGCTAAAGCCGGGGAAAAAATCACGGTAAAGATTAGTGTGGGCAAAGAAATTGCTCATCCTAATACTACGGAACACCATATTCGCTGGATTAAACTGTTCTTCAAGCCGGATAACGGTAAATTTGCCTATGAACTTGGCGCTTTCAGCTTTAACGCCCATGGGGAGTCGGCAGAGGGGCCAAACAAAGGGCCGGCTTATACGGAACCTTCCGCCCTGGCGGAAATTAAACTAGCCGCTTCCGGCACGCTGGTTGCCGCCGCCTACTGCAACATTCACGGTCTGTGGGAGGGTTCCCAAACAATCAGTGTAGAAGCCTAAAGCGCATACACGTTACCGGTAAAGACTAAGGAAAAAGCAAGAGACTGAGCAATATTGTTCAGCAGCTCTTGCTTTTTGGTCTCTGAGAAACGGAGGAAAACTTTGCAATGGCTGGTTTTAAACGTTTTCTATGGCTGATGCTGCTGGTGGCGGAAAGCATAACGCTGGCCGCTTTCATATCCCCCAATCATGTACTGGCGGCCGCTCTGTACACTGTGCCGGAAATTAAGCTCTTTACATTACGGCAAAAAGACGTAATTGCGGTTGCGGTGGAGGAGCGCTTGGCGGGGACGGCCCCTGATGATCCGCTGGCTTATATGTTGGAGCCCCGTTATCGGATAATCCCGGGGGACACTAAAACGGAAGTGGTTTTGGCCAACGTAGCGGCTACGGGTGTATTGCAGGAACTGGCCATCCCCGGCGGCCGGCTGAGCATGAGCGTAAAGGGCGGTTGCCTGCAAAAGATTGAGCTGGAAAATACCGGCCCTGATCAGATACGGCTAATCGCCCGGCATTCCGCCGGGGAGCAGGCGAAAATTACTTTGGTTAAACGGAAACGCTATCTTAACCCGGACAACACCATTACCTTTCGCACGTATATCGTGCTAAGCGTCAGTAAGGCCGCCGAACCCGCGCCCCGGATTATTGTGCTTGACCCGGGTCATGGGGGCGATGACCCGGGTGCTACCGGCAACTACCTTTATGAGAAAGACCTGAATCTCGATATTTCTCTTTTAGCCCGGGAACTCTTCCTGCAAAAAGGGTATGATGTATATCTGACCAGGATGGACGACTCGCCGGTGGAACTTTTGGACCGGGCGGATGCGGCCAATATCCTGGGTGCCGCGGCCTTTATTTCCGTACATAACAACTCCATGCCGGCAGACATGCCGGAACCGGCCCAAAGGTTGTATAAAGGGACCACGGTGCTGTTTAATTCCGCGGCAATGCGGCCGGCGAAGGATTTGGCGGTGCTGATGTGTGACGAACTTGTCGGTACCCTGCGGACGCATAAATATCCGCTTCAGGACCGCCCGAAACTGGTGGTGCTCAATGCGACCTGGGTGCCCGCGGTCCTTGCTGAAGTTGCCATGCTGCCCAATCCCCAGGATGCAAAGATGATTTCGCAGCGTGTTTACCGGCTGCAGGCGGCGGAAGCGATTGTAAACGCTACGGACAAATACCTTTCTTTCCGGGCCGCGGGGCCGGTAAAGGGGAAAGGAGACCGTTAATGGGGAATGTTCGCAGGACAATGTATGTGCTGGCCGCGATTATTTTGGGCCTGTTCGTGTTGTCCGTCGCCGGTTTAAACTCCGCGCAGGCGGGGAACAGCGAGGGCAATACAGCGGCCAACATCAGCAACAACGGCTTAGCCGTTGCCCAGGATGGTTTTATCTACTATCTTGACCAGGTGGGAGACATCTACGCGGGCGGTAATGAAAAAGTGCATAAAATGGAAGCACAGGTGATGTCGCCCCTATTGCTGGGCGATGACGAGGCATGGGACCTTAATATCAGTGGGGAGTGGCTGTATTACAGCAATTGGTCGGACCGGCACCGCCTCTATAAGATGCGTACCGACGGCTCGGAAAAAACAAGCATCGGTGATGATCCGGTCAGTAACCTTTCCCTCGCCGGGGACTGGGCGATCTATGTAAAATGGACCAATACCACCGGGGGCGGGGACAACAATATTTATAAAGTTTCCCTCGCTCCCGGGAAGCAGCTTCCCATCAGACTGAATAATGATGCAACGGAAAATCTGAATGTAACCGGGGGCTGGCTCTTTTACGTCAACGCTTCTGACGGGCATAAACCTTATAAAATCCGCCCGGATGGCACGGGACGGACCCAAATTACCGCTGATCCGGTGATTTTTATGGTCGCAGCCGACGGCTGGCTTTATTACAGTAATTTTGCCGATGGCGGGAAACTATATAAAGTTGCGGCCGACGGCACAGGCAGAACAAAACTAAGTGACGATAAACCGGGTTTCATCAACGTTTACAGGGGTTACATCTACTATACCAACGGCAGTGACCGCCATGCCCTGTACCGCATGAAAACCGATGGTACCGGCCGGAAGCTGCTTTGTAACATGGATGCCGGGCCGCTGCCCATAAACATTGTGGGGGGATTTATTTACTATAACCAGTTGTTTATCAAACCTGATTAAACAGAAAAATTGTCCGTGCGGAGACTATTACCGATTATGAGAACCAAAATTTCCTTCGGGAGAGAAGTGCGGAGTACTGGTTTGACGCGGGCACGCCGCTCCTGCATATCATCAATATGCCTATCCGGGCATATGATATACGGCGAGTGATAAGGGGGAGTGGCGATGTATGGGTTAGCGCATATTTCTACATACACGGAAAACGAAAAGAGTTTGCATACCGGGTGGCTGCCGCCTTTACCCGACTTACGCGATTACGGCGAGCAGCATCCGAAAATCGAGAAATGCATGCATAAATTATGTTTGTCTCAGCGGGATGAACAAATACTGCCGGCAAAGGTGGATTTGCGGTCCTGGTGTTCACCGGTGGAAGATCAGGGCGCCCTCGGCTCATGCACGGCCCATGCGGCCGCAGGGGTCATTGAGTATTTCGAACGCAGGGCGTATGGCAAGTACGCAAAAGCTTCCCGCCTGTTCATTTACAAAACAACCCGTAATTTAATGGGGGTTACCGGCGATACGGGCGCTTGGCTGAGAACGACCATGGGCGCCGTCGCCTTATGCGGCGCGGCGGGGGAAGCCTATTGGCCCTACACGGACAGTGCGCCCGGGTTTGACGTGGAACCGCCGGCTTTTGTCTATTCCATCGCCAAGGAATTCGGGGCGCTGCAGTATTTTTGCCATGACCCCCTGACCTCTGTCCGGCCGGTTATCAGTGTGTTAAACAGTGTGAAGAAATATCTTGCCGCCGGGATACCCGCGATGTTCGGATTTTATGGTTTCCCCTCCTTCAACCAGGCGGATGTGGCCGGCGGTATTCCCTTTCCCTGCAGGGGTGAAGGACCGCAGTGGGGCCATGCGGTGACGGCGGTTGGTTATGACGATCATATGAAGATAAAAAACCGGACCTGTAATGAAGAGACAACCGGCGCCTTGCTGATCCGGAACTCCTGGGGCCAGATGTGGGGAGAAAACGGATATGGGTGGCTGCCCTATGACTTTGTGTTGCGCAAACTCGCCCTCGACTTTTGGTCTCTGGTCAGTATGCATTGGATTGATACCGACCAGTTTGGCTTATTTTAACCGGTCGGCTAAGGCTGAAGCATGTCCGGCAAAGGTAATGCATGGCAACCGGTTGGGGGGAGAAAAATTGCTTTCCAAACCGGCAGCGAATGAAAAAAGTATGACAAAATTGGTCCAACGTGTTATACTATATAACGATCAGAGAACAATAGGAGGGTTATTTACATGGTTAAGTATGTTTACCTTTTTCATGAAGGACGGGCTGACATGCGCTCCTTGCTCGGCGGTAAAGGGGCTAATCTGGCGGAAATGACGAATATTGGCTTACCCGTGCCTCCCGGCATGACGATTACCACTGAGGCATGTAAAGAATACTACCGGTTGGACAAAAAGTTCCCTGCCGGTTTGATGGACAAGGTCATGGAATATTTAACCGTTCTGGAAGACAAACTCGACAAAAAATTTGGTGACGCAGAAAACCCGCTGCTCGTATCGGTGCGCTCCGGGGCGGTATTCTCCATGCCGGGCATGATGGATACCATTCTGAATCTGGGGCTGAACAATGTCACGGTCGAGGGCCTGGCCCGTAATACAGGCAACGGCCGCTTTGCTTATGACGCCTATCGCCGCTTCATTCAGATGTTTGGTGATGTGGTTCTGGAAATTCCCAAGCATGAATTTGAACATATCCTGGATAGATTCAAGGCGAAGCAGGGCGTCGTATTCGACCAGGAGTTAACGGCGGATACCCTAAAAAGCCTGATTGTTGCCTATAAGGAATTGGTAAAACAGAAAACCGGGCGGGATTTCCCGGAAGACCCCGCCGCCCAACTAAGCATGGCTATCGAGGCCGTTTTCCGTTCCTGGAACAACGACCGGGCGATAGTATATCGCAATTTGCATAAAATCCCCCACGATTTGGGTACGGCCGTCAATATTCAGTCCATGGTCTTTGGTAACATGGGCAATGACTGCGGCACAGGCGTAGCTTTTACCCGTAATCCGTCCACCGGGGAAAAACTGTTATATGGTGAATTTCTGATGAATGCCCAGGGCGAGGACGTGGTAGCCGGTATTCGCACTCCGCAGCCCATCGCCCAGTTGAAGGACGAAATGCCCGGGGTATTCGAGCAGTTTGTGAAAACTGCGCAATTGTTGGAGCGGCATTATAAAAATATGCAGGACATCGAGTTCACGGTTGAACGGGGCACCCTGTTCATGCTGCAGACGCGGAACGGTAAACGTACGGCGCCGGCGGCGGTGAAAATTGCTTATGATATGGTGCAGGAAGGCTTGGTGACCAAACAGGAGGCCATCATGATGGTTGAACCGGCCCAGCTGGATCAGTTACTCCATCGTCAGATTGACAGCAGTGCAAAATTGGACGTAATCGCCCGCGGTCTGCCCGCGTCTCCCGGGGCCGCTTCGGGTACGGTGGTTTTCGATGCGGATGAAGCCGAGCGTTTGGGCAAGAAGGGCCGGAAGGTCCTGCTCGTGCGCACGGAAACGACGCCGGACGATATCCACGGCATGGTGGCCGCCCAGGGTATTCTTACCAGCCGGGGCGGTATGACCAGCCACGCGGCGGTGGTGGCCCGCGGCATGGGTAAACCTTGTATTTGCGGCTGCGAGGCCCTCAAGATAAATTATGCCCAAAAAGAAGTCCATGTTGCCGATAAGGTTATCCGTGAAGGAGATATGCTCTCCATTGACGGGTCGACCGGACAGGTGATCCTTGGCATCGTGCCCATGAAAGAACCGGAACTTTCCCGGGAGTTTCTTGCTTTCCTCGGTTGGGCCGACGAAATGAAACGGTTGGAAGTACGGGCTAATGCCGATACACCGGAAGATGCGCAAAAAGCGCGGGAATTTGGCGCAACGGGCATCGGCCTTTGCCGCACGGAGCATATGTTCATGGGTCAGGACCGCCTGCCCCATGTACAGCAAATGATTCTGGCTCCCGATAAAGAAGCGCGGGAAGAAGCGCTGTCTTACCTGCTGCCGATGCAGGAAGGTGATTTCTACGGTATCTTCAAGGCCATGGAAGGCTTCCCTGTGACCATTCGTTTGCTGGATCCGCCGCTGCATGAGTTCTTGCCCAGCCTTGAAGAACTGCTGATTGAAACTACCCGGTTGAAAACCCTGGGTAATAACACGGCCTTGTTGGCGGAAAAAGAAGAGATGCTGAAAAAAGTCAAAGGCTTGCATGAATTTAACCCCATGCTGGGCCACCGGGGCTGCCGGCTGGGCATTACCTTCCCGGAAGTCTATGAAATGCAAATTCGCGCCATTTTCCGGGCCGCAGCCCGTCTCACGGCGGAAGGGTTCCACATTTTGCCGGAAGTAGAGATTCCCTTAACGATTGACGTAAATGAAATGCAATTTTTCCGGGTCCGGATCGACGGTATTGCCCAGGAGGTAATGAGCGAATTCCAGGTTAAATTCCATTATACCGCCGGGACGATGATTGAGCTGCCCCGGGCGGCTTTACTGGCCGACGAATTGGCCGGACTGGCCGAATTCTTCAGCTTCGGCACCAACGACCTTACCCAGACAACGCTGGGCTTCAGCCGCGACGACGCGGAAGGGAAATTCCTTACCCATTATCTGGAGAAGGGCATTTTGAAGGAGAATCCCTTTATCGTCCTGGACCGTAAAGGTGTCGGCCAGCTCATGAAATTGGCGGCGGAGCGGGGACGCAACGTCCGCAAGGATTTACTGGTGGGCATTTGCGGCGAGCATGGCGGAGAACCAAGTTCGGTGGAGTTCTGCCACCAAATTGGGCTCGATTTTGTCAGTTGCTCACCTTTCCGGGTGCCTATCGCCCGGTTGGCGGCCGCGCAGGCGGCGGTCAGCGGCGGGGAAAACCTGGGCACCCGTTAAGAACTGTAAAAATACCCTCACAATCAAAGCAAGGTTGCTGCCGGCAGGCGGCTCCTTGCTTATTTTTTTTGGGACTCTTTTACAAAACAGACAGGCTTTTGGCATACCAAGCCTTGTCCGGGGTGGTATAATAAAAGGTAGTATGCGAAAGGTGGAAGGAAAGTGCGCGACGCTATTTTTAAGATTGCCGAGCGAAAAATTCAGGAAGCAATCGAAAACGGCGACCTGGATAATCTGCCCGGCGCAGGGAAACCGCTCAAGCTGGAAACGGATTTTCATGTGCCGGAAGACCTCAGGGCCACTTATGGAATTCTCCGCCAGGCCGGCGTATTGCCGGAGGAGCTGGATTTACAGCAGGCCATCGCCAAACTGGAAGAAATGCTGGCCGCCGCGCCGTCGGCGGAGGAGGCGGGGCGGCTGAAGGCCAAATTGATGGAAAAGCGTCTGCATTATGATATTCTGATGGAGAAGCGGCGAAAGAAACCATTGCATATTTATTAAGATATTTACGAAATGGTTTACCAGGCGCATACCTCCTGTCTCTATGTGCATGCTGGTGGAACAGCGGACAGGGCGCGCGGCCGGAATACTGTATTATGTAGCCGATATACTTGGGGAAAAAGTCTTGTATTTACAGGGGCCCGCCCGTGGGTTTGTTGCCATAACATGAGTTTGACAGGCAGTGATACGGCGGTGTTTCCGGGAAAAAATATAATTGACAGAATGGGCGGCGGGTGATATTCTATATGGTAATAAACTTGCCTATAAGCACTCTTATACTATAGTCCATGAATAATTATTCACATAAGGTGTATTTTCATTAGGAGATTACCCTTACATAAGGCGTGTATTTATACACATTTATGATAATTTTTCTGCATGAAGGAGGCATATCTTATGAGTTCAGACACCGGTGTAAATCGACTTACTCCTGGGAAGGATGTGTACATTGTTGATACGACGCTGCGCGATGGGGAGCAGACAGCGGGTGTGGTTTTTGCCAACAACGAAAAAGTGTACATTGCCAAACTTCTTAACGAAATCGGGGTAGATCAAATTGAAGCTGGTATCCCCATTATGGGCGGTGATGAGGCGGACAGCATCAAGGCCATTGTTAAACTTGGCTTAAAAGCAAGCATCATGGGATGGAACCGGGCGACCATCGGCGACGTACAGTCATCCATTGCCTGCGGCGTGGACGCGGTGGCCATTTCCATTTCCACTTCCGACATTCATATTAAGTACAAACTGCAGTCCTCCCGCGAGCGTGTGCTGGAAAGCATGGTTAAGGCTACCGAATATGCGAAGCAGAATGGTTTGTACGTATCGGTCAACGCGGAGGACGCGTCCCGCAGTGACGAAGAATTTCTGATTAAGTTTGCCCAGACAGCAAAGGAGGCGGGCGCCAATCGCGTGCGCTATTGTGATACGGTGGGTGTCTTGGATCCCCTGGGTATTTACCAACGCATTAAAAACTTACGGGAAAAAGTGGATATTGACATCGAAATGCATACCCATAACGACTTTGGCATGGCTACGGCCAACGCCTTGGCCGGTTTACAGGCCGGCGCAAAATTCATCGGCGTCACGGTAAACGGCCTGGGCGAACGGGCCGGTAACGCGGCCCTGGAAGAGATCGTCATGGCGCTGAAATATGTACTTAATAAACCAACAAACTGTAACACTTCACGTTTTAAGGAAATGTGTGAATATGTGTCCCGCGCTTCCGGACGGACACTGCCCATTTGGAAAGCGGTGGTCGGCGCAAACATGTTTGCGCATGAGTCGGGGATTCACGCCGACGGTGCGCTTAAGAACCCGTGTACTTATGAAGCTTTTGCGCCCGAAGAGATTGGTTTGGAAAGACAAATCGTCATCGGCAAACATTCGGGCAAAGCGGCCATTAAAAATAAATTTAAAGAATATGGTTTCGAGGTCGATGATGCAACCGTAAGCTACATCCTGGGTAAAGTGCGGGCCTTGTCGGTGGATTTAAAACGTCCCATATTTGATAAGGAACTCATTTATTTGTATGAAGATTACCTGCATGAGAAAACATCAAGGACAATATAGCGGAGGGACGATATGGGTAAAACACTGGCGGAAAAAATTCTGGCCGCGCATTTGGTAAGCGGGCGCCTGGCGCCGGGCGGGGAGATCGGTCTGCGGATCGATCAGACGCTGACACAGGACTCAACGGGCACGATGGCTTATTTGCAGCTGGAGGCGATGGAAGTACCGCGGGTCGCCACAAAGCTTTCCGTGGCCTATGTGGATCATAACACCTTGCAATCCGGTTACGAAAATGCCGATGATCATTTATTTATTCAGACGGTTGCCGCCAAACACGGCATTGTATTTTCCAAACCCGGCAACGGTATTTGTCATCAAGTCCATCTTGAGCAATTCGCCCGTCCGGGCTGGACGTTGCTGGGCTCCGACAGTCACACGCCTACGGCCGGCGGCATGGGGATGCTGGCCATTGGTGCCGGCGGTCTGGATGTGGCCGTGGCCATGGCCGGCGGGGCTTATAACCTTTCCGTGCCCAAGATCTGTAAGGTAACCTTAACGGGGGTCCCTGCCCCCTGGGTAAGCGCCAAGGATATCATTCTCGAATTGCTGCGCCGGCTCACCGTAAAAGGCGGCGTGGGCCGGATTTTTGAATACGGCGGGGACGGACTGCAAAGTTTGTCGGTACCCGAACGGGCAACGATCACCAATATGGGCGCGGAGTTGGGAGCAACCACCTCCCTGTTCCCCAGTGATGAAGTGACCCGGGCGTTTTTGGCCGCTCAGGGCAGGGAAGATGTCTGGGTGGAACTGTCCGCCGATCCCGATGCGGAGTACGCGGAAGAAATTGTGATCCGGCTGGATACGCTGGAACCGCTGGTGGCCATGCCCCATAGCCCCGACAAGGTGGTCCCCGTGCACGCTGTGCCGGAAACGAGAGTGGATCAGGTATGCATCGGCAGTTGTACCAACGGGTCGTATGTTGATTTGTTAAAGGCCGCCAAAATTTTGGAGGGACGGCGGGTACATCCCGCGGTATCGCTGGTCATCGCGCCGGGTTCCCGTCAGGTATTGGCGATGTTGGCTGATAACGGCGCCTTGGGTACGCTCCTGCGGGCGGGGGCACGCATTCTCGAATGTGCCTGCGGACCGTGTATCGGCATGGGTCAGGCCCCGAAATCCGGCGGCGTTTCCGTGCGGACCTTCAACCGGAACTTTGAAGGGCGGAGCGGCACAACGGACGCCCAGGTCTATCTTGCCAGTCCGGAAGTAGCGGCGGTCACGGCGCTTACCGGTAAACTGACCGATCCGCGGACCTACGGGGAACCGCCGGTGGTGGAAAAACGGTTTTCCTTTAAAAACGATGACAGTCTGTTGATTTACCCCCCGGAAAACGGTCAAGGGGTGGAAGTAATAAAGGGGCCGAATATCAAACCCTTTCCCCGCTCCCGGCAGCTGCCGGCTCAGTTGGCGGCCGGCATTGTGCTGAAAGTGGGGGATAATATCACCACCGACCATATCATGCCGTCCCATGCCCATCTCCTGCCATACCGGTCCAATATTCCGCATTTGGCGCAGTACTGCTTTAGCGGTGTTGATGCGTCCTTTGCGGAGCGCTGTCTGGAAAGGGGCGGCGGGATTATCGTCGCGGGCAATAACTATGGTCAGGGATCAAGCCGGGAACATGCGGCCTTAGCTCCTTTATATCTCGGCATACGGGCCGTCATTGCCAAGTCCTTCGCCAGAATCCACCGGGCTAATTTGATCAACTTCGGTATCGTGCCCCTTGTTTTTGAAAATGTCGAAGATTACGAAAAACTGGCCCAGGGCGAGGAAATCGCCATTGACAACCTGCCCGCCCAGGTCAGGGACAAGGCTGAGCTGGTGCTGCGCAATACTTCGACCGGGCAGGAAATTACGCTGCGGCTGGATTTAACCGCCCGTGAACGGGAGACGATTCTGGCGGGCGGCACCTTGAATCTCACCAAACAACGCACGCCACAAGGTAAATAGCATAAGTGAGAGTAGCTGCCTGGGAAATGAATTCCCGGGCAGTTTTTGTCTTTGGAAATATATTATTTGTCGAACCGCAGAGACGCAGAGAACGCAGAGTGCTATTTGTATGGTTTATTTAACATGGCCTTGTCTTAATAGGAAAATCAAAACTAACCTACCGAATACGGTTATTTTTTAAAGGACTGCAGATAAGGAAATAATTGAACGTCAAATACAAACGTGTCTGATAATATAAAAATTTTACCCGCTGCGTCCTCTGCGTTCCCTGCGGTTAATAATTATTTAGCGGGGGCTTTTTTCTATTAGGCTTCAGTCAACACGCGTAGGGTGGGCAATTCATTGCCCACGCGGGCAACCCCATTCCCGCAGAAGCATCTGCGGGAATGGCCCCTCGCACATTCCATGCAAATCGTCTTCCCGCATTGCCATCTACACCCGCGTGGGCAAACTGCCCACCCTACCTTGCTGCCTGCTTTTCTCTCCTGACTTCTGAATTCTGACCTCTGTCCTATCCCCTCTGCGTCCTCTGCGGTTCCGATTTTTAGCCGCCGGGGCTTTTTTTACAAAACTGTTCACACGTATTAATACGTGTTATATAATATAATCAAAAGGAGGTTGTAATATATGGCTCATGAATCCTATGTTTTTCCGGCCGTTTTTGAGAAATCACCCCAAGGCCATTATGGTGTTTTCTTTCCGGATCTCCCCGGCTGTGTATCAATGGGCGATAATCTTCAGGAAGCCCATAAGCTGGCAAAGGAAGCTCTTGGATTACATCTTTGGGGTTTTGAACGTGACGGTGAAGATATACCGGAACCCTCTGCCATTGACGCCGTACAGAGCGAGTATCCCGGCGAAGTGATCGGACTGGTTGAGGTTTCGATGGCTGCTCTCCGCTCAAAGCTGGATACACGTGCTGTTAAGAAAACGCTGACCATTCCATATTACCTTAACCAGATGGCGGAAAAAAGCAAGATCAATTTTTCCCAGGTGCTACAATCCGCCTTAAAAGAAAAACTTGGAATAAGGGAATAAGGTAACGTGCCGCCAGTAAATGCTGGCGGTTTTTTTACATTACCTATTGACACATATTTCCTGATTAGTTACAATTGAGTTAACGATCGTTAACTTGGAGGGACCAATATGGATTTTATTGCGGCTATGGAAGGGAAAAAAGGGGATTTGCTGCGGGCAGCGCTGGCGCTATTTGCGGCCCGCGGCTACGATGCCGTATCGGTGCGCGATATTGCAAAGGAGGCGGGGGTATCGGAAGCGGCCTTGTATAAGCATTTTAAGGGCAAGGAAGATATGGCTCTCTTCACCTTTCGGGGGATTATCGGCCATTATACGGAACGTTTAACTGCCGTACACGGTTTGTCTATCCCCGCGGTGGAGAAGCTCTGCCGGATTGTCGATATTACTTATGAGCTGTATCGCCGGTATCCGGCGGAAATCAGGTTTGCCTTGTTGTCGCAGTACAATTACTGGGACGTGCTGGAGAATGAGCTTAAACCTCATTTTGTCATTAAGGCGATTTTCGAAGAGGGGATGGGGCAGGGTGAGATTCCCCGTCAGGAGGTTTATTTTTGGCTTACCGTTTATACCGGGCTGGTTTTACAGCCCTTGGCCCAGTATCCGTATTTTGCGGATGTATTGCCTGAACTGCCGGTGCTAAAGGAGCAGGTGACCGGTATGGTACGAAAATTGATAACCTAAAGGAGGCTGGAACTTAATGGACGCACAGGATAAACTGACTGCTCTCCGTGATGCGCAGGAGAAGGTAATGGATGACCTGACGGCAATCATTGAGGAAATGCGGACAGCAAAGGCTTTGCAGGAAAATAAAAGCCTGCAGCAGGAACTGGCTGACTGCCGGCTTCGGTTGGCTGACCTGCAGGAAAAACATGAGGCGGCAATGCGGGCCAACCGTCATTTAAACGTAGCGCTTAAGGAACAGATTCTTGATGAAAAATTAAATATCTTAAAGGTCTCCCGCCGAAAGCTTGATACGTACTTTGTCACCCGGGACAGGGATTATGAGAATGCTTTGCTGGCCTGGGAAAGCCAGGCTAAAGGGGAAATTGAACGTCTCGCCCGTTTTGCCGCCCAGAACTTAGAAAAGGCCCAAGCGGGTTTCCTGACAAAATTACAGGCTTTGGGTGCGGAATTGCAAAGTCAGCTTACGGAGCAGCGAACTGCGTACACAGGCAAGAAGCGGGAATTTTCGGAGGAAGTTGCGCAGCAAATGGAACAACTGTCGCAGTCCGGGGTAAGTGAAGAGGTCGTCCGGCAGCGCATGCGGCAAAATGAACTGGAACTGACAGTCGGCTTAAGCTGGGCGAATAAAATCGGCATTCTCCTTATTCTCTTTGGGATGGGTGCGGCTGCAAAATATACCTATAGCATGTGGTTCACCAACCACATGAAAGGGGTTTCATTTTTCTTGCTGGGCGGGTTGCTGCTGGTTTGCGGAGAGTGGTTCTATCGCCGGGAAAAGGAAGTGTTTGCCGGCGGGTTGATTGGCGGCGGAATTTCTGTCCTGTACGGCGCGATATTTTACAGCTGTTTTCTGTTGAAGGTTATCAGCTTGTATACAGGCCTGGGTTTTTCCCTCCTGGTAACTGCGGCGGCGGTGTCGCTGTCCTTGCGTTATCGCTCCCGGACAATATGCGCGCTGGGCCTTATCGGGGGTTATCTGCCCTTTATCACCTACCTGTTTACATATGGATTCAAAGGTCTGGAATTTTACATCGCCATGGGTTATTTATTCAATTTAAATCTCGTTGTGTTGTTGGTTTCTTGGGGTAATCGCTGGAGTCTCATTAATATGATAAGCTTTTTACTGCATGTGCCCTCCTTTATTTATCTGGTTTTTACCGTACCAAGCAAACCGGTGGGCATGCTCTATGCGGTCCTCGTATTTTCGTTATACGTAGCGGCCGTGCTTGCTTATCCCTTCCGGTATAAAACAAGTCTGCGGCGGCAGGATATCCTCCTGCTGGGTGGGAATACGTTCGTTAGCTGTCTCGTGCTCTATGGATTATTCCGGGAAGCGGGTTTGCAGGCCTACAACGGGCTGCTGGCCCTGGGCTTTTGTCTGCTGTATATGGCTTTGGCGAAATTGGCCGACCTTTATATTCCAGAAGAAAAAGCGACAATTTTACTGTTTGATGCCACCGCCCTGACGTTTGCCGTTTTATTGGTGCCTTTTCAGCTGGGTCTCAAATGGTTGTCGCTGGGGTGGCTGGTGGAAGGAGTTATCCTGATCCTGTACGGAAGCAAAAACCGGGTTGTTCAGTTGGAAAAGGCCGGTTGGCTGGTTTTTGGCCTTTGCCTGGCCGTATTTTACCTGCATGATTATTTGCCTATCCTGCCGGCGGCGGGTTTGGGGGCCAACCGCCACTTTGATGTTAAATATACCGCTGTGGTGGCCGGCATGCTGCTGGTTACCGTCCACTACCTGCGGGAGATAAAAAACCAGGGGCTTAACCGCTATGGGATCTGGTTGGAGCGGATCATGGACTTTAAAGTATTTTCCCTGATAAATCTGTGGCTTTATGCTTTGTATATGGGGAATAAAGGAATACATTACTGGCTGTCCGGGGCGCCGGCATACGAATTTTATCATTTGCTGGCCAGGGCCTTTATTACCTTGGGGGTGGGCTACACCTTTTCCCGCATTCCTCTGATCAGGGACAGGAATACACGTTATCTGAGCAACGGGCTGCTGGCCTTCGGTATTTTACTTTGCCTGTACCTCAATCTTAGTACGCCGGTGCTGCCCGCCCATTCCTCCGGGTTTAACGCGGCCCAGTATTTTGCCTTCGCCGTGCTTTGTTTCTTTAATCTGCTGGTATTAGCCGCCGTGGGTGAATTGCTGCTGGTGTTTATCCGGGCGAGGGAGCTTTCCCTGGAATTATATCCTCTCTACTTAAGCATTTATTTTACTGGCACCATTACCGCGATTTTAACGTCGCAGTTTCAACTGGGAGTTACGCATTTGGCGTTTAGCGGAACCTATCTGTGCATTGCCGTCGGGGCCATAATTTACGGTTTTCAGAAACAATTTCTCTATGTACGCCGCTTCGGGCTTGCGCTGGCGCTCTTTGCCACGACAAAATTGTTCATATTTGATCTGGCCTTTTTGACCTCCCTTAGCAGAATTTTCGCTTATTTTTGCTTCGGCCTTGTTTTGCTGGGTATTTCCTATATGTATCAAAAGCTGGAAAACGGAGGGGAGGCTAAAAAGGGTGAACGTAATATTTAGATTTTGGGTGCGGCTTGTGCTGGCCGGCATTTTGCTCACCGGCGGCGCCCATGCCCGGGAAACGGAAAACGGCTGGCTGTATGCGGCAAATATCATGTTGGCGGGCGAACATAAATACAAGGCCTGCTTTTTGACCGGGGAGGTCTATGCGCAGGCGCAGGCGGATCTGGCGGATTTACGTATTAAGGATGGCCAGGGCCAATTCGTGCCGTTCTATATCCGGCATGGCAACAGTGTGATACTGCCGGGAAATGGGAAAAATGACTTTTTGCGCACCGCTTCTTTGTCCTTTGCGGAAAAAACAGAAGACAATATTACGGACATTACGCTGCACAATAGTCAACGCCTCAGGATTAAACGGATTTTTGTTATGGCAAA
>DHRA01000069.1:41317-50722 GCA_002411145.1 Firmicutes bacterium UBA5324 | reverse complement strand
AACATCAGGAGTTAGCCAATTTAGTACTTGAAAAAACGAATATTTCCGCGAATATAATTGATTTAACAGCCCGGCCCACGACGGACCCGGCTCCCGTAATTCGCATTTATAATCGCGATGACCGGCCGCTGACCATTACCGACATGCAGGTGGAATATTACGTGGATAAAATCGTCTTTGCCGATGAGGGAAAGGGGCCCTATCAATTGCTCTGGGGCAACGGAAAAGCACAGAAGCCCCATTATGAACTGGAATTATACAGTAAATATATTGAAAACGAAGAGCAGGATACCGTAATGCTGGGAAAGGTTGAAACAACGGCGGGCAGTCCCGGGCAGCAGGCTTTGCCCTGGAAGATCATTCTCAACCTGACGATGGCGCTGGTAGCCTGCATCCTGGGGTACCTGATCATGAAAAGGATGTCTGATAAGCGGTAAAATCAAGACCGGTTATGCTTCTGATACGGAAGGGAAGAAAAGAAATGAGAACGATATTGAAACTTATATGCAAATATCTGTTTAAGCTGCGGATCGCAAACCTGGCATTGCTGTCTTTTCAGGGCCCGACGATTATTTTGCCGAATCATGTATCATTTCTGGATGCCGTCATATTGTACTTGTTTTTGCCGGAAGATGTTTACTTTGTGGTTAATACGGCCATCGCCCAGCGGTTTGCCGTGTTTCTTAAAGGACGGAACTGCATCGCCATCGACCCCTTAAACCCCTATTCCTTGAAAAGGATTATTGAAGTAGTGCGCAACAACCATCCGGTGGTGTTGTTTCCGGAGGGACGTATTACTACCACCGGCGGTTTAATGAAAGTGTATAACGGCGTGGGCTTTATCGCCTTAAAAACCCATGCTACTCTCTATCCCCTGATTTTCTTAGGCCCGGAACGTTCGAAGCTATCGCGGATCAAAGACAAAGTACGGTCACGCTGGTTTCCCGCGGTGCAACTTTTTGTTGACCGGCCCGTACAACTGGCTGTTCACCGGGAGAAAAGCTTTAAGGCGCAAAAGCTGGAAATTCGCGACAAGATCCTGCGTGCTTTACAAAACGCCCTTTTTCATGCCAAACAGCACTTTCGAGAGGCGGATAATTTGTTTGACCTGCTGCTCATGACGGGGGAAAAATATGGGATGCGCAGCGTAATCGCCGAGGACATCAGTGGTCGTAGCAGTTATAAAAGGCTGCTTACAGGCAGTTACGTTTTAGCGGAGAAGCTGCGGCTGCCGCTGGAAAGTGAAGGGCGAGTCGGCATATTACTGCCAAATTCCCTCGGCCATCTGGCCACCTTATTTGCTTTGTTTTATTTGGGAAAGACGCCGGCCATTTTCAATTTCAGCGCCGGTTTGCAAAATAACCTCGATTATGTGGAAACAGCGGCGTTAAAAACAGTCATTACCTCCCGGCTCTTTGTGACAAAGGGCGGCTTTCAGGATTTGGTGGACCGTTTAGAGCAAAAATGCCGCGTCCTTTATTTGGAAGATATCCGAGACAGTGTAACGGTGACGGAAAAATTTCGCGGCATCCTGCAGTATTGGCGCCGGGCCCGGGCCAGGTATCAACTACCGCCCCAACTGATTTTATTTACCAGTGGCAGTGAAAGCAGGCCCAAAGGAGTTATGCTTAGCCATGCCAGCATTATGGCAAATATTAATCAGATTTCCTGTGTAATCGACTACACGCCAAAAGACCGGCTGCTGAACGCTTTACCCATGTTTCATTCCTTTGGTCTTACCGCCGGCACGCTGTTGCCGCTCATGTCCGGGGTACCGGTTTTTCTCTATCCCAGCCCTTTGCATTATAAGATTATCCCGGAACTTGCCTATGACCGGAATGCGACAATTTTGCTGGGTACGCCCACTTTTCTCGTCGGGTATGCGAAATACGCCAGTGATTATGATTTCTATAGTATGCGTTATGTGATTGCGGGCGGGGAGAAACTTAAAGACGAAGTGCGTTCCGCCTGGCAGGACAAATTCGGCCTTCGCATTTTGGAGGGGTATGGCACCACGGAAACAGGGCCGGTATTAAGTTTGAATACGCCGCTGTTTTACCGCAAAGGCAGTGTCGGCAAGTTTTTACCTGATATCGAATGGAAGCTGGCTGAAGTGGAGGGGATAAATGAAGGCGGTAATCTGCTGGTTAAAGGACCGAACGTGATGGATGGCTATTTCCTGTATCAGCAGGGTTTTGTGCCACGGAACGAATGGTATGATTGCGGCGATATCGTTACGGTGGACGCGGAGCAGTTTATCACCATTAGATCCCGGGTAAAGCGTTTTGCGAAAATCTCCGGGGAAATGGTGAGCCTGGATATGGTGGAACAACTGGCCCGTCAATGTTTTGGCACAGAGAAAAATGCGGCCATTAGTGTGCCCGACGACCGCAAAGGAGAGAAAATAATATTGTACACCACGAAGAAGGAAGCGCAAAAACAGCAGTTGCGGGAATATATCGGGCAAGCAAGACAAAATATGCTGGTCATGCCCGCGGAAGTCATTGTGCTGGAAAAGCTGCCGCTGCTGGGCAGCGGGAAAACCGACTATGTCACGCTGAAGGCAGATGCTTTGAAGGAGAGGGAGACAGATGTTTCGTAACAGACCGGTGCGGGCCTTGCTGACCGCTCAATTCCTATCCGCTTTTGTCGATAACATGATCTTATTTATTGTGCAGGCGATCATTCTCCGGGATCATTTTCCCGGGTATTATTTGCCCCTGGTCCAGGGCACGTTTCTCTTCTCTTATATTGTCCTGTCTCCCTGGGTTGGTTGTTTCGCGGACCAAAAACCCAAGGCGATGGTCTTGATAATTGGCAATGTCGTTAAAGCCTGTGGCGTGCTTTCTCTGATGCTGCAGGCTGATCCGGCCCTCAGCTATGCCATTGTGGGGGTGGGAGCGGTTATCTACAGTCCTGCTAAATACGGGATACTTCCTTTTCTGACCAGGGGCGGCGACGCACTGCTGCGGGCCAATTCCCATTTGGAGAGTTTTACGATTTTCGCTATTCTCAGTGGTTCGGTGGCGGGGGGGTATCTGGCGGACAAATCAATCGCGCTCGCCCTGGCCGTCTGCTTGGCTTTATACGCCCTGTCAATCCTGGTTAATAAATTTATTCCCCGGGATGCGGGCAACCGCGGGATTAGCTACCGGCACGCGATGCGGGGGTTTCTGGCCGATACCCTGACCCTGCTTCGGCAGCCGCAGGCCAATTATTCCTTATTGGGTACCGGTTCCTTCTGGCTGGTGTCCGCAGTGCTGCGCCTGATTATCTTTGCCTGGGTGCCGTTAACGCTGGGTATTAGCAGCGGCGTGCAAATCGGCCTGATCATGGCGGTAACCGCCGTTGGTATTTCCCTGGGGGCGGTACTGACGCCTTATATCATTACTCTACGAACATATACCCGCACTCTTTGGTTCGGCTTTGGCGTGGCCGCCTGCATTTTTTCCTTTATGATGATTCACAGCTTGCTGCCGACGGTGGCCATATTGTTGTTGCTCGGCTGTCTCGGAGGGATTTTTATTGTACCGCTGAACACAACCCTGCAACATGTAGGTCACGGCATGATTGGTGCCGGCAAAACCATTGCCGTGCAAAATTTCGTGGAAAACACCTGCATGTTTTTCGGGGTGGGCTGCTATACTTTGGCCACGAAGGCGGGATTAGCCGTAAATTATTCCCTTGCGGGTACGGGCTTGCTCCTCATGGGTTTTCTTTTGTATCTCCTCCTGTTAGTGAAAAAAGCACCAGCCGACGGTATGGCCCGCAGTGAAGGCGCATTTATGGGCCAGTAAGCATAATATTCGGATTATTTTGCAAAACAAAGCAGGAATTTGTCGAGAAAATAACCAATATGTAGACAATATCCATTGTAGCGGGAGGAGTACGGGCATGTATTGGGACTATGCAATTTTCGCGGTAGTAATTATGACCGGTTTTGCCGTACAACAGCTGTGGATGAATGCGCGGCTGAAAGAGTTTTTTAACGGACATAAGACGGTGCCCACCTACCCTTTGCGGACGGTATGGATCACTTGGCTGGTAGTTATAGCCCTGCTGACCGGGGGCTTTTTTCTTATGCGCTATGAAGAGGCGTGGGAAAAAAGGAAAGTGTGGGATTTATTCAGTTGGGTAGCGCCCACCCTGACGTATGAACTGGAAAGGCAGGGACATGCCCAAATACAAGGGGAGGAAGACGGCCGCTATGCTGAACTGATGACGCATATGCAGCAGTGGATTAGGGTTAATCCACAGATCCAAAGTATTTATACATTGAAAAAGACTGCCGGGGGGCAGGTATGTTTTTGGCTGGCGCCGGAAACGGATTATGACGGAAATGGGGTAATCGAAGGCGACAAAGAGGATCACGTACCCCTGGGGACGGTTTACACCGACGTTATTCCCGAAATTGAGCAGGCTTTTGCCGGCGCATACAGTGTACAGGCGAAACCCACCACCGATTACTGGGGATCGTCAATCAGTGCTTTTCAGCCTCTCCATAAGGAGGGGGGAGAGATTGATGCCGTGCTGGGCATCGATTTCGCCGGCGAAAGCTGGTTTACGGCCGTCCAAAAAGCCCGGCTGGAAAGCATGGCTTTGGTCCTTATGTGTTTTGTGCTGCTTGACATACCATATCTGATTTTATTTTACTATCGCATTGAACATTTGCGTGCGCGGCAGCTGGCGGACGAACGGAGTGCGGGGCTGGAGGTTTTACAGAAGGCCAAGGAGGAGGCGGAACGGGCTAACCGGGTTAAAGGAGAATTTTTGGCCAATATGAGCCATGAGCTGCGTACGCCCATGAATGCGATCATCGGCATGACGGAGGTCTTGCTGGAGAGCTCCCTTAACGAAGAGCAGCGGGAATTGGCGGGGACGGTTCACCAATCGGCGGAAGCGCTGCTGACGATCATTAACGACACGTTGGACTATTCCAAGGTTGAAGCCGGCAAAATGACTTTGGAGCATATTAAGTTTAATTTGGGCGCGATCGTGGAAGCGACGGTCGATTTGAGCGCGTGGACAGCCCGCGCCAAAGGGTTGCCGGTGATGGCTTACATCGATCCAGAAATTCCCCGCGTATTGCTGGGCGATCCCGGGCGCTTACGGCAGATTCTGCTGAATCTGGTTGGTAATGCGGTAAAGTTTACCCGGCAAGGGGAAGTTGTTGTCCGGGCCGTGCTGCAAAAAAGCACGGCAGACCAGGTAATGCTGCGGTTTACCATTATGGATACAGGCATTGGCATTCATGAGGAGGCGATGCAGGAACTATTCACACCCTTTAGCCAAGCGGATAATTCCATGGCCCGGAAATACGGAGGAACGGGTTTGGGTCTCTCCATCGCCAAGCACCTTGTAGAATTAATGGGGGGAGAAATCGGCGTGGACAGTATTTGGGGGAGTGGTTCGACCTTTTGGTTTACCGCTGCTTTTCACACCGGGGAAACGGCGGATTTAAACGATTCATTTGACCAAATCCCCGGCGCAGAGCGATACGAAGCAATCGTTGTCAGTGACAGCGTGCTGACGGCCGACATCCTTGCCCGCTACTTAAAGAAAATGGGCATCAATACCCTGGAAGTGTATAACGGCAAAGAAATACAGGAGAAATGTTCGGCGAGGGCAGAAAATCCGGCAGTTAAGAAACTGCTGATTTTTGATGCGGATATGAAAAATCCGGATATGACGCACGGACTGCTTAAATCCTGCTTCGGCGAGCAGGATTTTATTGCCCTTGGGGTCCATGAACCAAAGGGAAATGAGGCCTGGCGTCCGGAGTCATACTTGCTTAAGCCCGTTAAATTTGGGCGGTTGTTGGATTGTGTGCGGTCTTTTGTAACCGAGGGAACCGGACTGCAGGAACTGCCGGAATTTAGCACCGGGGAGGCCGGAGCAGTTGCCGCGGCAGCCCAAACCGGCGGTCCCATCCTGGTGGTGGAAGACAACCGCGCAAATCAAAAACTGGCCTTGCTGCTTCTGGAGAAAAGAGGTTACGCAGCGCAGGCGGTGAATAACGGCCGGGAGGCGGTAGACGCCGTGTTAAGCGGAGATTACGCCGCTGTTTTGATGGATTGCCAAATGCCGGAGATGGATGGCTTTGAAGCGACCGCCCAAATCCGCATGGCCTTGATGAACCAGGAACACCGGATACCCATTATTGCCATGACCGCCAATACAAGCCAAGAGGATCGCCAAAAATGCCTCACGGCCGGCATGGACGATTATCTTAGCAAGCCCATCAGACCGGAGTTGCTTGAAGCCGTACTAAACCGGTGGATTCTTTAAAAGAAAGGAACGGTAACAGCAGTGTATGATCTTAAGCGGGCCGCCGCTGAACTTTGTTTGGAACCGGCGGATTTACAGGAAATCTATGAAGATTTTTTCTTTGAAGCGGACGGATTGCTGGCAGCCGGCAAAACCCAACTGGCGAAGGGTGATTTTGAAAATCTGCGCCGGACGCTGCACGCGCTGAAAGGCATGGCCGTCAATTTACGGATGGAGCGGCTGGGTTTGCTTGCCCGGCAGGCGGGAGAAGCGCTACGGCAGGACCATACCCTGCTGGAAGGTCTGCTGGGGGAAATCCCCCGTGAGATTGACAAACTGCGGGCCCAAATCAACAATTTTTACAGTGGATAGGAGAAAATGAATTCTCCCCTAATAAGCCAGGTGACCGGCGCAATGCCGGTCACCTGGCTTATGTAACATGCTGGTTGGTCAGGGTGCTTCATAAGGGTTGCGGCCTTATGAAACACCCTGAATATACAAAAACCCTGCTTTTTTTCTCACTCAAAACTCCGGTTGAAAAACATTTGCCTCGGCGCATAAGTCGGTCCCCTCCGCCAACTCGCAGAACAGGGCGACATAGTCGGGGTCCCATTGATTGCCTGCATTCTCCAGCAGAATGACAAGGGCTTCCGCCTGGGTATAAGCTTTGCGGTAAGGTCTCTCGGTGGTCAAAGCATCAAAGGCATCGGCGATGGAAAGGATGCGCGCACCGATGGGAATCTCCGCTCCCGCCAGCCCGTCGGGGTAGCCGAAACCGTCATAACGTTCGTGATGATGCCTTATCCAGGGGATGATATATTTTGTGCCGGGCCAGGCAGCGCAAATATCGGTGCCCCGGACAGGATGAGTTTTAATCTCCAACAGTTCTTCGTCAGTCAGGGGAGTAGTTTTTTTTCTGATTAGGTCATTTATCTCCAGATAACCGATATCGTGGAGCAATGCCGCGATGCGCATGCGTTCGTGATCTGTTGTCTGATGGGAAATTTTTTTGGCCAGTTGCTCCGCATAAAAGGCTGTGCGTGTGCCATGCCGGGCAGTGAGGGGATTGCGGATTTCAATCCGGCCAACAAAGGAAGCCAGAGTAAAAGGAATGCGGGCAATTTCATCCTGCAACGCCTTCACCCGCAGGAGAGAGTGAATACGCGCTTTGACCTCCAGGGGATTAAAGGGCTTTGTAAGAAAGTCGTCGGCGCCTTTTTCGAAAGAACGAAGCTTATCCTCAATGCCGTCCAGGGAAGTAATCAGCATGACCGGAATATGACGTGTGCTTTCATTGTTCTTAATAATAGACAATACGGAATGCCCGTCTACACCCGGCATCATAATATCCAGCAGGATAAGGTCGGGATGCTCGGCGTTGATTATCTTCAGGGCGGTTCTACCATCGGTTGCTTCAAAAATACTAAACTCTTTAAGGGTTTTTTTCAAAATACCCAGGTTGGTAATTGTGTCGTCGACAATGAGAATTTTTGGCACCATAAGGTGGCAGGCCCCTTTCTTTGTTCATCTGTTAGGCTGATTAGAAGACAGCTAATGGATCATTTCTTTCAGAATTCGTGAAAAATCAGCCATATCCTGCTATAAAATGACAATATCTAAAGAATATTGTCATTTTTGGCAGAATGCGGGACAGGAAATCCTGGCTGCGGGAGGTACAATAATTATTTGCCATTTCCAGGCAAACAAAATCAGCGATTATATGATATAATAAATAACATATATTAAAACATAAAAGGAGAGATTTTATCCTCATATGGACAGTAGCCCTTATTTAGGCATACTTGCTGCCACCTTCCTTATCCTGCTCAATGGGATTTATGTGGCGGCGGAATTCGCGTTGGTAAAGGTGCGGGCAACAAAAATTGACGAGTTAATATTGGGCGGAAACCGGCGGGCGGAAGATGTGAAAAATATCCTCGGCAAACTTGACGCCTATCTTTCCGTCTGTCAGCTTGGCGTAACCCTGGCCTCGCTGGCCCTGGGCTGGATCGGTGAACCAACGGTCTCCCGCCTGCTGGAACCGGTATTTCGTTATTTCCATGTGACTGAAGCCTTGAAACACCTGATTTCCATTGTGCTGGGCTTTTCCGTAATTACCGTATTGCATATTGTGTTCGGGGAAACTGTACCCAAATATTACGCCATCAAAAAAAATGAACAGATATCTCTGGCCCTTACCGTGTTTTTAAGAGGTTCCTACCTCTTGTTTTACCCCATCGTTTACTTGTTAAACGGAATGGCTAACGCCATCTTGCGAAAAATGGGCATTGAACCTTCGGAAAATGAGGGTTTGCATTCCGAGGAGGAATTGCGTTTAATTGTCAGCGCCTCCGAGGCCGGCGGGGTCATTGACGCGATTGAAAGCGAACTCATTGACAATGTGTTCGAATTTTCCGAAACCATGGCCCGTGAGGTGATGGTATCCCGCAAGGATATGATCTGCTTATATTTGGACTACAGCGTGGATGATGTTCTCGAGGTGGTGGAAGAGTACAATCATGCCCGTTATCCGATCTGTGACGGGGACAAGGATAATGTTGTCGGGCTTGTGCATATCCGGGAATTGTTTAAAGATATTCAAAAAAATGCCTTTGACTTGCATAAATACCGGGATAATGTGCTCATCGTGCCGGAAAGCATGTCCATTTCCGTTCTTTTTCAGCAGATGCGCGGGAAAAAGGTGCATATGGCGGTTGTGGCCGACGAATACGGCGGAACAGCGGGCCTGCTTACCATTGAAGATATCATTGAGGAGATTGTCGGCGATATTTACGACGAACATGAGACAGTCCAAAAGGAAATTGTGAAAGTTAACGAGGGCTTATTTGAGATCTACGGACTTACCCATGTCGAGGATGTGGCCGACGCCTTGGCGCTGGATATCGGTGAGCACGAGGAGGATACCATCGGCGGTTACATCTTTGGTCAATTGGGCAGGAAACCCCGCAACGGCGATGTCGTTGCGATTCAAAACTATGATTTCAAGGTGACCCAGACCGCGGGCACGAGGATTGTGAAAATTGCCGCGCAGAGACGGCCGAAACAGCCGGATGAATCGGCGGCTTCTTAAAAGTATAAAAAACTGCACCGGGCATGATTGCCAAGGTGCAGTTTTTT
>DHRA01000069.1:0-41181 GCA_002411145.1 Firmicutes bacterium UBA5324 | reverse complement strand
TGATTTTGTATTTCCGCAGCCAGGCGTCGGTTTGGATGAGGTAGGCAAACAACTGGGGGGTGGTCATCAACTGCCCGAAATAAGGAATGTTGGTGCTGGCGCCGGACAGGGCGATATTCCGCACGGTTTCAACGTCAATCAGGGGCAGGAGCGGTGAACTTTTGTCACTTAACAGGGAGAGAATACCCCGTTGCGTCATGGCAAAATATGTCGGGTTATGGGTTTTGGGGTAGGGGCTTTTGCGCCGCCAGAGTACATCCCCGGGGAGAATGTCAACCAAGGCTGTGCGCAACAACCCTTTTTCCCGCTGGTCATAATATTTCATCTGCCAGGGCACGTTCCAGACATATTCCAATAGGCGGTGGTCGCAGAAGGGAACACGCACTTCCAGGCCGACCGCCATACTCATGCGATCCTTGCGGTCCAGGAGCGTTGTCATAAAACGGGTAATGTTGAGATAAAACATTTCCCGCATCCGGGCTTCCTGTGCACTTTCACCGGCGAGCACGGGTACTTCCGCCAACGCCGCATGATAGCGTTCATCGATGTATTCTTTGGGTTTAATTAGTTCCCTGGCCTCCCGGGAAAGGATGCGGGCGCGTTCGGAGATTTGGCGCAGCCAGGGGAAGGTATTGGCGCTGAGGGCTTCGGCCTTATGGAACCAGGGGTAGCCACCGAAGATTTCGTCGGCACATTCGCCGGAAACAGCCACGGTAGCCTGTTTCTTGATCTCACGGCAAAAAATATAGAGGGAAGAGTCAATATCGGCCATCCCCGGCAAATCACGGGCTTCCATGGCGGGGATCAGATATTCATATAATTCGGGAGTGTCTATCATTACGCGCCGATGGCAGGTATTAAACCGGTCGCTTATTTTCCCTATCCAGGGCGCATCTTCGTTGGGCTGAAAAAGGCTGGGTTTAAAATACTGGTCATTGTCGACGTAGTCGATGGAAAAGGTATTCAGGGTACCAAAGCCGTTTTCCGCATAGGCCAGGGCGGCAAAGGCGGTAAGGGCGCTGGAATCCAAACCGCCGGACAGTAAAGTACATACCGGCACATCGGCCACGAGTTGTCTCACTGCGCTGTCCGCCAGCAATTCCCGGACCCGGGCGACCGTGGTGGGGAAATCGTCGGTGTGCGGGCGGCTTTCTAATTCCCAATATGACCAGATGCGCAGTCCGTTGCGGTTGAACATCAGACACCGGCCCGGCCGTAATTCCTTTATATTTTTAAATACGCCGTGACCGGGCGTGCGGGAGGGACCCATGCAAAATATCTCCGCCAAACCCTCGCTGTCAATCTCCGGCGGGACAGAGGGGTGTGCGAGCAGGGTTTTTAATTCCGAACCGAAGATAAACGCGCCAGGTCGTTCAATATAAAACAAGGGTTTTACGCCAACCCGGTCGCGGGCTAAAAATAAGCTTTGCGCCGCTTCATCCCAGATACCGAAGGCGAAAATACCATTTAGCCGCTCGACGCAAGCCGGGCCCCACTCCATAAAGGAGACAAGGAGTACTTCCGTATCCGAATTTGTTCTGAAAGAATGGCCGCGGGCTTCCAGCTCCCGCCGTATGTCGAGCGTGTTGTATAATTCCCCGTTATAAGTAATGACATAGTTTTTATGGCCTTGCGAACGAATCATTGGTTGAGCGCCGCCAGCGGGATCGACAACACTGAGTCGCCGATGCACAAAAGCAGCGTTAGTTGACTGCCACATCCCTTCCGCATCGGGTCCGCGCCGGGCCAATGTTTCCCGCATGGCAGCCAGCACGGGGCGTTGCTTGGTCAAGTCTTTGTCCCAGTCTATCCATCCGCCGATTCCGCACATACTAATTGCTCCTTCCTTTGGCAAAAACAAAGCCACAACAACGGCTATCACTGATAGTCATTTTGCGGCTCCCTTGCCGTTTACGCTGATGATTACGCTATATGATATTCTCCTGGGGGGGCGATGTGCTACTTTCTTAGTCCGCAATGATAATTTTTTGATGTATGATTTTCGCATCCCGCCGGGAAGAGTAATGGGATAAGAGGATTTAGCAATCATGGGCCGAATAATACAATACCTGAACATCAATACTCTGGGGGGTACGTGCATATGCGTATTGTTGAACAAGTGTCGCACATCAAAGAACGAACGGCCATAATTAAAGCGGAATACCCTGCCGACAGCCTGTTCCAGGTTTTTGTGAAGGGACGTCTGCAGGATAAAGGAACTTACACTGTCCGCGGGCAGGATATTGATTTTGGTTTTGACTGTTTGGTACCGGGAGATATCGTGCAGATGTTTTATTTTTTACCGTGATCAACGCGCGTGCTCGATGGTAAAATAAAAAGCAAGGGTGAATTTTATAAAAAATGCACCCTTGCTTTTTATTGTTATGAATTTAAAAAATGGTTTTCCCCAGGGCGGAACAGGCCAGTTCCACCGCTAACTGGGCGGTGATATTGCCGCCCCGGTCCAGGATGGGGTTTACTTCCACCAGTTCAAGGGAGACCAATTGCCGGGAGCGGGCCACAAGCTCCATGGCAAGATGGGCTTCACGGTAGGTGATGCCGCCGAAGACGGGGGTGCCGACGCCGGATACCACTTCCGTGTCCAGTACATCCATATCAAAACTGACATGAAAGCCCTGGCCCGCCTGGCCGGCGATGCGCATAGCCTGTTGCATCACGGCAGCAATGCCCAGTTCATCAATATTTTGCATGGTAAACACGGTGACGTTGGAGGCTTTGAGCAACAGGCGTTCTTCCGGATCCAGATCCCGTACGCCTACCAGCACCGTATGCTGTTCGGCCACTTTGGGACTGCTGTTGCCGCAGTTGACCAGGGCCGGATGGCCGCGTCCCACAATGGCGGAGAGGGACATGCCGTGGATGTTGCCGGAAAGAGTGGTCTCGAGGGTGTTGAAGTCGCCATGGGCGTCAATCCAGATTAGGCCGGCTCCGGGCTTTACCCTTGCCAGGCCGGTGAGAGTCCCGAGGGAAATGCTGTGGTCACCGCCGATAACCAGGGGAAAATGACCGAGCAGCAAGACGTGTTCCACTTTTGTGGCCAGCGTTTCCGCCATTTTCACAATCTCTTCGAGATATTTTAGCCGGGGGTCTTTTATCCGGGTGGTTTCGGGGATGGGAACGTCAATATTACCAAGATCATATACGGTAAACCCCATTGTTTTCAAGTGGTGATTCAGTCCGGCATAACGAACCGCACTGGGACCCATGTCGGTGCCGCGCCGGTTAGCTCCCAAATCCACCGGCACGCCAATAATGGCAAGCTGCATGTTTTTTCCTCCCCCTGCGCGGAGTTTAGATATGTTGCTATACTATATCATACCACGTTTGGGTTAAATAGTTGCTATCCTGCGTTTCCCGGACCGGGCTTTTTCCTTCGCGCACTTTTAGCCGCCCGCTCATAGAATGTATTATGAAGACCAAGCAGAGACTGGCGGGAGGAATGGCTAATATGACGGAATTTAGTATCAGTGCCAAGGAACAGGAAAAGATTGCCCAAATAATGAGTGAATTTAAACAATTAATCCCCCTACCGATACGTTCATTTATTAAGCACCCACGGGAACTCGAATATGTCGGACAAGGATTTTTCAAAATGGTATTTAAATACGCGGATAAAGCCATAAAGTATTATAGATTTGGGCCCATCAGTGACCAGGAGGAAGAAAAACTCACCACCTTGTCCAGACTGGAGAGTTTTGAAAAAATATACATGCGGGGTGAACGCTGGGTTGCTACCGAGTTTATCCCGGGGAAGAACTTAAAAACCAAAGATATTCGCCTGCAGAAAACAGCGGTGGAAAAGCTGGCGGAAGATATGAGGGCTTGCCTGTGCTTAGGCTGGATGCCCAATGATTTGCATTTCGGGAATTTCCTCCTGGAGCCCTCGGGGCGGATCCGCTGTATTGATGTTGATCTGTTTAAGAATATCCGGTGTTATAGCCGGCAAAAGCAGGAAAGGTACCGGCAAAGTGCGCTGGAGCGTATCCAGGGGCTGCAGAAGAAAATGCTGCGTTTGGTGGAAAACGCATAGAATGCGTTCTCTGTGCGGAGATTAGATACCGGGTGCGTCAAGGGGGCGCGAAAGCAGGCTCTTCCTCAAGTTGACGCCGAGTTGGTATTTCCATTATAATGTAGGTGGCAAAAAAACAAAATTATTAACAAGTGACGAGGTTAACATATGGACGAACGTTATAATCCCCGGATCATCGAAGAGAAATGGCAAAAGGTATGGGCGGAAAACAACTTTCATAAAACGGAGATAGACCGGACCAAACCGGAGTATTATGTATTGGAGATGTTTCCCTACCCTTCCGGTAATTTGCATATGGGACATGTACGCAATTACTCCATCGGCGATGTTATCGCCCGCTTCCATAAAATGCGGGGCTACAGTGTGCTGCACCCGATGGGCTGGGATGCCTTCGGCATGCCGGCGGAAAATGCGGCGATCAAGCACGGTATCCATCCTGCCGAATGGACCTGGAAGAATATTGCCAACATGCGGGATCAGCAGAACCGCATGGGCTTAAGCTATGATTGGGAGCGGGAGGTCGCTACCTGTCATCCCGAATATTATCGGTGGACGCAATGGTTGTTCCTGCTGTTTTATGAGCGGGGCCTGGCTTACAAAAAGAAGGCGGCGGTTAACTGGTGCCCGGACTGTGCCACTGTCCTGGCCAATGAACAGGTCATTGAGGGCAAATGCTGGCGTTGCGACAGTGTCGTGATCAAACAGGATCTGGAGCAATGGTTTTTCAAAATCACGGCTTACGCGGACCGGCTGCTGGCGGATTTAAAGGAACTCAAGGGTTGGCCCGAGCGCGTGAAGATTATGCAGGAAAACTGGATCGGGCGCAGCGAAGGGACGGAGTTTTCTTTTACTGTCAAAGAAACCGGCGATCAGATTCCGGTTTACACCACCCGCATCGATACGGTTTTCGGCGTAAGCTATGTTGTCTTGGCGCCGGAACACCCGCTGGTGGAAAAATTGACGCAAGGCACGGCTTATGAGGAGCCTGCCCGGGCTTTTGTGCAGAAGATGCAAAGCTTGAATGAGCTTTCCCGCACCTCGACGGAAACGGAAAAGGAAGGCCTGCCGATTGGTGTCCGGGCGGTTAATCCCTTTAACGGTGAGGAAATTCCCATTTTGATCGCCAATTATGTACTGATGGATTATGGTACCGGCGCGGTAATGGGGGTGCCTGCGCATGACCAGCGGGATTTCGAATTTGCCGCCAAATACAAGCTGCCGGTTAAACCGGTGGTTCAACCGGCAGACGCGGATAATAGCTCCGTGTTGACTGCCGCTTATGAGGACAAGGGTAAGCTTGTTGCGTCCGGTGAATTTACCGGTATGGATAATGAGGCCGCCAAGGCCGCCATGACCAAATGGCTGGAAGCAAAGGGACGGGGAAAACTACGGGTTAATTACCGTCTGCGGGACTGGCTGGTTTCCCGGCAAAGGTACTGGGGGGTTCCTATCCCCATTATATATTGCGCACACTGCGGTGTTGTGCCGGTCCCGGCGGAACAATTACCGGTCTTGTTACCGGAAAAGGTGAGTTTTGCGCCCGGAGCGAAATCTCCGCTGGCCACGGTGGATGAATTTGTCAACGTGACCTGTCCCGTGTGCGGCGCCGCCGCCCGCCGGGAAACGGACACCATGGATACCTTTATTTGTTCTTCCTGGTATTATTACCGTTATACCAGTCCGCGCTCGACAACGGCGCCCTTTGAAGCGCAGGAAGCCGACCATTGGCTGCCCGTCGACCAGTATATCGGCGGGATTGAGCACGCTATTCTGCATCTTTTGTATTCCCGCTTCTTTACGAAGATATTGAAAGACGCAGGGCTGACAAAGGTTAACGAACCTTTCAGGAACTTGCTTACCCAGGGCATGGTCATTAAAGACGGGGCTAAAATGTCCAAATCCAAAGGTAATGTCGTATCGCCGGAAGAGATTATTGCCAAATATGGCGCTGATACGGCCAGATTGTTTATTCTGTTTGCCGCTCCCCCTGAGCGGGATCTGGAATGGAGCGACCAGGGGGTTGAAGGAGCATACCGCTTCTTCAACCGTTTATGGCGGCTGGTGCATTATTACGCGCCGCACCTGAACGGCTCCGGGAAACCGGTCGGCGACAAGCTCAATAAAACGGATAAAGAGTTACGGCGCATTCACCATACCACGGTGCGGAAAGTTACCGACGACATCAGCGGACGGTTTAATTTCAACACCGCCATCAGCAGCATTATGGAACTGGTCAATGCGATTTACGGCTATAAAGAGAAGGCGGCAACGCCGAACATCCCTGTGGTCCGGGCGGCAATCCGGGATATTGTATTACTGTTGGCCCCCTTTGCCCCCCACATTACGGAGGAATTATGGGCGGCCGCAGGGGGACAGGGTTCCGTGCACCGGCAGCTCTGGCCCGTCGCCGATGAGGCGGCGCTGAAGGCCGAAGAGGTGGAAATCGTCGTGCAGATTAACGGAAAAGTGCGGGATAAAATTGTGGTGCCCGCCGGGCTTGGCGCCCCACAGATGGAGGAACAAGTCCATCAACTGGACCGCATTAAAGAATTGACCGAAGGCAAGCAGATCGTGAAAGTAATTACCGTTCCGGATAAACTGGTGAATATTGTGGTGAAGTAGCAGCGCTCTTAGGGAGGGATTATTTTGTGCACGGATGTAATGGACATCTATCAGGTTGTTACACGGCGGCGGAGTATTCGGAAATATAAGGCGGACATGGTACCCAAACCCTTAATATTAAGGGTATTGGCTGCGGCCAACTGGGCGCCGTCCGGCATGAATGAACAGCCTTGGGAGTTTGCGGTGGTTGCCGGGGAGAAATTGGCGGCCCTGCAAAGGGTGTGTAAAGAAGTGATTGATGTCCGCATGCCGCCGGAAACCCGGACGGAAGAACAAAAGGAATTCGCAAAATGGTATGGCACTTTAGGGGGAGCACCCCTGGCCATAGTCCAGATCTGCAACCGTGAAACGGACGCGGGCCGCCGTAAGATGGTGTTGGAAAGTATGGCTGCTTCCTTTCAAAATCTCCTGCTGGCAGCGACCGCGGAGCATTTAGGCACCTGCTGGATGACCGGGCCCCTCCTCAAAGAACAGGATATCCTGGCGCTTTTCGCCTTGCCGGCCACGAAGGAAATCGCCGCCCTCACCCCGCTTGGTTATCCGGACGAATCACCCCGGCCCGTTCCCCGTAAAGATGCCGAACTGGCGCAAAAAGTGCTTTGGTTCGACGTGGAAGAATGAGTAAAAAGAAACCCGGCTTGGCCGGGTTCATTTTTTTCGCCGAAAAAAAAGGGATAAAGGAAAAAAGGGAGAATATGGCAAATATTGCTGGGAGGTGTGGCTGTGGAGTTTACACGCAGAGAACAGATCATGCTGGTGTTGATTGCCGTGGTGATTATGGCCGCAAGCGGGATTGTTTTTTGGCCCAGGGAAAAGTCCGGACCCGCCGTAACGCCCCCGCCGCCCGTTGCGGAGCAAAGTACGGAACCGGTTAAACATCATAATGTTGTGGTATATGTAACGGGCGCGGTGAGAAATCCCGGTGTCGTCTCCATGGCTCCGGGTTCCCGGGTGATTGATGCGGTAAACCTGCTGGGCGGCCCTACGGAAACAGCCAATTTAAATGGCATTAATATGGCCGCTCCCCTGGCGGACGGACAGCAAGTCCATGTGCCAAGCCGCGACGAGCCTGCAGAAGCGTCGGCCGCGGGCCGTAGTCCCGGCGGAAAGATAAATATAAATACCGCTGACGCCGCCGCCCTGGATACACTGCCCGGGGTGGGACCGGGTACGGCCCAGAAAATAATTGATTACCGCAAGACGAAAGGACCGTTTTCCAGTCTGGAGGATTTGAAAAAGGTCCCCGGTATTGGTGAAAATAAATATCAAAATTTAAAAGACAAGATTACTTTGTAGGTGTAAAAATGCGTCGCCCTTTATTATTGATTTTTCCCGCCTATTGCCTGGGGCTTTGGCTTGCAGGTTTTCTGCCGCTGCCCCTATGGCTTTTTTTTATCTGGGGTGTGCTGGGGGCAGGCGTCGCGGTCTGGGCGGTCTACCGGCAATGGCAGTATGCGTCTTGCTGGCTGCTGGGGGCGGTGGTATTGTCCGGGCTTGTGCGCATGTCTGCCGTATCGGCACTGCCCGACATTTTTATTGCCCATTACGTGGGCAAAGAACCTGTCCGGGCTGCAGGTATAATTATTGACACTGCGGGTACCTGGGCGGAAGGAAAGGGACATTTGCGG
This sequence comes from Firmicutes bacterium UBA5324, assembly GCA_002411145.1. Lineage (GTDB taxonomy): Bacteria > Bacillota > Negativicutes > UBA11029 > UBA11029 > UBA11029. Next base: position 32,880 of record DHRA01000069.1, on the reverse strand, counting down.
GCGGCGTATTTGGTGGACGTACAGCACATAGAAAATGCTTCCGGTACTTACCGGGCAACGGGAAAAATGCGCCTTACGGTCAGGCAGACCGACCAACAACCGCTCTGCCAAATCGGTGACCGCGTAGTGGTGCGGGGAAAGCTGCACTTACCCAGGCCGGGCAGCAATCCCGGCGACCTCGACTACCGGGCTTATTTTTTGCGCCGCGGCATCGGTGCCGTGATGAGCTGTGACGGCCAGGAACTTGACATTACGGGAACCAGCGTCCGGTATGAACCCCTGCGTAAAATGCGCCACCTGCGGGAAACCCTCGGCAATGCCATGACCAGGCATATGGGGACAACGGAGGCGGCGCTGCTGAAGGGGCTTGTATTTGGCGAGAGGACGGCCCTGCCAGCCGAGATCGGCTGGGATTTCGCGGATACGGGTCTGGTGCATATTCTCTCTGTTTCCGGTTATCATGTCGCCCTCCTGGCCGGCGTAATTTATGGCCTGCTGCGTTTGGCCAATTGCAGTGAAGCGGTTAGGATAAAAATAACGATGCTTTGTATCGCAGGGTATGTGCTGCTGGTGGGCTTTTCCCCGCCCGTTGTGCGCTCGGCCCTCATGGCGGTGGTCTTGCTGGGCGCGGATTTGCTTTTGCGTAAAAAAGACGGCTTACAGGCCTTGCTGGTGGCAGGCTCCCTCCTTTTATTGTGGGAGCCGCGCCAGCTATACGACATCGGGTTTCAACTGTCCTTTGGCGCCACGGCGGGCTTAATTCTCCTGTCACCCGGGTTTAGCGCGGCATTCCGGAAATATTTGCCCGCAGGGGCGGCCTCGATCAGTGCGGCAACTGTCGCGGCAACCTTGGCCGTCCTCCCTTTCCTGGCTAATTATTTCCAGCAGATATCGTTAATCGCCTTGCTTTCCAATATCGTGCTGACATATCCTGTTTCCCTGTTAATTGTGTCCGGCATGCTGGCCGCCCTGCTGGGCGGTCTGTGGGCGCCGCCGGCTTACCTGCTTAATCTGTTCAATAATTGGCTTGCCGGTTTGCTCATCCGTTTGACCGCTTTGTTCGCCGGCGTTCCCGGCGCCGCTTTACATATACCGGTATTTTCCTGGTGGGCTGCCGCCGGGTACTATCTTCTGCTGATCTGGATATGTCAATTATATACACCCGGCTGGTTGCCGGCATTTTCCCATATTTGGCGTGACCGGCGCCGGCGTCTGCTGTTTTGCGGCCTGGGTGTGCTGCTGGGCTTTGCCTGGTACGGATCTGCCGCGTCGGAACGGGGTCTGACGGTTACCTTCCTTAACGTTGGTCAGGGTGATGCCGCTTTTCTGCGCACCCCGCATAATCAGGGGATTTTAATCGACGGGGGTCCCGGTCTCCGCACCGACGGCACCGGTTACGATACGGGCGAGAAAATAATTGTGCCTTTTTTGCGCCGCGCAGGCATACGTACCCTGGATCTGGTTGTCCTGTCCCATGCGCACGAAGATCACGCCGGGGGGTTGCGCACGGTTTTGGGATATCTGCCGGTGAAAGGACTGCTGGCTGCGCCCGGCGGGCCGGAGTCCGGGAAAAGCCCCGCGCTGGAGGCTCTCTGCCGGAGCAAAGGGATTCCGGTTATGAAACCTGCGGCGGGGCAAAGGCTTGAAATCGACGGAGTTGTCCTTGAGGTTATCTCAACGGGGGATCTGCCGACAAAGGATGATCAGGGCAACGAGGCATCCCTGGTCATCAGGGTGTCCTATGGGGCGCATCAATTCCTGTTCACCGGTGACCTGGAAGGAGAGGCCGAACAAAAGCTGCGGCAGACGTCGCCTAAATTAACCTGCACAGTGCTGAAAGTGGGGCATCATGGCAGCGCCAAAGGGACTTCCGAGGCCTTTTTGGCGATGGTGAACCCGGCATTTGCCGTTATTTCCGTAGGCGAAACAAATCCCTACGGTCACCCTGCACCGGCCGTCCTCCGGCGCTTACAGGCCTACCATGTGCAGAGTTTCCGCACGGACAGGGATGGCGCCGTCTCCTTTTTCTCCGACGGACACAGGTTAAAAGTAACAACTTATATGCAAAAGTGATATGTTGCTGTAAAAAATTACATTTTATGGGAAGAAGTGAAAGGATTTTGGCGAAGAATATCGTAATAATATATATATATACATGATTTATCCTGAGGGGGAGGACTTTATTGCGGTTAACCGGTGGCTTTGCAAATATTTTGTAAGGAAGGTGTCTTCCATGAGTAACGCATCAAGTACAGCGATTGAAGAATTACGGAAGAACTTATACGCAGCCGCAAAAAATGCCGCCTATAATTATCAGTGTAAAGAAGTCCAGCAAATAAATGCCCAATTGGATAAGTTGATCTGTCGTTTTATGAAGAAACAAACCGGAAAAATTAGATAAGTGCGCGTCCACACCTGTGTTGGGTGTGGTTTTTCACTTCCTCCCCAAAAACCAAGGGGACGCTTTCCTGTGTCATTACGAACTGGGCTTGCGACACCCGGGGCGCTTTTTGTCGTGGAGAGTCTGCGCGATCGCGGGCTAAAACCAGTCCTTTGTTGTAATAAATTTATTCACACGCTCAAATACTAAAGCAAAAGCAAAAAAACGGAGGGACCCGGCATGTTTGCTTTGCGCAGCGGAAAGATATACACCGTTACAAACGGGATTATGGAAAAAGGGACGGTTTTGGTTGAGGGCGCTCATATTCTGGCGGTGGGGGAGCAAGTGCCCATACCGGAGGGGATTTGTGATTACGACGTGACCGGCCGGGTTATAACCCCGGGCTGGATTGATTGCCATACGCATTTGGGTATTGCCGTGGAAGGGACGGGCAGTTACGGCAATGATAAAAACGAGGTTGACATGTCTTTAGGCCCGCACTTAAGAGCCTTGGACGGCATTAACCCGGAGGATGCCGGTCTGCGCGACGCCCGCTGCGGCGGTATTACCGCGGTTATTGTGACGCCGGGCAGCGAAAATGTGATCGGGGGACTGAGTGTGGCTATTAAAACAGCCGGCCAGGTGGTTGACGACATGGTTTTACGTCAGCCGGCGGGTTTAAAAGTGGCTTTTGGTGAAAATCCGAAACTTAAGGCGATGCAAAGACAAAGCGGCAGTCCCTCAACAAGGATGGGGATTGCCGCTTTATTGCGGGAACAGTTCGTCAAAGGGCAGAATTACCTGCTGCGCCGGGAAAAACACAGGCAGGATCCGCAGGGCGCCTTTGAACGGGACTTGGCTTTGGAAGCACTGGCCGGCGTGCTCACAGGGGAATACCCGTTGCGGGCCCATGCCCATGCCGCGGAGGATATTATGACGGCGATCCGGATTGCCGAAGAATTTAAGATTCCCTTGGTTTTAGAACATGCTACCGAGGGAGATAAGGTTGCCGACGAGATCGCTAAACGCCGGATTCCCTGTAGTATTGGACCTACCCTTACCGCCCGGGTCAAAGTCGAACTGGAAAACCGCCGTTATGCCACCGCAACGGTATTGCAGCGGGCGGGGGTGAAAATTGCGCTGGTCACGGATCATCCCATTTTACCCGTAAACGCGTTGCGTATGGAGGTGGTGATGGCCATCAGCCACGGCCTGACTGAAGAGGCGGCTCTGCGGGCGGTAACCCTTGATGCGGCCGACATTATGGGCGTCAGCGGGCGCATCGGCAGCATAGAAAAAGGCAAAGACGCGGATCTGGTTATCTGGAGCGGGTCCCCTTTTGATATATATTCCCGGATTGAAAAAGTTTTTATCAGCGGCCGGTTGGTGTATGCCGCCGACTGAATGGTTAAGCGGGCAATATGGGCAGGGGTAATTTTCTCTCCGGCGCCGGCAGGGATTTCCCCCGGCAATCCTGAATATACGGCAGAGTACATAATATTTATCGGATTGGGAGAGATCAGGCTTGGACTATCAAGCGGCTGTTGCCGAACTTAAAAGGGGAAAACTGTATCCGGTCTATTTGATATGGGGTGAAGAACGCCTGCAGTTGGAAGACCTGGTGGCCGAAATAAGGAAAGGCGTGCTTGGTGCCGAAACGGGCGAATACGGCTTAACCGTGCTGAACGGCAAAGATTTAACCGCTGAACGCATCATTGAGGCGGCCGACACCGCCCCCTTTTTTTCAGAAAAACAAATCATTCTTGTGGAAAACTGGCCCCCCTGGTGCGCAACGGGGAAGATACCGGGTGGAGATCAGAAGCTGGGGGAATATCTAAGCAGCAAAATACCGTCATATACCTGTCTGGTTTTTACCAGTCAGGGAAAAGCGGACCGGCGGAAAAAACTCTATCAAACGATTGAAAAAGCGGGGGCCGTCATCGAACTGGCGCCCCTGAAGGGTCCGGCCCTTGAACGCTGGCTGACGCAGTTTTTGCATGACTGGGGAAAAAAACCGGCGCCGGGGGTGATGAATTTCATTATCGGTGAAGCCGGCACTTCAGAGACGCTGGATTTAGCGCTGCTGCAGCAGGAGATGACGAAAATAGCTTTGTATACCGGAGAGCGGCCGGAAATCACCAAGGCGGATGCCCGGGCGGTGCTCACACGAACCCCGGAAAGTTCCGTTTTTGCGTTGGTTAATGCCGTGAGTCTGCGGCAAAGGGATAAGGCGCAACGGTTGTGGGCGGATCTGAAGGTCGGCGGTGAGGAACCCTTAAAGCTGCTAAGTCTCCTGGCCAGACAAATACGTTTGCTCTGGCAGACCAAGCAACTGCTGCAGGAGGGGTGCACAGGGGAGCAGATCGCGGGTAAAATCGGTGTGCCGCCGTATGTGGCGCGCAAGATTGCCTCGCAGGTGGATAATTTTACCGGGCGTCAACTGCGGTATTTGCTGGAATGTATCCAGGAGGCGGACTGGTCCGTCAAATGCGGCCGCCGGGATCAGGAAACGATGATGCAGTTGTTAATCATCAAGATGTGTCAAAAAGAAAAAAACCGAGGTTAAACCTCGGTTTTTATGCGTTCGCTAAGCGGGCCAAACGGGATTTTTTTCTGGCGGCGGTATTTTTATGAATAACCCCTTTGGAGGCAGCCTTGTCGATGCAGCTAGCAGCTTTGTCCAAAAGAGCTTTGGCTTCATCATTGTTGCCTGCAGCAACAGTTTCTTCCACTTTCCGGGTAAAGGTTCTCAATTCGGATTTAATGGAATTGTTGTGTGCGCGGCGCTCAGCATCGGTTTTCACGCTACGGATGGAAGATTTAATATTCGGCAAATAGTTCACCTCCTCGGCAGTAAATTATCACTAAAAAATTTTAGCATGTTGCGCGTAAAAAAGCAAGCCAATTACTACATTTTGTAATAATTTTGCGCAAACCTGGTCAAGCTATACACGACAGGGAGGTGTTTTTGATGCATATAATTATTCGCTTTGTCGTTTCCGCGCTTGTGTTAATGCTCGTTGGGTACATCACGCCGGGCTTTAGCTCCATGGGTTTTGTGAATGCGCTGGTTGCCGCGGCCGTAATCGCAGGGCTTTCTTTTGCCGCCGAGATGTTGTTGGGCAGGGAAGTTTCTCCGTATGGCCGCGGGGGGGTCGGTTTTGTGGTCTCAGCCATCGTTATTTATTTTGCCCAGTATCTCGTGCCGGGCATGCAGGTATCAATAGTAGGCGCATTGCTGGGTGCTTTAATAATCGGGCTGATTGACGCCTTTGTACCCACGCTGCTGCGTTGACGGGGTAGCACAGATGGAGCATAACGAAGACGTATTGACCGGGTTGGTACACAGCTATCGTACAGACTTGGCGGTGGAAACCAAAGAAATGGTTGCCCGCCATGTAAACCGGGACATACCGGGCGTAAACGTGGAAACCGCGGAATATGATGAAGTAACCGTTACCCGGGTGGATATCCTTTCCCCCGAAGGCGCGCGGATGATGGGGAAAGTGCAGGGACGCTATATTACGCTGGAAGCCCCGGGCCTACGGCGGAAAAATACCCCGTTGCAGGACAACGTGATGAAATTGCTTGCCGGGGAACTAGTCACGTTGGCTGCTCTCCCGCCGCAGGCAACGGTATTGGTGGTCGGGCTGGGCAATTGGAATGTCACGCCTGATGCGCTGGGGCCGCGGGTGACGGATGAGATTGTGGTTACCAGGCATCTGCAGGATTACGTATCACCGGAACTGAAGGGCGGGATACGTTCGGTTTGTGCTCTTTCCCCGGGAGTACTGGGTTTAACGGGCATTGAAACGGCGGAAATCGTCGCCGGGGTGGTAAGCAGGCTGAAGCCGCAGCTGATTATGTGTATTGATGCGCTGGCCGCTGCCTCCAGCAACCGGGTGACGACCACCATTCAGATTTCCAACACCGGGATTCATCCCGGCTCCGGGGTGGGAAACAAACGGTTTGGTTTGACAAGGGAAAGCCTGGGGGTCCCGGTAATTGCCATCGGTGTGCCGACGGTTGTCCATGCGACAAGCATTGCCCAGGATACAATAAACACCCTCATGGAGCACGCTCATTTCAGCCGGTATTTTAAAAGCATGCGGGATTTAAGCGCAACGGACCGGCAGCAAATTCTGCGTCAGGTGCTGCCGGAGACGATCGGGGACCTGATGGTTACGCCTAAAGAAATTGATACTTTGATTTCCGATATTGCCAGTGTGGTGGCCGGCGGCATAAACAGCGCGCTGCATCCGCATATTGATTACAATAATGTGCATAAGTATTTGAATTTCAATTGAACAGGAAATAGGGAACAGGGAATAGGGGTAAGAGTTGCCGTTCCAACCATATTGTTCTCAATATCCTAAAAAAGATAAAAATTTGCAGACGGGAATTAGCAGGGGTGTAAGGAGACCCTGCTTTTTTTCTTCTTCCCGGAATATGGCTGTCCTCCCCGCCATATACATTCTATGTAAAGATGAGAGAGGGGGATGGCATGCCCAAAATTAACTTACGCTTTCGCCGGCCGGGATTTTATCTGCCGACCAGGGTTATTAAATTCGCCTGTGCGGTTGCGGCGTTGCTGATCGTGGCAAGTGTCGGCTTACTGAGCTGGCGCTGGTATGCAAAGCTGACCGAACCCGTTTTCACCCTTCCGGGGCGGGAAGTGGGCCGTATTGCAACGCTGATGCAGCCGGTTTGGCGGGAAATTTTGTTTGGCGGAGTGCCGATGCTGAGGGAAATGACATCCCCGCAGGTTCCGATAACGGTAAAAAAGATCAACCCTCCCCGCGGTTTTCTATCCACAGTGACTTTATTTCTCGTCAATGTAGATATGAAAGATCCACGTACCTTTCTTACGGCCCAAATTCCCCTGTTAAACCGCTGGCCCCTGCCGCTGGCGAATACGGCCGCTGCCATTCCGCATTTACCCAAATTTGAGGCTCTGGAAAACATTTCTCCCGGCGAACCCCTGGTGGCCATTTATCATACCCATACTTCGGAAGCCTACGCGTCCTATGGCAAAACCCACGCCCCCGGGGGGCAAAAGGGGGATATTGTAGAGGTGGGTGCGGCTTTAGCCGCTGCCTTACAGCAGGCGGGCATCCCGGCCCTGCACAACCAGACGGTCCACGATTATCCAAGTTTTATGAAGGCCTACGCACCTTCGGAAGTGTCCGCCAAAAAAATGCTGGCGGAGCACCAGTCGATCCAAATGCTGTTTGACATTCACCGGGACGCGGACAAACGGGAAAACACGACGGCTGTCATCGGCGGGGAAGAGGTTGCCCGCATCCGCATCGTCGTTGCCATCGGGCAACCGGATCTCCCCCAGCCTTACTGGCAGCAAAATCACGCTTTTGCTAAACTGATCGAGGCGAAAATGAATGAAATGTACCCGGGATTAAGCCGGGGAATGCTGTTGGCGGATTGGCGTTATAATCAGCACCTGCATCCCCGGGCGCTGCTGCTGGAGGTGGGCGCGCAGGAAAATTCCTGTGAGGAGGCGCAACGCAGTATGGGGCTGCTGGCCAAAATTTTAACGGAGATTATGCGGGAAAACAGGTGAAAAGTACGGGGAGTAGGGAATGGGGAATAGGGGTGGGCTTGGTCAGTAGTTTTGGCTGCTGTTCTGCCCGCCTTTTTGTATTTTTTTTAGTTCGCCGGCAAAACTAGGTTTACTGTGGGAGGTGAGCTGTGGTGAAACATGTGCAATGGCTGGAGGACGATTTTATGGTTGTCCTGCAGGCGATCGGCGGGCTGCTGGTGCTGATTGCCGGCGGCATAATGGTGGCGGAGAAGGCGGTTATTGATTTGACCGGTTATGAACAGCAGATAGAGTTTATAAATTTACGCATCGGCGAAAGAGGCATATATACCTTTTATTTATTGGGGAAAAGCATTACGTTGCAAAGTCTGTTTGACATCGGCCACATAAGTTCTTTGAACCGGAAGCTCTTTTTAGACATCGGCGGCAAAGCTTTTGTGATTAATACTTGCCCGACTTTTGAGATCCACAGCCTGCTGGCCTGGCTGGCGAAACAGGTAATTGCCCTGAAGCAGGGCCTGTACCTGCTGCTTTCCCTTGCCGATGGCTGGTTTGCCGCGGGCAGAGCCTGGCTTGCGGATTTCCTGAGTGATTTTGCTCTATAGGATGGCGCTCCTAACCCTGTCCATCTATTGCTAGCAGACAAGACATAATGGTATAATTAAAAGAATATGTTTTTATTCCTAGCATGTGGAGGAGGCAGTCAATGGAGGCAAAATATATCCGTAATTTTTCTATTATTGCTCACATCGATCATGGAAAATCTACGCTGGCTGATCGTTTGTTAGAATATACCGGCGCTTTGTCCGCCCGGGAAATGGCAGACCAGGTCCTGGACCAACTGGACCTGGAGAAGGAACGGGGCATAACCATTAAGGCCCAGGCGGTTCGTTTGTCCTATCAGGCCAAAGACGGCCATACGTACCAGTTAAACCTGATTGACACCCCCGGGCATGTCGACTTTACTTACGAGGTATCACGCAGCCTGGCCGCGTGCGAAGGCGCGCTGCTGGTGGTGGACGCCGCCCAGGGTATTGAGGCCCAGACCCTGGCCAATGTTTATTTGGCGCTGGATCACGACCTGGAGATTGTACCGGTTATTAACAAGATTGATTTGCCGAGCGCGGAACCGGAGAAGGTGCGCCGGGAGATTGAAGAGGTCATCGGACTTGACGCAGGTGACGCGGTACTGGCCAGTGCAAAATCCGGCATCGGTATCGAGGAAGTGCTGGAAGCGGTGGTAAACAAGATGCCCCCGCCGCGGGGAGATGAGGAAGCTCCTTTGCGGGCGCTGATTTTTGATTCGCTCTACGATTCATATAAAGGGGTTATCATTTATGTCCGGGTAATGGACGGGAAGATTACGCCCGGCATGAAAATCAAGATGATGGCTACGGAAAAAGTATTTGAGGTTACCGAAGTGGGCTATTTCCGCCCCGGCCTGACCAAGACGCAGGAACTGGCTGCCGGGCAGGTAGGCTTTGTGGTCGCGGCGATTAAAAACGTGAAAGATACCCGGGTCGGTGACACGGTGACTGATGCAAACCGTCCCGCCTCCGCGCCGCTGCCGGGCTATAAACAGGTAACACCCATGGTTTATTGCGGTCTGTATCCGGTGGATAATGCGGATTATGACGATTTGCGGGATGCCCTGGATAAGATGAAGCTCAACGATGCTTCGCTGACTTTCGAACCGGAAACCTCGGCGGCACTGGGTTTTGGTTTTCGCTGCGGGTTTCTTGGTTTGCTGCACATGGAGGTCATTCAGGAGCGGCTGGAACGGGAATTTGACCTCACGCTGATTACCACCGCGCCGAATGTTATTTACAAGGTATATAAAACCGATGGGGAAGTAATCGATGTGGACAATCCCTCCAAGCTGCCGGCGCAGCAGGAAATTGACCATATCGAGGAACCCTTTGTCAAAGCCACCGTCATTGTGCCCAACGACTATGTGGGTACGATCATGGAACTTTCCCAGGAAAAGCGGGGTACGTTCAAAAATATGAATTATCTGGACGAAAAACGCGTGATGATCCTTTATGAGCTGCCGCTCAGTGAAATCATCTTCGACTACTTCGACCATTTAAAATCCCGGACCAGGGGGTATGCGTCCCTCGACTATGAATTAGTGGGCTATCAGCCCTCCAAACTTGTAAAACTGGATATTCTGTTAAATAATGAACCGGTGGACGCGCTGGCCATTATTGTCCACCGGGATAAGGCGCAGCAAAGGGGCAGAGTGCTCTGCGAGAAACTGAAAGAGATTATCCCCCGGCAAATGTTCGAAATACCCATTCAGGCTTCGGTGGGCACAAAAGTCATTGCCCGGGAAACGGTGAAAGCCATGCGGAAAAATGTCCTGGCAAAATGCTACGGCGGTGACATCACCCGGAAGAGAAAGCTGCTGGAAAAACAAAAGGAAGGCAAAAAGCGCATGAAGCAGGTGGGCAATGTGGAAATCCCCCAGGAAGCTTTCATGGCCGTGCTGAAAGTGGATTAGGATGGCGGCCACCGGCTTGTATGTGCACATTCCCTTTTGCCTGCAGAAATGTCATTATTGTGATTTTCCGTCTTATCCCCTGCGTCACCTGGCGGATGAATATCTGCGGGCCATGGCCCGGGAAGCGGAAAATTATATTGCTCAAGATATCAGTGTCGGTACCGTATTTATTGGTGGAGGTACCCCCACCTGTCTTGCGTCCGAAGAATTGGAGCGGCTGCTGGCACTTTTGCAGCGCTCCTTTTTTATCGCCGCCAACGCGGAATTTACCGTGGAGGCCAACCCGGGCACGGTGACCGCGGAAAAACTTGAAGTGTTAAAGGCTTACGGCGTAAACAGGCTCAGTTTCGGTGTGCAGGCCTTTCAGCCGGAATTACTGGCAAAATTGGGACGCTTACACACGGTAGCGGACGTATACGCCGGGTTTACGCTGGCCCGGGAGCGGGGGTTTGCGAATATCAATCTGGACTTGATGTCGGGCTTGCCCGGTCAGAGCATGGGACAATGGCGGGAGACACTGGACAAAGCCATTGCTTTGCAGCCTGAACATATTGCGGCGTACAGCCTGAAGGTGGAGGAGGGCACGCTTTTCCACCGGCAAATGCGGGCGGGGTGTTTGTCCCTGCCCGACGAAGAGACGGACGCGGCCATGACGGCTGCGGCCCGTGAGCGGCTCCGGGCCGCGGGCTTTGAACATTACGAGATTTCCAACTTCGCGAAACCGGGCTGCCGGTCGCGGCATAATCTGCGCTATTGGCGCAATGAGACCTATATCGGCATCGGCTGCGCAGCCTGGTCCTATTGGGACGGTGTGCGGCGCGGCAACGTGACCGGGGTGGCGGACTATATCGCAAGGATGCTGGCGGGGCAGCCCGCAACGGCGGAGCGGGAGCCGGTCACCCGGCAAGGGGCGATGTCCGAGACGATGATGCTTGGTTTACGCCTGCGGCAAGGAGTGAGCCGGCCGGATTTCGCGGCGCGCTTCGGTATTGATCCGCTGGAGGCTTATCCGGAAATTATCGCCGGGCTGGTAAGGCAAAAGCTGATTGCGGTCGATGCCGGGCGCATCTGTTTGACCGAAAGGGCCTTGCCTGTGGGCAATCTGGTATTTGGCGCCTTTGTATAGAAAGGGAAGCGGGGTAAGTGTTCCCCGGCCGTCTCTCCCGGCCTAAAGGGCGATAATGTAAATTTTTGGCGCGGGGCGCTAAATGACTCTTGACATTCAAGGACGTCGGTGTTATGTTTGTAATAGATTTAGCACTCTCTCGAGGTGAGTGCTAACAATGAAGGAAGGGAATGGCCATGACGTTGGATGAAAGGAAACGAAAGGTGCTGAGAGCGATTATCGACGATTATATCGGTACCGCTGAGCCCGTGGGTTCCCGGACCATCGTGCGTCGTTACGAACTTGGTGTCAGTCCCGCCACGATTCGCAATGAAATGGCCGACCTGGAAATGCTGGGCTATTTAGAGCAGCCGCACACTTCGGCCGGACGCATACCTTCTGCCAAGGGCTACCGTTTCTACGTGGACTGTTTAATGGATCCGCAGAGCCTCAGTGCTCATGAAGAGGCCTTGATCAGGCAATGGTATGACACGCGGGTCAAGGAAGTGAATCAGGTATTCCAGGAGTCGGCAAAACTGCTTTCCCGGATTACACACCATGTGTCGCTCGTGTTAACGCCGCAAATTTCCCAGTGTACCTTTAAATACCTGCAATTTTTGCCTTTTGATGAGCGTAAAGTACTGGGGGTCATGGTCACAGACACCGGCCTGGTGGAAAATAAGCTGATCGAAATACCCGCGGGTATTTCGATGGTGGATTTGCAGCACATCGCGGAAGTGATCAACAACCAGCTCACGGGCCTGCGTTTTGATCAAATCAGGGGAGAACTGCTGGCTGAGCTGCATCGCCAGGTGATAAAACACCCCCTGCTTTTTCAGACGTCCCTTGATTTATTACGGCGTACTTCCCAAGTGCAGCGGGGGGAGAAGGTGTTTCTCGGCGGCACCACGCAGTTATTCAGCCAGCCGGAATTTAAAGACCCGGAGAAGGTGAAAGCAATTCTGGCGATGCTCGAGGAAGATCAATTGTTATATGATATCCTTACGCCCGCCGACACGGAAGAAGTGCATGTTACCATTGGCACAGAAAATAAATTCAGCGGCATTCAGCAATGCAGCATGGTTACGGCCACATATGCCATCCATGGCAAAACGATCGGCACCATTGCGGTGCTCGGGCCTACCCGGATGGAATATGCAAAGATGATCAGTGTTATGCAGTTTATGACGCGGCAGTTGACGGAAGTGCTGAAGAAATTTGGTTTGTAAAGCAGCAAAAGTCGCCGATAAGGCTTACTGGCAAGTAAGCCTATAACTGCATGCATTACATATAAAGGAGGCTGGTTCATGAGTTTCAAGCAGGTCGGCAACGGGTCCGAGATGGATGAAAAACTGGCGGCGTTAGTGACAAATGCCAATGCTGTCAGAGCAATCGCCGCCGCCGTTGAAGGCACCATTGGTCCCAAAGGCCTTGATACGATGCTGGTCGATCGCTTTGGTGAAGTGATTATTACCAACGACGGAGTAACGATTCTCGATAAAATGGATGTCAATCACCCTGCGGCAAAAATGGTCATCAATATTGCCAAGGCTCAACAGGCGGAAGTCGGCGACGGTACGACCACGGCAACGGTTATGGCCGGCGCGCTGGTGGCGGAAGGGGCCAATCAAGTGGTCAAAGGCGTACCCGTGGCCCGGGTTATTGAAGGCATTAAAACCGGCATCCGGCAGGCAGTCGAAGGGGTGTGCGGCAGAACCAGTCAAATCACTGATTTACAGGACCCTGTATTAAAACAAATCGCCCTGGTTGCAGGCCGTGAGCATGAGGATATTGCCCAACTGGTTGTCGGAGCGGCCCGGCTGATCGGGCTGGATAAATTGCGTGAGGCCAATTTTAAATTGTCAGACACGATTACCGCGGAAGAGGGGGCGGAGAACGAAGTATTCATGGGCGTTATTATTAACAAGGAACGCATGAATAAGGAAATGCCCCGGGAATTAACGGATGTTAAACTGTTGATTATTGACGACGCCCTGGAACCGGAAGAAGTGGGGGATGAAGCGCTCGGCACGGAAACAGGCTTTGCCCGTTACCTGCAATTACGGGAAGAATTCAAGCGAAATGTGGAGAAAATCATCGCCCTGGGCGTAAATGTAGTCCTGACCGACCGGGGCGTGGATGACGCGGCCGAGGAAATATTAACCGACGGGGGCGTAATGGTTCTCCAGCGGGTTGCCGCCCGGGATCTGCGCCGGGTCGCGGAACACGCCGGCGCCCGGATGATCAAACGTACAGGTCTGAAAAAGGAATTGGACGAATTGTGCAAATATACCGGTCTGGCCGACAGAATTTACGAGGACGAGAAACTTGCCCAGGTGCGTCTTGTCGGCGGACGGGGGAAACCGATGGCCACCATTCTCGTGGGCGCCGCCACCGAGGAGGTTGTCGGCGAACGCCAGCGCATTGCCAAAGATGCCGCGGCTTCCGTGCAGGGGGCGGTTAAAGGCGGCTATGTGGCGGGCGGGGGCGCGACTGAATTAGCCGTAGCCCGTGATTTGGAGAAAATGAGGGAAACCATCAAAGGCATGGCGGCCTATGGTGTGGAATGTGTGTCTTTTGCCTTAAAAAGACCCTTGGCGCAAATTGTGGCCAACGCGGGTTATAATCCGCTGGAAAAAATTGAGGAGGCCAAAGCGGCGCAAGCCGGACAGGGAAATGACCGGTTGGCCGTTGATTGTGACACCGGGGAGATCCGCGATATGCTGCGTTTGGGCGTGGTGGACCCCGCCCCGGTGAAACTGCACGCGATTAAAGCGGCGGGCGAGGTGGCCACGGCCATTTTGCGCATCGATACAATCATAAAAAAACGGGAAGAAGGTAATCAGGCGGGGGGTAAACAAGGGGAAACCGCTGAGTTGGACACTCCCGATTTCTAACATAAAGGGTGGTTGATATGGAAGAGATGAAGGAAGAAATGATGGCGCAGGAAGTGGAGAATGAGGCGGCGGAGGCGGAGAATTTTGACGCCGGACAGTTGGCCGAAAAAGCGAAATTGGCCGACGAATACTTAACCCGTTTACAACGTTTGCAGGCCGACTTTGATAATTTCCGCCGGCGTTCGCAAAAAGAGCGGGAAGAATTGTCCGATACGGTGTGCGAGACGGTCATTTGTAAGTTTCTGCCCGTGATCGACAACCTGGAACGGGCCATCATCACGGCGAAAAACACGTCGGGTGATGCGCAAATTATCGCCGGCATTGAAATGATTCTGCGCCAGATGGAGGATGTGCTTGGCAAGCTGAATGTTACGGCGATCAACGCCGTCGGCGAACCCTTTGACCCGCAAAAGCACGAAGCCGTCATGCAGGTTAACGATGATAGCCATGCAGATGACACGGTTATTGAAGAATTCCAGAAGGGATATCAGTTAAAGCAGCGCGTCATCCGGCCAAGTATGGTCAAAGTCGTGAAGAACTAATATTGATTGGAGGAATTAACATGTCTAAGGTTATTGGTATTGATTTGGGTACGACCAACTCTGTTGTTGCGGTCATGGAAGGCGGCGAGCCTACAGTTATAACGAGCACTGAAGGGAGCCGTCTCACGCCGTCGGTGGTCGCATTTGCGAAGACCGGGGAGCGTCTGGTGGGTCAACTGGCCAAACGTCAGGCCGTGACCAATCCCGACAATACGATTATGTCTGTCAAACGCCACATGGGTACGGATTACAAAGTGAAGATTGAAGACAAAAACTATACGCCCCAGGAAATTTCCGCGATGATTCTCCAAAAGCTGAAGCAGGATGCCGAAGCTTACCTGGGCGAGAAGGTAACGCAAGCCGTTATCACCGTGCCTGCGTATTTCAGTGATGCTCAACGCCAGGCTACGAAAGATGCCGGCGTCATTGCCGGTCTGGAAGTGCTGCGGATCATCAATGAACCGACAGCGGCCGCCTTGGCTTATGGTATTGATAAGGGCGACGATCATACCATCCTCGTATTTGACCTGGGCGGCGGTACCTTCGACGTATCCATTCTCGAACTGGGCGACGGCGTGTTCGAAGTTAAAGCGACCAGCGGCAACAACCGTCTGGGGGGCGACGACTTCGACCAGCGCGTCATGGATTGGCTTGTTAGTGAGTTCAAGAGGGACCAGGGCATTGATCTGGGTAAAGACCGCATGGCTTTACAACGTTTGCGGGATGCGGCGGAAGAAGCAAAAAAACAGCTGAGCACCGTTCTGAGCACGAATATTAACCTGCCCTTCATCACCGCCGATGCCACCGGCCCCAAACATATGGACATCACCCTTACCCGGGCCAAGTTTGAAGAACTGACGGCCGATTTGGTGGAGGCCACCATGGGCCCCGCCCGCCAGGCTTTGTCCGATGCCGGCATGGAGGCCAAAGAAATCGATAAAGTAATTCTGGTGGGCGGTTCCACCCGGATTCCCGCCGTGCAGGAAGCGGTGAAGAAGCTGATCGGCAAGGAAGCCCACAGGGGTGTTAATCCGGATGAATGCGTCGCCGTAGGCGCAGCCATTCAGGCCGGTGTATTAGCCGGGGAAGTTAAAGACGTATTGCTGCTTGATGTAACTCCGCTGTCCCTGGGTATCGAAACCCTGGGCGGTGTGTTTACCAGGATAATTGAACGTAATACCACGATCCCGACCTCAAAAAGCCAGGTTTTCTCCACGGCGGCCGATAATCAACCCGGTGTGGATATTCATGTACTGCAAGGGGAACGGGAAATGGCGGCCCACAATAAAACCCTCGGCAGATTTGAATTGTCCGGTATTCCCCCCGCGCCGCGCGGTGTACCGAAAATTGAAGTTACCTTTGATATTGATGCCAACGGTATTGTCCATGTGTCCGCCAAGGATCTGGGCACCGGTAAAGAACAAAAAATTACGATTACTGCTTCCAGCGGATTGGCCAAGGACGATATCGAACGGATGGTTAAAGACGCGGAAGTGAATGCGGCCGAAGATAAGAAACGCAAGGAAAAGGTGGAAATCCGCAATACTGCGGATTCGCTGGTCTATAATACGGAAAAAACCATCAGTGAATTCGGGGACAAAGCCGATAAGGCCGTGGTCGAAAAAGTGCAGGCGGCGGTTGACAAGGTAAAAGAGGCGCTGAAAACCGACGATATGGAAAAAATCAAGGCGGAAACCGATGCGCTGATGAAAGTCGCCCATGAATTGGCGGCTGCGGCCTATGAGCAGGCCGGTCCCCAGCCCGGCGCGGCGGCGTCCGGCGCGGAACAGGCTTCCCCTAAGGACGACAATGTAGTGGACGCGGAATACAAAGTGGTAGATGACGAGAAAAAATAACAGGAGTGGTAAACTGCGATGAGCAAGCGCGATTACTATGAGGTGCTCGGCGTTTCCCAAAATGCCAACGAGGCCGAGTTAAAGAAGGCCTACCGTAAACTGGCGCGGCAGTACCACCCCGACGTAAATCCCAACAATCCCGAGGCGGAAGCGAAATTTAAAGAAGTAAACGAAGCTTTTGAAGTGTTGAGCAATACGGAAAAACGGGCCCAATACGATCAATTCGGCCATGCCGGCGTCGGCAACGGCGGTTTCCAGGGCGGGGGTTTTGAAGGGGCGAATTTTGGCGGCTTCGGCGATCTGTTTGATATGTTTTTCGGCGGCGGGTTCGGTATGGGCGGTCAGTCCCGCGGGCCGCAAAAGGGCTCTGACCTGCGCTACGATATGGAGATTTCCTTTGCGGAAGCAGCCTTTGGCCTGGATACGGAAATCGACATTCCCCGTACAGAGGAATGTGCAGCCTGCCACGGCTCAGGAGCGGCGCCCGGCACACACCCCGCCACCTGTCCGAAATGCCATGGCACGGGACAGATCCAGGTACAGCAGAACACAGCCTTTGGCCGTTTTGTGAATGTACGTCCCTGTGACCGCTGTCAGGGAGAGGGGAAAATCGTCGATACACCCTGTAAAGAATGCAAAGGACAGGGGCGTGTCCGCAAATACCGGAAGATCAAGGTTAAGATACCGGGCGGGGTCGATAACGGCTCCCGCCTGCGGATCAGCCGTGAAGGCGAAGCGGGGACGCGGGGCGGACCGCCCGGGGATTTATATGTCTATATTCATGTGAAACCGCATGAAATTTTTGAGCGTCACGGACAGGACATTGTGTGTGAAATACCCGTCAGTTTTGTTCAGGCGGCACTGGGGGCGGAACTGCAGGTGCCGACTCTTGACGGAAAAGTGGAACTGAAAATTCCTGAGGGAACCCAGTCCGGCACTTCTTTCCGGCTGCGCGGACACGGTATTCCGCACCTGCGTGGCGGCGGGCGGGGTGACCAGCATGTGCGTGTGAAAGTAATTACCCCGAAGAAATTGAATGACCGCCAGAAGGAACTGCTGGCGGAATTCGCCAAAGCCGGCGGCGAAGAGGTCAGCGCGGAAGAGAAAAGTTTTTTTAAGAAAGTCAAGGACGCCTTTGGCGTATGAATACAGGGAATGGGGAGTGGGGAATAGGGAATGGGGGAAAGTAAACCCGGTCCCTGCGCGCTCTATATTCCCAAAGGAGTAGCGATATTATGCAATGGGCGGAAATTACAGTACGTACCACGCAGGAGGCCACCGAAGCGGTGGCCGATCTTTTTACGGCGGCGGGGGCGGCGGGCGTAATCATTGATGACCCCCAACTGGTGGAACAGTATCGCGGCAAGGGAGTTTGGGACTACTGCGACTTACCCGTTTCCCCGGACGGTGATGTGCGGGTTACAGGCTATTTGCCTGTGATCGCCGGCTGGGAGGAACAGTTGGCGGAATTAAGCGGAAAGGTACGTCTCCTGCCCGCTTTTTTGGACGCCGGTCCCGGCGAAATCACCTGCCGGCTGGTGGAGGAGGAAGATTGGGCTAACGGCTGGAAGAAATATTATCATCCCCTGCGTATCGGGAAAAAATTGGTGATCAAACCGTCCTGGGAGGATTACACCCCCGCTGCCCATGAATTGGTTATTGAGTTGGATCCCGGTATGGCCTTTGGTACGGGCACCCATGCGACGACCACCCTCTGCATGGAAGCCCTGGAGCATTACATAAAACCCGGAACATCCCTGATCGATGTGGGCACGGGTTCCGGGGTGCTGGCGATTACAGCGGCTAAACTGGGCGCGTCGGCGGTGCTTGCCGTGGAACTGGATCCGGTGGCGGTCCGGGTGGCGACGGAGAATGTGCGGGCAAATCAGGTGGCCGCGCAGGTGGAAGTGCAGCAGGGCGATCTGCTGCAAAGTGTTTCCCGGGCGGCGGATCTAGTGGTGGCAAACATTGTCGCCGATGTCATCATCGGCCTGGCGCCCGCCGTGTCGGCGGTATTAAAGCCCGGCGGCTTATTTATTGCTTCAGGCATTATTGATGAACGTCTGGAGGATGTAAAAACAGCCCTCGGGCGGGCAGGATTATCTACGGTGGAAATGAAACAGAGGGACGGCTGGGCGGCAATTGTCGCCCGCAAGGAGTAGCCATGCGACGTTTTTTTGTGGAGCGCATCCAGGATGACCAGGTTTCTCTTGAAGGCAGTGACGCCCGCCATATTGGAAAGGTCCTGCGCTTAAAACCCGGTGACCAGGTTGCTGTTGTGGCCGACGGCGAGGAATACGAAGTGGTTTTGACGGAAATCAGCCCAAACATGGTGAGGGGACAAGTTGCGCAGGAACGCCGAAGTTCCGCCGATCCCGCGCTGCAGGTCATTCTCGTACAGGGTTTGCCCAAAGGGGACAAGCTGGAGATGATTATTCAGAAGTGCACCGAACTGGGGATTGCTGAGATTTGGCCGGTCCATACGGTGCGGTCGGTGGTGCGGCTTAATGTCCAAAAAGCCGAAGAACGCCGGGAACGCTGGCAGCGGATTGCCATGGAAGCAGCCAAACAATGTAAAAGACAGCGTATTCCGGTGATAAAAGGTATCCAAAGCTGGGCCGGAGCACTGCAAAGCCTGGCGGATGGCAGCCAGGGGATTCTTTTGTGGGAAAAGGAAGATACTAATACCCTGAGGGAAGCGTTGCTGGACATGAATTATGATAAGCCGGTTTATATTTTTGTTGGCCCGGAAGGCGGGCTGACAGAAGAGGAAGTGGCTTTGGCCCGCAGGCAAGGGGTTTTGCCGGTAACCCTCGGCCCGCGGATCTTACGGACCGAGACGGCGGGTTTAGCCGCTTTGTCCATCGTAATGTATCAGCTGGGTGACCTGGGCGGCGGGGGGATGACATGCAAAAAGTAGCCTTTACTACTTTGGGATGCAAAATAAACCAGTTTGAAACAGATACCCTCATGGGGTTGTTCAAACGGGCGGGGTATGCGGTGGTGGAATTTGACGCCTTTGCCGATGTTTATGTGATCAATACCTGCTCTGTTACCCATTTAGGGGAAAGAAAATCCCGTCAATTAATCAGACGAGCCGTGCGGCGCAATCCCGCGGCCGTAATCGCGGTGACCGGCTGTTACGCGCAAACCGCCCCCGATGCGGTGGCGTCAATTCCCGGCGTGAACCTGATTATCGGCACCCAGCAAAGGGAGCGGATTGTCGCATTGGTGCAGCAGGCGAAACCGCTGGGCGACCCCTTAAAGATGGTTGATGATATCATGGCCGCCCGGGAATTCGAAGATATACCTTTGTACGACAATCCGGGCAGGACCCGCGCATTTTTAAAAATTCAGGAGGGGTGCGAAAGCTTTTGTTCTTACTGCATTATCCCCTATGCCCGTGGCCCGCTGCGCAGCAGGACGCCGGACAGTGTGTTAAGTGAAGTCCGCAAATTGGTGGCAGCCGGTTTCTCTGAAGTTGTGTTAACGGGCATTCATCTGGGCGCCTATGGACAGGATTTGCCCGCGAAAACGGATTTGGCCGCCATGGTGGAAAAAATCCTCACGGTGGAGGGTCTGCAGAGGCTGCGGCTGGGTTCGGTTGAGCCCAATGAAATTACGCACGAACTGGTGGAATTAATGCTGGCTAACCCCGTACTTTGTCGTCACCTGCATCTCCCTTTGCAAAGCGGCCATGACGATATCCTGCGGGCCATGAACCGGCGGTACACCGCCGCTGAATATCGCAAGCTGGTGCAATATTTGCGTTTTAAACTACCCGATATTTCCGTGTCCACAGATTTAATCGTCGGCTTTCCCGGCGAAACCGACGCGCACTTCGCGCATATCTGTGATTACATAGCGGATTTGGCATTATCCCGCATTCATGTGTTCCCCTATTCAGCGCGGCGGGGCACACCGGCGGCCGGGATGCCCGGCCAGGTGGCGGCAGAGGTCAAAGAAGCGAGAAGCAGGTGTGTAATTGCTTTGGCGGCGGAAAAAGAACGGGCCTTCGCCGCCGGCTTTGTTGGCCGGGTGATGCCGGTGCTTTTCGAACAGGCTGATGAGGAGAGGGCGGAGGGACTGACGGGAAACTATATCCGGGTTTTCGCCCGCGCCGGGGGCGGCGTATTGGGACGCATCCTTCCCGTTCGCCTGCTGGAAGTCGCCGACGGTGGCCTGAACGGGGAAATAGCCGATTAACTTTCTTACGGGGGACACAGGAAATTATTGGTCAAATGTCGAATAAAATGAAATATGATTTTTCACGGTAGGATATTACGCGGGGGGAGGTGTTTTAAGCTTATGCAAGATTGCATATTTTGCAAAATCGCGGCGAAAGAAATAGCGGTGGAACTCCTGTATGAGGACGGAGAAGTCCTGGCCTTCCGCGATATTAATCCCCAAGCCCCCGTCCATGTATTGATCATTCCCAAGAAACATGTGGCCAGTTTATTGGAAATGTCGGATGAGGATCATGCTTTGCTGATCAGGATGCATGGGGTTGTCCGGCAATTGGCTGAGGAATTAGGGATCGCGGAGGAGGGGTTTCGTCTGGTCGTCAATACCAGGGACAATGGCGGACAGACCGTCCATCATCTCCATTTTCACCTCCTGGGGGGACGTTTTATGACCTGGCCTCCGGGCTAAGGCGGCATTGACATCATTTGACATGGTATGGTATACTATTTATCGTGCACAATTGACGAACTATGTTTACAGAATTCCCGGTTTAGGTTTGTTGGAGGGAGGGAGATTTGGATGTCAGAAGTTAGAGTAGGTAAAAACGAGACTTTAGAAAGCGCATTGCGCCGTTTTAAACGCTCCTGCCAAAAAGCCGGTGTACTTTCGGAAGTTAGAAAGCGTGAACACTACGAAAAACCGAGTGTGCGTAGGAAAAAGAAGTCTGAAGCAGCACGGAAGAGGAAGTTCAGCTAGGATAGGATATTTAAATATCTTCCCGTAGGGGGGAAATATATGTCTCTTAAAGCGCGTCTGGCTGAAGATATGAAATTGGCCATGAAAGAAAAGGAAGCCGGAAAATTGAGGCTTTCGACCATTCGCATGGTACGGGCTGCGGTGAAAAACCTGGAAATTGATAAAAAACGAGAGTTAACCGAAGAGGAAGTACTCGAAGTGCTGGCCCGCGAAGTGAAAATGCGCCGCGACGCCTCGGAAGAATTCCAAAAGGCCGGCCGCGATGATTTAGTGCAGGCAGAGCAGGCTGAAATCGCCATTTTATCGGCTTACCTCCCAAAACAATTAGACGAAACAGAGATTCGCCAACTTGTCCGTACGGTAATTGCTGAGGTGGGTGCCTCCAGCGAGAAAGAATTGGGAAAAGTCATGAGTGCGCTTATGCCGAAAGTCAAAGGCCGATCCGATGGAAAATTAGTTAATACCATTGTTCGCGCAGAACTAGCCAAACAATAATCATTATACCGATACCGACAGTTTTTGTTGGTATCGGTTTTAAATTTGCACATCTTTTGGCAAAACTAAAGGAATGCGAACAGGCCTTGGAGAAATACTGTGTAATATATTTACAGCGGAGGGGGAGTCCGATGCGTTATGGCGGCCTTGTGTTCAGCATCGCTGTTTTTGTGCTTTTAAGTTTACCGGGCTACCGGCCGGCGGTTGCCCAGCCGGCGCAGGAATGGGCGGCCGTTGTCCCGCTGCGGGGCGAGATTGATGAGGGCCTGGCGATCTTTGTGCAGCGGGCTGTCCGGGATGCCCAGCAACAGGGAGCAACCGTGCTTGTTTTAGAAGTAGAGACCTTTGGCGGCAGGGTGGATGCGGCCACCCGCATCAGGGATGTCTTACTGGATACGTCGGTGCCGACCATTGCTTATGTAAAAAACCGCGCCTGGTCGGCGGGCGCTTTAATTACCCTTGCCAACCGCCGGATAGTGATGCATCCGTCCGCGACTATCGGCGCCGCTGAACCCATCCCGGCCACGGAGAAGACCATTGCCGCCCTGAAGGCCGAATTCGCCGCCACCGCGCAAATGACCGGCCGAAATACCGCCATTGCCCAGGCGATGGTTGACAAAACTTTAGGTTATCCGGGACTTGCCGAGAAAGGACAGATTCTTTCCCTGACCGCCGAGCAAGCCAAAGCCCATGGCTTCACCGACGGCATCGCCGTCAGCCGGGCAGAGGCCTTGCGCGTGATGGGGCTTGACGGCCTGAAAGAGGTGGAATATGCGCCCGGCTTGAGCGAAATTGCCGCCGGTAAATTAGCGCAGCCCTGGGTGAGGGGGTTGCTGCTTTCCCTGATATTTTTCGCTTTCCTGCTGGAGATCAAGACTGCGGGACTGGGCATCGGTGCTTTAATCGGTACCGGGGCCGCCATGCTGTTTTTCGGCGGACAAATGGTTTCCGGCCTCCTGGGCTGGGAAATCCCCGGGCTGTTTCTGCTGGGAGTGTTGCTGATTGCCATCGAACTGGCCATTCCCGGCGGGGCGTTAGCCGGCACCACGGGCGTGGTCGCCATCTTCGCCAGCTTATTTTTGGCCATGGGGGCCAATGCTTTCGCCGCCCTTTCCCTGTTGGTCGCCATTGCCGCAGCGGGGCTGGTATTCGCCGTTTTTGCCCGGTATCTCCCCACGAGTAAATTATGGGCGAAACTGGTGCTGACAACTGCGGAAACCACCGACAAAGGTTATGTTCCCGCCGAAGATTACCAGCAATATCTGGGTAAAACCGGCACGGCCCTGACGCTGCTTCGTCCCGCGGGCACGGCGGAGATCGGCGGCCAGAGGCTGGACGTTGTTTCCGAAGGCATATATATTCAGCCGGGAACGGAAATTATGGTGATTAAAGTGGAAGGCAACCGGGTTGTTGTCCGGATTAAAGAAGCTTAAGGAGGGGTAAATGTGATTATTGGCAGTTTGTTCACCTTGGTTCTGGTTATCATTGGTATCTCGGTATTCCTCACATTTGTGCCGCTGGGTCTGTGGATATCCTCATTGGCGGCGGGTGTCTACGTGGGCATCGTTACCCTGATCGGCATGCGTCTGCGCCGGGTCCCGCCCGCCCAGATTGTATTACCGCTCATTAAAGCCAACAAAGCAGGCATTGACCTGAATGTTGACCAGTTGGAAGCTCACTTTTTGGCCGGGGGCAACGTGGACCGGGTAGTGGATGCTTTAATTGCCGCGCAGCGAGCCCAGATCCCCCTTACTTTTGAGCGGGCGGCGGCCATTGATCTGGCGGGCCGTAACGTGCTGGAAGCCGTACAAATGAGTGTTAATCCGAAAGTAATTGAAACACCGATTGTTGCTGCAGTGGCCAAAAACGGCATTGAACTGAAGGTCAAAGCCCGGGTCACGGTGCGGGCCAATATTGACCGCCTGGTGGGCGGCGCCGGCGAGGCGACAATCATTGCCCGTGTAGGCGAAGGCATTGTGACAACGGTGGGCTCGTCGGAATCCCATAAAACGGTCTTGGAAAATCCCGATCATATTTCCCGTACGGTGCTGGCCAAAGGCCTCGATGCGGGTACCGCCTTTGAAATTCTGTCCATTGATATTGCCGATGTTGATGTCGGGAAAAATATCGGCGCGGAACTGCTTACAGACCAGGCTGAAGCGGAAAAACGCATTGCCCAGGCGAAAGCTGAGGAACGCCGCGCGATGGCGGTGGCCAAAGAACAGGAAATGCGCGCCTCCGTGCAGGAAATGCGCGCCAAAGTGGTAGAGGCGGAGGCGGAAGTGCCCAAAGCCTTGGCGGACGCTTTGCGGCAGGGACGCATGGGTGTGATGGATTATTACAATATGCAAAATGTGATGGCCGACACGCAAATGCGGGAAACCATCGCCAAAGCAGGTCCGGCTAAACCGGAAGATACGCAGACCAAATAGTTGCGGCCCGGTATCCGGAGTCTGACGAGGATAATCTAACTCCCGCGCTACAGGAGGAAAGTATGGAAATTCTCTATATAGTCATTTTGGGGCTGGTGCTGTTTGGGGTGCCCGAACTACTCCGCCCGAAAAAGCAGAAATATGAATATCCGGAAATACCCGACCCGGAACAGGCGATGCACCGTCCCCCTGCGCAGGTTCAGGGCAAGGCGAAATATGCGCCGGAGGATACGGAGGAAGGAAAGAGCCTGGAATGGGCTGATGCCGGGGTCACTATGCCTCCGCCCGTTACCGTATCTGCTTATGAGCCGGAGGCTAATCCCTGGCGGGGCAAGCTGAACCTTTCCCACATCGTGAACGGTGTCATGTTTGCGGAGATTATACAGCCGCCGCGGGCGAAAAGACCTTTTTCCCGTCGCTAAGTCTAAAACAAAAGAGCACCTGTTAAAACAACAGCGGTGCTCTTTTGTTTTAAGCCCGTTAAAATTTGTAGGAGATGCCCAAACCCACGCCTTTGGCGTCGATATCCTTATCATGTGCATCAAGGGAAATCTTCTTGTAATTTATTTCCGCGCTGCAATTTTTATTCAGGTTATAGGCCAGCCCCACTTTATATTCCTGCATGTCGCGGCCGAAGGAAGCAGCGGCGAAGGCACTGGTTTTTTTCGATAGTTTTTGGTTATAAAGCAGTCCGTACTGCAGGCCGCTTTTTGAAGCCACTTCCCTGTCGGCGGGCAGCCCTTCATAGTTTATTTCCCACTTTTTATAACCGATAAAGGGGGCCAGTTCTTTGGTCATTTTATATTGCAGTTTCACATCATAGATCTTTGCGTCGAACGGGCCGGCTTGCTGGTTGTTGAGGGTAAAGGTCTCATCCCCGGTGAAAGTGACACCGGTGGAAAGCGCAATTTTGTCGCTTAGTCCGTGGGTCAGGCCGATTTCCGTGGCATTAAGTTTTAGATCCGCCACGTCCACATGCAGTCTGTTATAGGATATGTCAAATAAGGTATCACCCTTGGCGATATCTACGGCCGGCGCGGCCTGGCCGACACCGGTGAGGAAATAAGCGCCTGCCAGACAGGCCAGCATTGTTTTTTTCACGGTGGTTAACCTCCTTGTGTAAGATAACGGTAAATCCGCAGGATCTACAATATCAATATATGGCGCTAAATCCTAAATGCCACTAATCTACGGGATGTTGGGCATTGGATATTGGTTTTGCGGTAAAAGGAGATTGTAAAATTCTCGGAACAGTGCTATTATTTAATTAAACGATTGATTAATAAACCGGAGGCTGTTTATGGATAAAGATACCCGCGAAAAGTTGATTGAAGCGGCGACACCCTTGTTTGCCTGGAAAGGGTTTGCCGGTGCATCCATTCGGGAACTGGCCAAGGCCGCGGACGTGAACAGTGCGCTGATCTCCTATCATTTTGGCGGCAAAGAAGGCCTTTACGCAGCCGTCCTGCATACGCATTTAACCCATCTTTTGTCCGCCCTTGAGCAGGTTAGCCGCAGTACCGCCGACCCGGAGGAGCGCATCCGTTTGTTCATAAAAACTGTCAGCGACATACATAAAGAGAAACCGTTTTTGCTTCGGCTGCTGCAAGGGGAACTGATTAATCCGAGCGTATATTTTGAGAAAGTGCTGGTCACCAGCTTTAAAAAACTGATAACCTTTTTACCGGCCACGGTGGCCGAAGGCAAGGACCTGGGGAAGTTCGCCCCGGATATCCACCCGTTATATGCTTCTGTGGCCCTGGTCAGTATGGTGAATTTCTATTTCATTATCAGACCGCTGGCGGAACAAATATTCCCCCAGGATCTGAATCGTGATGAGGAGTACATCAAACAGGTTGCCCGCATTTACCTTAAGGGCGTAAAGGAGGAATGAGCATGGGAAGGAAAGTGGTGATCGCGGGGGTGCTCATTATGGCCGTGTTGGCGGGAATCTGGGGCAGCCGGTGGTTTGTCCGGCGGGAAGAGGGGATCACGGCCACCGGTACCATTGAGGTGACCCGCTTTGACGTCACGCCGAAAGTGGGGGGATATATTGTGGAACTTGCGATAAAAGAGGGCGATAAAGTAAGCGAGCATCAAGTTGTGGCCCGGATTACACGTCCGGATTTACAGGCGCAGGTGCAACGGGATGAAGCGGCCTTGCAGAAGGCCGAAGTACAACTGCAGGATCTGGTCAAAGGCGCACGTAACCAGGAATTGGCGGAGGCGGAGGCCGGTGTGGCCACGGCGGAGGCCGTTTTTGAGAAGGCCCGGGCGGATTACGGACGTTTTCAGGAGCTTTACCGTCAGGGGGCGGTCTCCCGGCAGCAGATGGAAGCGGCGACCGTGAGCCATGAATCGGCGCAGGGCGATCTTGACGCGGCCCGGGCACGTCTGAGCCTGGCGGCGGAAGGAAACCGTCCCGACGTGATTGAAGCGCAGCGTTTGGAAGTGGCACGCAGCAAGGCAAGCCTGGAAATGACGAAAACGCAGTTGGACGACACCCGGATCAGCAGCCCGGGGACCGGACTGGTACTCAGCAAAAACTTCGAGCAGGGGGAATATGTAAATGCCGGCGCGCCCATTGCCACCATCGGCGATTTAAACGATTGCTGGGTGAAGATCTATATTCCGTCTACGCAATTGGGCTTGTTGTATATTGGTCAGCCGGCCAACGTTAAGGTGGATTCTTTCCCGGACCGCGTGTTTAGCGGCGAAATCAGGGAGATCAGCCAAAATGCCGAATTTATGCCGCGCCAAAGCCTGACCCAGCATGAACGCGCCAATATGGTTTTTGCCGTGAAGGTGCGGGTCAATAACGCGGAAGGCAGCTTGAAGCCAGGCATGCCGGCCGATGTGATTATTCCATGATTAGGCTGACAGAGGTTACGAAACGTTTTGGCGCCATTACGGCGGTCGACCGGCTGTCCCTGCAGGTAGAGCAAGGGGAAATATTCGGCCTGGTGGGACCCGACGGCGCAGGAAAAACAACAGTGATGCGTCTCCTGACCGGCATTATGGAACCCTGTGCCGGTCAGATTGAAGTATTGGGCCGGAAAATGCTCGAGGAAAATAAGGCGGACATCGGTTATGTGCCGCAAAAATTCAGCTTGTACGGCGATTTGACGGTGAGGGAAAATATTTGCCTGATGGGCGCTCTCTATGGCGCCGGGAGGGAGGAAGTCGCCCGGCGGGCCGGGGAGTTGCTGGCGTTTACCAAGTTACTCTCTTTTCAAGACCGGTTGGCAGAGCACCTTTCCGGCGGGATGCGCCAGAAATTGGCGTTGGCCGCAGGCTTGATCCACAGGCCGCGCCTCTTTTTTCTCGATGAACCCACCACCGGAGTTGATCCCGTATCACGGCGGGAATTCTGGCAGATCCTGTACCGCCTGCACAGGGAAGGCATGACGGTCTTCCTTTCAACCCCCTACATGGAAGAAGCTGAATTATGCAGCCGCGTGGCCTTTATGCAGCAGGGAAGGATTGTGGCCTGTGACACGCCGGCGGGACTAAAAAAGGCCTACCCGCATCACGTCCTGGAACTGCCTGCGGCGGGCAAACGGCTTGCACAGCACCTGAAAAACTGTCCGATTATGGAGATAAATGCCTTTGGCGACAAATATCATCTCATTGTCGATCAGCCGGCCCGGGTAATACCCTTAATTACGGCGGCCCTGCAGCAGGCAGGCTTGCCGCCGGTGCCGCCGGTCGAAATTCCGCCCACCCTGGAAGACGTGTTTGTCACCCTGGCAAGCGAGGTGGTTTAGGTGTATGCGATCCAAACGGAGCAGCTAACCCGTGTTTTTGGCCGCTTTACGGCGGTGGACAAGGTAACCCTGAATGTTGAAAAGGGGAGTATCTACGGTTTCCTGGGACCGAACGGTTCGGGGAAATCAACCACTATCCGCATGCTGTGCGGCCTGCTGGCGCCCTCCGCGGGCCGCGGCCGGGTGCTCGGCTATGATGTGGCGGGGGAAAGCGAGCAGATAAAAGCCAATATCGGTTATATGTCCCAAAAATTCAGTTTATACGATGATTTGACGGTATTGGAGAACCTTGCCTTCTATGCGGGCTTATACGGTTTAACCGGGGAATACCAGCGCCGCCGGGTCGAGGAAATGCTTGCGATGGCGGGATTGACCGGTCGCCATGATGAACTGACCGCCAACCTGTCCGGCGGCTGGAAACAGCGGCTGGCTCTGGGCTGTGCGATTTTACACAAACCCCAGATCCTCTTTCTGGATGAACCTACCGGCGGTGTGGACCCTAAAGCGCGGCGCCTGTTTTGGGAGATAATCTATGGGTTGGCCGCAGCCGGCACCACCATCATGGTCACGACGCATTTTATGGACGAAGCGGAGCATTGCGACAAAATAGGTTTTATCTTTGAAGGCCGCCTGATCGCCGACGACACACCGGGGAAACTGAAAGAAAGCATACCGGGCATTTTGCTGGAATTGCGGGCGGATGACCCCGTTCTGCTGCTGGAGACCCTTGAGCAGCAGGAAAACGCCTGTCTGGATGTATATCTTTACGGAGCAAATCTCCATGTGCTGGTTCTGCCGGAGCAGGCGGACGCCTTTGAGGCATGGCAGCCAAAGGTTATCCGGCCCTCACTGGAGGATGTATTCGTCTATTATGTAAAAACCCGGCGCAAGGAGATGAGGCCATGAACCGGTTGTGGGCTTTGCTGGTTAAAGAGTTTATTCAGATGAAACGTGACCGCCTGACCTTCGGCATGATGGTTGTCCTGCCCATTATCCAACTGCTTGTATTCGGCTTTGCCATAAATACCGATGTTAAACATCTGCCCACCATTGTGTTCGACCAGTCACTGCAGCAGGAAGGGCGGGATTTGCTGTCCGCCTTTGCGGCCAGCGAATACTTTGACATCCGTTATACGGCGCGCAGTTTCCGGGAGGTGACGGAATCCATTGAACAGGGGAAAACCAAGGTCGGCATCGTTATTCCCCCTGATTTCACGGACAATATAAAACATAACCGCAGTGCCGGCGTGCAGGTGATTGTCGATGCTTCGGACGCCATGTCCGCATCGACGGCAATTAGCACCGCCCAACTTATCGGCCAGATGAAATCCCAGGAGATACTTGTCAAAAGGTTGCAAAATGCCGGCAGCCAGGTGCCGGCAACACCCTATGATATTCGTATCCGGCCCTGGTATAATCCGGATTTTATTTCGGCCTATTATATGGTGCCGGGGATCATGGGGATGATTTTGACGATGACGATGGTGATGATTACAAGCATGGCCATTGTGCGTGAACGGGAACGGGGGACGCTGGAGCAGTTAATTGTCACCCCCCTCAAAACCCATGAATTAATGCTGGGCAAGATTATTCCCTATATCTTTGTCGGTTATGTGCAAGCCACTGTCGCCTTATTGGTGGGCATCCTCGTGTTCGATCTGCCCATGCGGGGCAGTGTCGGTTTGCTGTATACCCTGACCTCCCTCTTTATTATTGCTTCCTTGGCGCTGGGCGTGCTTATCTCCACCATGACGAAGACACAAATGCAGGCGATGCAGCTATCCTTCTTTATTTTTCTGCCCAGCACCCTCCTTTCCGGCTTCATGTTTCCGCGGGAGGCTATGCCGGTTTTGTTCCAGGCGATTGGCTATTTACTGCCCCTTACTTTCTACCTGCAGATTATGCGCGGCATCATTCTCAAGGGAGTCGGTCTGAGCTTCCTCTGGTCGCAGGTTTTTATGCTGAGCGGCTTCATTGTGGCCGTGCTAACGGCCAGCATTCTTAAATTTCAGAAGAAGATAATCTGACTGCCTGCCGGAAAACCCGGGAATGGGTGCAAAACCCGGCAGGGTGGAAAAAAAAGGATCTAAATCAAGGAAAAATACGGTTGCATTGACTGGAGGGTGTGTTATAGTATTATCAGTAGGCGAAACCGCAGAAAGGAATTACTATCAGGCGTTTGAACGAGTCTCCGCCTGGGACTTCGCGGCTGACGGTTCACCATGATTAAAAGGGGATGATAGTGTGATAATGAAAACGCCGGGAAAATTCTTTGTAGCAATGCTGGCTGTATGCTTCCTGGGCATAGGTTTGGTCACGGTTCTGCCGCATAAAGCTTTGGCCGCAGCGGGGCCTTCCAGCGTGGGGTACGTTGATTACGGGCTGTTGGTGAGTCAGCACCCTGATATGCCGAAAGCCAACGAAGCGTTGAAGGCGGAGCAGGAAAAGCTGAAAAAAGAGTTCGAAAGTAAAATGGCCGCTTTAAGCAGCGATAAAGACAAGCAAGCCCTCAGTTTACAGTTAGGCACGCAGCTCGAGAAAAAACGCTGGGAATTATTGAATCCCATTATGAACAGTATCAATACCGCCATTAAGGATGTGGCCGCCGAGAAAGGGTTGTCGGTCGTCATTGAAAAATCAGTTGTCTTGTTTGGCGGGCAGGATATTACGGTGGATGTCGGGAAGAAGATTACCGGTAGTAAATAGCCGTTAGACGGGAAAAAGGGGCATAGGAGGCGGTGAATAAGCAGCTTCCTGTGTCCTTTACTTTTTTGGCGCGATCTCCCCCACTGGCTTAAATGTTTTTCTGTTTAAAGGGAGGTGAGTGAAAGGAATTTGGTAAGCTGTGTAGAAACTACTTAAAATAATAAGCCTTAAAACCCAATACTTTAATCTGAGTCCCCCGGACCTGCTGGTCGCTGACTATGGACGAGGGACCGTTTAGGGTGTGTCCGGAAACAGATGCACCTCCCATTGCGGAAAGGATTAAGCGAACTGATCAACTCAGCCGGCATGCCTTCACGCATACCGGCTTTTGCTTTTATGATCAGGGTGCGGAATAGGGTAATAAAGAAAACGAGAATGGAGTGGTTGAGTTTGTTGGAAATCTTTGAAAAAGGCGGTCCCGTATTGTATGTCATCGTTCTCTGTTCATTAATTGCCATGACCGTGGCCATTGAGCGCTGGTTGTTTTACCGGCAGGTGGAAAAGGAAGATGTTGGGTTAATGCCGCAGTTGAGAAAATCCATCGAAGACAATACAGTATTGCCGGGGACGCAGTATGACGGGCCCCTGGGCAGGATCTGGCATACTTTAGCCAAGGGGTCCGGTGACCGGCAGGCCAGAGATACGGCGGCAGAAGTAGTGTTGTTTACGGAAACGCTTGGTCTGGACAGCAGGCTGTATATGCTGGCCACGATCGGCACCATTGCTCCGCTGCTCGGTTTGCTGGGAACGGTGCTTGGCATGATCAAAACCTTCCATACCGTATCTTTAAACGGGGTGAGCAATCCCAATGTCCTGGCCGCCGGTATTTCAGAAGCTTTATATAATACGGCGGGCGGTCTCATGGTAACGGTGCCGTGCATTATCGGCTACAATTTCTTCCGCAACCGTTCAGAACAACTATCCGGTGTCCTGGAGGCGCGTCTCAAGGAATTGACGGCTCTCCTGGCAAGGAGTGATAAGTATGCGCGCTAGGCGGGGCGGACGGCACGGCGGCGTACATGTTGATATGACGCCGATGGTGGATATCATGATGCTCCTGATCATCTTTTTTATCATGTCGACCACCTTTATTGTCCATTCGGGGTTTAATGTAAATTTACCGTCGGCCGCGGCGGAAAAGCAGCGCCGGGAACAAATTGACGTCATCATTAACCGTGAGGGGGAGATTGCGGTAAACGGGCAAAGCGTAGCCAAGCCGGAAATACCGGCGGCGATTGGCCGTACCGGGGCGGATCCCTCGACAATTGTCGTGGTCAGAGCCGACAAGGCGGTTAGCCACGGACAGGTGGTGGAAGTGATGGATGCCGTCCGCAAGGCGGGATTCGCCAAGATCTCCATCGCGGTGGAACCGAAAGGATAATAAGATGAACAGGAGAATAATTTGGAAAAGCCCCTTGGGTATCGCGATAATATTTCATCTTGTAGTGCTCGTTTTGCTGGGGTACATAGTGCACGAAGAGGCAAAAAAAGAAATAGAGTTTATTGAGGTAACCATGGAAGATCTGTTGCGGCCGCAAACGCAAACCCCTGGACCGGCTCAGCCGGCCGGCGGCGGGGGATCGCCGCGCAGGGCGCAGGTAACGCCGCAGCAAGCGGCCGCCGCTCCCAAAACGGATCAGACTATGCAGGCGCCGCCCGCCCCCCTGGGTGAGGACGCGTCCCTGCCTGCCAGCGCAGG
>DHRA01000048.1 GCA_002411145.1 Firmicutes bacterium UBA5324 | reverse complement strand
GAGAATGGCGAGATAATTTTCTTTCAGCCAGGCGTAGAACTTTTTCATTCTTTTACCTCCGTCTTCCTTAAAGGTTTGCACGCAAAAAAAGGCTAAGAACCCCCCACGGGAATTCTTAGCCTTCAGTTTTTCTGATCAGCTGAATTTTCTTAAACTATACCATTAAAAGAAAAACGCTGTCAATAATAATTTCGCGAATTTTGTCTTGCCAAAAGAATCGGCATGAGGCAGAAAAAAGGAAATTAAAACACAGGCATAACCGCTACGCCGTACTTATCCCGGATGAATTCCTTCACCTCCGGCGAAGTTAGATATGCCGTCAGCTTTTTAATCTCCGGACGGTCTTCCTCACCTTTTCTGACGAATAAATCATTGGCATAAGGAGAACCGGCATCTTCTCTAAACAACGCGGTTTGGGGATCTATTTTCGCTTCCAGGATAAAGTTGGTGTTTATTACTGCACCGTCTACATCAGGCAAAGCTCTGGCCAGTTGGGCCGCATCCACTTCCACGAAGCTTAAATTTTTCGGATTTTCCACAATATCTCTGGGCGTAGCGGAAAAATCAGCAATGCCCTCCTTTAATTTAAGCAGGCCATTGGCCTGTAATAATGCCAGCGCCCTGTATTCGTTGGAGGGATTGTTGGGCACGGCAATTTTAGCACCATCCGGCAATTCCTCCTTGGCTTTTATTTTTTGCGAATAAAAGCCAATCGGTTCAATATGCACTTTCGCCGCGACCACAAAATTATAGCCTTTTTCTTTTGCCACGGATTCATAATGTGGCAGATGCTGGAAATAGTTGGCGTCAATTTGCTTTGCTTGCAGCGCAGGATTTAACTGGCCCTCATCGTCCAGCACAATCACCTCAAGATTGATGCCTTCCTGTTTCAGCTTCGGCTTAATAAAATTCAATATCTCCGCGTGCGGCACTGCCGCCGCCCCTACTTTGACGGTCACTGCCTGCTGCGCAGTGGTTTGGGTATGTTCCTTGCGGCCCGCAGAGCAGCCGGCAAACAGACCGGCCAGCACGATAAGGGAAAGAATTAAGGCGCTTTTCCTTAAGCCGCTTTTTTTCAACATCAGATAATCCCCCCCTTTAAAGATAGCTCAGTCGAATTTATAGCGCTTCCTGTTTATATATTTTGCGAGCAGGTCACCTCCCCATTGGACCCCCTGGACAAAAATGACCAATACCAGCACCGTGGCGATCATGACGTCGTCCCGGAATCGCATATAGCCGAATCTGATGGCCAGGCTTCCCAGCCCGCCTGCGCCAATCGCCCCGGCCACGGCTGTAAAACCGGTTATCGTGATAACGGCAATTGTTACGCCCCGGACCAGGGAAGGAAGGGCTTCCGGGATCAGCACTTTGAGAATGATCGTGAGGGGATGGGCGCCGATGGCCAAAGCCGCCTCTACTTTGCCAAAACTGACTTCCTTCAGGCAGTTTTCGATGATTCTGGCCAGGAAGGGTGCTGATCCGATGGACAGGGGGACGATGGCCGCCGTGGCGCCCAGTGTTGTGCCCACGATAAATCGTGCCAGCGGCAGTAATACGACGATTAAAATTATGAAAGGGAATGAACGCACAATATTGACGGCCGTCCCGAGTACCTTATTAACCATAGGCGCTTCCAGCACATGTCCTTTTTCCGTAACCACAAGTACAATGCCCAAAGGCAGACCGAGCGCCAGGGCGGCAACCGTTGACAATATCACCATATACATGGTTTCACCGAAACCGGTCAGGAGTAAGCCGTATAAATCTTCGCTCATCTGCCCGCCCCCTCCCGGTCCAGGCTTTTATCCTGAAACCCCTGCAGGATGTCAATAAACTGCTTCGCCGTCCGGCTTTCAGGATTTACGAAAAACTTTTCCACCGGTCCCTGCTCGACAATTTTTCCGTCCTCAAGCACTGCCATGTTGTTGCATATGTGCTTTAGCACATCCAAGGCGTGGGTTATTAAAACAATGGTCAAACCGAGTTTTTTATTTATATCCTTTAGTAGTTCCAGAATCGCATAGGTTGTTTGCGGGTCAAGGGCCGAAGTAGCTTCGTCGCTGAGCAAAACGGCAGGCTCATTGGACAGCGCCCGTGCGATGCCCACCCGTTGTTTTTGCCCGCCGCTCAACTGCAGCGGGTAGGCGTTTAGCTTATTGGTCAGGCCGACCAGCGTAAGAATCTCCTCCACCCTGCTTTTGATCCGGTCTCTGGGATAACCTGAGACTTCCAGGGGAAAGGCGACATTCTCATAGACCGTCTTGGCGTCCAGCAAATTAAATTGCTGAAAAATCATGCCGATTTTCCTGCGGGCCAGTCTTAACTGGATCTTGTCCATGGCGGTAATGTCTTTACCATCAATGAGAATGGTGCCGGCATCAGGCTCTTCCAGCCGGTTCAGGCACCTGATCAGTGTTGATTTGCCCGCCCCGCTAAAACCGATAATCCCAAAAATATCCCCCCGCGCAATTTGCAGACTCACCTTGTTTAACGCGCGAATATTATCGTATGGTGTAACATAGGTTTTACTTACGTCTCTGACGATTATCATCCATTCCCCACCTGCTTTATTAAGATTATAAAATCACGCAAATAAAGGCCGGGAAAGCAAATGCTTCCCGGCCTTCAGTTTTCCAATCAGTCGGTTGAACTGGATCCTTGATCTTGTTACTAACATTATCGCACATCACCGCTAAATGTCAAACTAAATATCACATACTCATTAACTCTGCATACTTATAAGCACGCTGGGGGTTACCAGCTGCTTTGCGCTGCTATTTTTGCAGTTTCAGCCCCAGGGAAAATGCCTGGCCCAATAACTTGCCAATACCGTAATAGGCCTTTTCTCCCGTGCTATAGACAAAAGAGTTTACTTTTGCCAATACCGGCAGCCCGTCTTCGCCCAACACGGTCTCGTCCGCCTTGACATCAACAATTTCGCCGATGAATTGCGTGTGCACGCCAATTTCCACCGTATGCGTAAGCTTACATTCCAAAATCAGCGGAAACTCTTGCACATACGGCGCATCAACAACCTCACTGCGGACCGGCGTCAGTTTAGCAGTGGCAAATTTATCGGCATTTTTCCCGCCGGCAATGCCGGCATAATCGGTTTCCACCACGTATTTTTCCGCGGGTATGCTAATCGTAAACGCCTTTGTTTTTATAATATTCCCATAGGATGCCCGCGCCTTTTGCAGCGACACCCCCACGCTGGGCGGACTGGAACAGCATACCCCGCCCCAGGCGGCCGTCATAATATTCGGTTCCCCGTTTTCACCATACGTGCCTACAACCCAAACCGGTGTCGGCAACACCAAGGTCCGGGCGCCTAACGATTTTTTCATTTTTCTTTCCCCCTATTTTAAAATTTTACGGGCATCATTTAGCAGTGTCCAACGCCAACCCCCATCTCTCACCTCTCACCTCTCAATTGCCGGGACGAAAACCCCTTTGGCCCAATTCCTGTTCTGCACCAACCAACTGAATGCAAAGGGCAAACAATTCCATAGCTTGTTTCAGTTCCGCCAACGGGGGAAAGGTAGGCGCAAGCCGGATGTTTTTATCTTCCGGGTCCTCGCCGTAGGGAAAGGTGACGCCGGCAGGAGTGAGCATGACACCCGCTGCGGCGGCTTTGGCCACAGCCTTTCCGGCACAGCCGGGCAATGTGTTTACATTGATAAAGTAACCGCCCTGGGGGTTGCTCCAGGCGGCCAGATTTTTGCCCCTTAGCTCGGCTGCTAAAATCTCCTGCACTAAAGCAAATTTTGGTTTGATAATCGCCGCATGCCGGCGCATATGCGCTTCAATGCCGGCCCGGTCTTTAAAGAAGCGGACATGCCGCAGCTGATTCAATTTGTCCGGACCGATGGTTTGGATGCTGATTTGCTTTTTCAGCCAGTTGATGTTGGCTTCACTGCCGGCCATGGCAGCCAGACCGGCGCCGGCAAAACTGATTTTGGAAGTGGAACAGAATACAAAAACTCTGTCCGGATGGCCGGCCTTTTTACAAGCCTCCAGAATATTCAGCAAGCGCGGCGGAGTATCGGTCAGATGGTGTACAGTGTAGGCGTTATCCCAAAAAATCCGGAAGTCTTTTGCTTTGGCAGGCAGGGCGGCCAAATGTTCCACCACTGCGTCGGCATAGGTGACGCCGGTAGGATTACTGTATTTGGGCACACACAATATGCCTTTAATTGAGGAATCAGCGGCTACCAGTTGTTCAACCCGAGCCATATCCGGACCGTCATGCCGGTAGTTGACGGGAATCATTTTAATGCCTAAGTATTCACAGATCGCAAAATGCCGGTCATAGCCCGGGCTGGGGCAGATGAATTTCACTTGCGGCAATTTGCCCCAGGGGAGATCACCGGCCGGTAAGCCGCGCAGCATGGCCCGAACCAGCAGATCGTACATCAGGGTCAAACTGGAATTACCCCCCATGATTACTTCCTGCGGACTTGCTTCCAGGACTTGGGCAAAAAGTTCCCTGGCTTCCGGAATACCGTCCACGCCGCCGTAATTTCGGCAGTCGGTACCGTCGGCCGCTTTGTAATCGGCCTCCCCGAGACAATCCATAATTCCGGACGAAAGGTCCAATTGTTCCGGGCAGGGTATGCCCCGTGCCATATTCAGCCTTAGCTTCCGGGCCTGAAATTCTTCGTATCGGCGCGCCAATGCGGCATAGTGTTCCTGTAGCGCCGCGTCATTCATTTGTTCCCATTCAGTCATCCACATCGCTCCTTTGCACTTGCTACTATTATACGTGACCTGTAAAATCCGGACAATGGGTTAGATGAGCAAAGAAACCATGTATCCTGCATACTTGAAGTGACGGCGTCAAGTCCCTATTGGCAAACACCGCCTGCACCTTACGGTTTGCAAATGATCTCGGCAATATACGTGTCAAATATGTTGGCGGCATGGGCCGGGCGTATCACCACAGCGGTGTCGGCGCCCCTGCCCGTGCCGCCAATGGCAATGATGTCTTCCCCAAAGGGGATGAGACCGGCATCCAAAGCCATGACGGAAATCTCCACCGCAACCTTTACCCCCTGGCCAAAGATTTTCAGCGTATGCGCCATAATTTCCACCGGATACACACCGCCGAATTTGCGGCTGATGCCCCGCTCGGCCCCGGATAACACATGCGTGGTCGTCAGTATTTTCACATTTTTTTCGATCAATATTTCACGCTGCCCGGGAGACAGTTCATGTACTCCCGGTTCCTTAAAACCATTGGCATGCGTAACACATACCACGTTCTCCGCCTTTCCCGCAAGCAATGCGGCAGTTTTGCCGCTATTTGACGCCACGACGATAGACCTGATGCCATACTCCCCGGCCTTCTGCAAGGCCAGGGCCACCGTTTCCTCCGTATGGGCGACGCCCGCAGATTTCCAATACAATCCGATCATCCCCCCATCACAAATTTTGGGCTGACTTTTCTTTTAATTTATCTTTTTTCCTCCCTCTGTAATATTAGTATGTGCAGTGACATGCTCCCACCACCTTA
>DHRA01000035.1 GCA_002411145.1 Firmicutes bacterium UBA5324 | reverse complement strand
CTTTTTACATGCTAATAATACGAAGAAAATGCACATTATAGGAGAGGTGTATGTGTGAGGGCGGATAACATTCTTTTAATTCGACTTAGTTCCATCGGTGACGTACTGCACTGTACGCCCGTGGCCAGAACGCTGCGTGAACATTTCCCCCAGGCGAGGATTTCCTGGCTGGTGGGGGAAAAGTCCCAGGAAATTCTGCACGGCAATCCCGATTTAGATAACATTATCCTTTGGCAGCGGGAAAAATGGGAACAAGAACTGCGCAAAGGATCCTGGCAAAAAAGTGTCGCCGACTTCCGGATGCTGACGCAGCAGCTGAAAAACGAACGGTATGACATGGTCATTGATTTGCAAGGTTTATTACTAACCGGTCTCATTGGCTGGCGCAGCGGGGCGCGGACACGCATCGGTTTTCGTCAGGCCAGGGAAGGCAGCGCGCTGTTTTACACACACCGGGTGAGGAACGAACATCGTTTGCAGATTGTGCAGCATTATCTGCAATTGCTGCGTCCTCTGGGTATCAGGCGGTTTAACACCCAAATGGTGATGCCCCTGGCGCAGCGGCATTATGACTTTGCGTCCAATTTGTTTTCAAGCCAGAATATAAACGAAGACCAGGACAGGGTGATTATCCTTAATCCGTCCACCAGCTGGCCGACCAAATGCTGGCCGCCGGCCTATTATGCCCGGTTGGCCAATCTCTTAGGGACGGGACTGGCGGCGAAAATTATGCTCCTGGGAGCACCGGGGGATGTTCCGTTGCTGAAGGAGATTAGCGCCGGGATCAGCCAGCCGGTCATCAATCTGGCGGGCAAGACAAATTTAAAGGAGTTGGCAGCGGTTGTGCAGAAGTCTCATTTGTTTATCAGTGGTGATACGGGGCCGCTGCATATCGCCGCCGCAGTGGGCACGCCCACCCTTTCCCTGTTCGGGCCGACGGATCCCCAAGTCTATGCGCCGCTGGACGAAAAACACGCGGCGATCGTATCCGACGCCAGGTGCCGGTACTGTCATAAGCGCAGCTGCGCTCATAGCACATGCATGGGCAGAATATTGCCGGAAGATGTTTATCTGGCGGCCCGGAAGATAATACAGCAAAAACCGCAAAAAAAATACATGGAGGCTACCCCATATGGAGAAGTCACAATTAAAACGATACCTGCCGCTGTTTAGCAAACAGAAAATCATGGTGATCGGCGATTTGATTGCCGATGTTTATATAGAAGGGAAAATCTCACGGATTTCCCGGGAAGCGCCCGTACTCATTCTGCGGGAAAAGGAGCAGCGTCTCATTCCCGGGGGCGCGGGCAACGCCGTCAATAATGTCTGTACACTGGGCGGGCAGGTGTGTATGGTCGGGATTATCGGTCAGGATGCCGAGGGTGAGAGATTAAAAAATGTATTAAAAGAGTGCGGGATCACGGTGGAC
Source organism: Firmicutes bacterium UBA5324 (assembly GCA_002411145.1). Lineage (GTDB taxonomy): Bacteria > Bacillota > Negativicutes > UBA11029 > UBA11029 > UBA11029. The sequence goes on along the minus strand of DHRA01000035.1, from coordinate 29,309 downwards.
GGGGTTTTCCCCGCCGGGGGCAGGCCCACTACCTGTAAAACCCGGATCATGGCCGGCGGGCAGGCCCGGGTGAAACAACAGGTCGTCCGGGTGGACCGCGAAAATCTGACGCCGTTGCCGGAAGAGCTTGAGCAGCGGATTATCCGGCAAATCCGGCAATACTGGCCCGCCGTGGACGGGGTTGTTTTATCCGATTACGGTTATGGCGTAATTACGCCCCGCGTCATTGAAACAGTGGTGGAGTTGCAGTCGCAGCTAAAGAAGAAAGTGGTGGTCGATTCCCGTTATGCGTTGTTGAGTTATCAGGGAATCACCATTGCCACACCCAACCAGTCGGAGGCCGGCGAGGTTTATCATACGGAGATTGACAGCCTTGAGACGCTGGAGAAAATCGGGCGGAGGCTGCGGCAGGATATGAATGCCGAAGCTATCCTGATTACCCGGGGCGGAGAAGGAATGACGCTTTTTGAGCAAAACGATAAAGTAACCTACATTCCGGTGACGAATAAACATGAAGTATTTGACGTCACCGGCGCAGGCGATACGGTGGTGGCTTCTTTGACTCTGGCCCTGGCCGCGGGCGCACCTTTCGCGCAAGCGGCCGCCATCTCCAATTACGCCGCCGGCCTCGTGGTGCGTAAACAGGGAACGGCCACGGTCAATACCCGGGAATTAGAGGAGGTATTGGGAGATTAGATGAAAATCGTGGAGCGCGGCGCCTTAGACGCTTTATTACAGGAACTCCGGCGGCAAAAAAAAAGCATTGTGTTTACCAACGGATGTTTTGATATTTTGCACGTGGGACACGTGCGCTATCTGCAAGCGGCGAGAAAACTTGGTGACGTGTTAGTGCTGGGCCTGAACAGCGACACATCGGTGCAAGCCCTGAAGGGACCCACCCGGCCGATAAACAGTCAGGCCGACCGGGCCGAAGTGCTCGCGGGCCTGGAAGCCGTTGATCATATTGTTATTTTTGACGAAATAACGGCGGAAAGAGTAGTCGCGGCGGTCAAGCCGGACATTTATGCAAAGGGCGGTGACTACCTGGCGGAGGACCTGCCGGAGGCCAAAATCGTACGGGAGTATGGCGGCGAAGTAGTATTGCTGCCGGAAGTAAAAGGCCGTTCTTCCTCAAAGATGATTGAAAGAATTCGCGACCGGCAGCGGGAATAAATAAAAATCTCCAAAGCGCCAAGGAGGATAGCAGGTGAATTTTTTAGGGTTGTTGAACTGATAAAGGTACTGATACATTAGCGTGTTTAATTATTGTACGGCAAGGGAAGTACAGCGCATATTGGCTTCAGGATAGTCTTGGCGGCTAATAAACGTCACATAGGAGTGGTACAGTGGATTACCGCAATATTTTAATTGTTAAGTTGAGCGCGATTGGCGATGTAATTCATGCCTTGCCCGTTGCCCAGGCGCTAAAACAACGGTTTCCGGCGGGTAAACTTACCTGGATAGTTGAAAAACCGGCCTATGACTTACTGACCATGAACCCCCATATTGATGAAATCCTGCTCTTTGAAAAAGCAAAGTATAAAACCTGGCATGGTTTCGTAAAATATGGCCCGGCTTTAGCGAAAATGTTAAAAGCGCACCATTTTGATCTGGTCCTGGATTTACAAGGCTTGTTTAAAAGTGCGGCGCTTGCCCTGTTCAGCGGGGCGCCGCACAGAATCGGTTATTGCAATATGCGGGAATTAAGCTGGCTGGTGAGCAAACCGGTATGCGGCGTCCATAAAGACAGCCATGTTATTGAACGCTATCTGGACGTAGCCCGGGAGTTGGGCTGTGAGCCCGGAAGACCGCAATACTGCCTGCAGCCCAACGGGCAGGCTGTTGAAGAAGTAAAGCAAATGCTGCATGCGGCGGGCATAATGCCGGGGATGTCCTATATAGTAATGGCCCCCGGGACAAATTGGCGTTCGAAATGCTGGCCCGCGGCCTACTACGCCGATTTGGCCGGCGCCTTAACGAAAAAGTATCAGCAGCCGGTTATCTTGATCGGCGGGCAGCAGGACCAGGAACGGGCGCAGGTTATACAGGCGAACACGGCCGCCTGCATCGTCAACCTGATCGGTAAAACAAATTTAAAACAACTCGCCGGCGTACTGCAAAGAAGTAATTTGTTTATCGGCGGCGATACAGGGCCGATGCATCTTGCGGCGGCCATGGGCACCAGGGTCGTGGCGCTTTTTGGCCCCAGCGATGCGCAGAGAAACGGTCCGTTTGGGGACGAGCATGTCGTAATACGGAAAAATCTCAACTGCAGCCCGTGTTTTAAACGGGATTGCCCTGATGTGCAATGTATGGAACAAATCACAGCTGCAGACGTAATGGACCTGATAGAGCAAAGGAAACTCTTGGCGGATTTTTAGGAGATGAGGGGATAGTTAGTGCGAGATAAGGTGGAGAATATCCTGATGATACGCAAAGGGGCCATCGGGGATATTATTTTTACGCTTCCCGCTTATTATATGCTGAAGGCTAATTTTCCAAACAGCAAAATAAGTTATTTGGTTAAGGATCGTTACGCCGAAGTATTAAAAGGATTTCCCGGTCTTGATGAGGTTTTGCCCATCAACCAACAAATATCAGCCTCAAAAAATATGCTCAGGATATGGAAAATGGGGACGGAGCTATGCCGGAGGATGCGGAAGAATAACTATCAGTTGGCCGTTGATTTTGCCGGGCATGGGGAACATGCTTTTTTGTTGTGGTTAAGCGGCATAAAACATCGCTGGGGCTCGACAAAAAATAAAAGACCTGTCCGCGAGTTTTTTTATACCAATACTTTCATCAGAAATTTAAACGATGTGCATATTATTGACCAACACCTCAGGTTACTGGAAAAAGGGGGCTTAACTCCTTTCCCGGTTAAAAACGAGTATGTGGTTCCCCGGGAGAATTTGGCGAAGGCGCATAAACTGTTTGCTGATTTGGGATTGTCCCGGCAAAAAAACACGCTGTTTATTCAGCCTTTCACCGGCGACGGCGTTCCCGGGAAAAGGTGGCCGCTGGACCGTTGGGTGATGCTTGCGGAATACTGGGAGAAACAGGGTCTGCAGGTATTGTTTGGCGGCGGGCCGGGGGAACGGGCACAACTGAGGGAAGTGGCAGCCCGTTTTCCCGTGGCGGCGGGTCAGGCCGACTTTGTCACCTCCGTCGGGTTAACGGCGTTGTCTTCGGTCGTGGTGGGCGGGGACACCGGTTTGCTGCACGCTGCGCTGGCCGTAGGGAAACGCACAGTGATGGTTGTAGGTCCGACCAATCATCTGAGAATCGGTCCCTACAGGCATCCTGAATGGGCTGTGCTGCCGCCCACGGGAAATTCCATTGAGGACATCCGCTTCGCTCAAGTGTTGGAAGCTACGGAAACGGCCGTTAATGATGTAGCCGAAAAAAAGTAACCGGCGGGCATAATGTTACGGGAACAGGAGGAGGATCGTGATGCCGACTAAAGCTCTGAAGGTGATACAGATCAACTCCATGAAGAATTGGGCCGGCGGTGAAGCGCATGTGTTTTTGCTGTGCAGGGAACTAATGTCATTAGGCGAAAGCGTGGTGCTGGTCTGCCGGCCGGGAAGCGCCATTGACCAAAAAAGCCGGGAAGCGAAGATCCCGGTCTTAAACTTGCCGCTCAAAGGGGCGTGGGATTTAAAAAGCGCCTGGATATTGGCGAAATACTGCCGGGAAAACGCCATAGATATTGTCCACGCGCATCTCGGGCGGGATTATTGGACGGCCAATTTGGCGAAATTCTTTAACCCGAAATTGAAAGTAGTGATGACCAGACATATACGGGCACCGTTAAAAAACAGCGTCCTGCACCGGTGGTTATACAGGAAAGCCGATAAGGTGATCGCTGTCTCCCAGACGGTGAAAAAGGCGATCACTGTCTTTCCGCCGGAAAAGATTACGGTGATCCATAATGGAATAGATATCGATAAGTTTTCCGCGGCAAAACCGGGGATATTGCACGCGGAACTGGGCATCGGCGCAGAGACGAAGATTGTCGGTATGGTAGGACGTGTCAATCCCAGCAAAGGTCATGAAACTTTTCTGCGCAGTATCCCGGAGATACAAGCCCAATGTCCCAATACGGTTTTTGTGGTGGTGGGCGGCGGTGCATATATTGCGGAACTGAAAAGGATGAACGGTGATGTGCACTTTTTGGGATCCCGCGGCAATATTCCCGCAATCATGAAAGACCTGGACGTTTTTGTATTGGCATCCTTGAACGAGCCTTTTGGGTTGGTGACAGTGGAAGCCATGGCTGCAGGCACCCCCGTGGTGGCCACGAATACGGGGGGGACGGCAGAGATCATTACCGATGGTGAAACCGGGCTGCTCATTCCGCCCCAAGATCCGGCGAGACTCGCGCAAGCTGTTATCCGGGTATTGACCGACGACAAGTTAGCCGGCAAGCTTAGAGAAGGCGGTTTTAGGCGGGCGAAAATATTTAATATCAGAGATATGGCCATAAATACGCTGCATATTTATTCTCATGCCTAGATTATTCGGTGATAACAGCTTTACTTAGGGGGCAAACATGGACAAAGTTGCGATTGTCATATTAAATTACCTCAACTATAAGGATACCATGGAGTGTGTGGAGAGCATCGCCCTTGATCAGTACCCGGCAAAAGAAATAATTATCGTGGACAACGGGTCGCCCAACGATTCACAGGCCAGGCTGGAAGAAAAATTCAGGAATCACGGGGGCGTTCATTTATTATTTAGTGAGAAAAACGAAGGCTTTGCCCGGGGAAACAATCTGGGCATCCGTTATGCCCGGGACATCCTGGGGTGTAATTTCGTATTGCTGCTCAATAACGACACCGTTGTCAAAGACGCCGGCATGATCACTACGCTGATGGAAGCCTACGCGCCAGGAGTGGGGGTGTTGGGTCCCCGGATCTTAGCCGCCGACGGACATGAACAAAACCCGGCAAGGGCGGATTATGATGTAATCAGAAGTGCTTTACAACAGGATTTGTATTATTGGCGGAAGATTACGACCATAAGGTTCAGGCAATCTAGTTTGTACCAGGGCCTGAAAAGGATGAACATTTTTCAGAAGAAAAAGAAAAAAAGCGGAGAAATTACCCGCAATAAATTAGCCGCTAACAGCATTGCCTCTTTAAATTTAATATTACACGGAGCGTGCTTTCTTCTGACTCCAGATTATTTCAAATATTATCCATTTCTTTTTCCGGGTACCTTTCTTTATTACGAAGAGGATATCCTTACAATCTTGACACGGAAAGTCGGTTTGACAAAAAAATTTGTCCATACAACCTATGTTTTTCACAAGGAACACCAGTCTATGAAAATAAGTATCGATCAGGACAAGGGTCAAAAAAGCAAATATTATATCGATAGCCTTAAAGCGGCTAAAAAAATATATCCTATGGACTATGCGACCTTAACAAAAGTGTATTTTCAATTTTAATTTGACTTAGCTCAATTACAGGCTGCTAGGTTGATAATAACATATGCTTCGGCTAGGGGGAGCCCCCCCTTTTTTTTTATTCCATTAATTGGGTAGTGAACTGGGGGTACTTTTCGGCTGCAGACAAGTCCTTGCGCCGTTACTCAGAATCTGGTCCGGCAAAGGGGTGAAAAACAAAGTCTCCGATGGGAAGCCTATCCTTCGATAGACATATAGGTGCGAACAATTTTTACCATAATGCATACTAGGGAAGGAATATGGCGAATAATAACGAATTTTATAGAAAAAAGTCGTTATTGGATTTGAGATGAGGTGGTTATGGCGAAAAATATGCCTTTTATCAGTATAATTATTGTGAACTTCAATGGTTTGAATTTATTGAAAAATTGTTTACCCTCCGTTTGCAAGCAGACTTATCCGCAGGATAAGTATGAAATCATCGTTGTGGATAATAATTCAACCGATGGTTCTGTTAATTATATTAAGGCCAACTACCCTAGTGTTATCGTAATCCAAAATTCTGAAAATGGAGGGTTTGCCAGGCCTAATAACAAAGCGGCGGCAATTGCCAAGGGTGAATATTTGGCGTTGCTTAATAATGATATGTATGCCAAAGAAAATTGGCTTGAAAAACTTGTCGCTTCACAGCAGCGAACCGGGGCGGCCTGTGTAGGCGGAGCGATACTTAATAGTGACGGCTCGAAGATCGATTTTTTTGATGGAATGATTGATTGTATAGGCAATGCCTACTTTCTTGGCGGTAGCTACAATCCACGTCATGCTAAGCCGAGCACTATTTTGGATGACTATCATCAGGAGAAGGACGTGTTTTATGCCTCGGGCGGTGCTATGCTTATCGATAAAGACGTATTTTTAGCCGTGGGCGGGTTTGACGAGGATTTATATCTTTATCACGAGGATGATGATTTGTGCTGGCGTTTATGGTTATTAGGATACAAAGTAGTCGCATCGCCATTGGCGGTTACTTTTCATCGGCACAGCACTACTTCGCGCAAGTTTGCCAAATATCAGATCCGTTTTTATCACCAGCGCAATCCCTTAATGATGCTGTATAAAAATTATGAAGGGAAAAATGTCTATAAATATTTATGTGGCGCTCTTATCTGGCGGTTATTAAAGGTGATTGAAAGTTTGCGCGCCGACATTGTTTTGGATAACGAACATAATCTTAAATTTCTTACAGTGAAACAGAAGGTAAGTCGGACTGTCGGAAAGAGTAAAATCTTTTTTCGGTTGATTAGAAAATTGGATGATTTATTAATTTTCCTCGCAGCCGTAATAAGTTTTCTCAAAAGACTTCCCAGTATACGGGAAAAAAGAAAAGTACTACAAACTGCTCGTCAAAGAAGCGATGCTGAAATTATGCAGATGTTCCATTTGCCGAAGAGTCGTTTCACTCATTATAAAGTTTTCGACCATTACTTAGAAGAGTTTTTGGGCTCAGATCAATAAGTAACAGGAGGAAAATGCGGTCCAAGATTCATTATAAGGGACAAATGCCGTGTTTCATCTTGAATCGCAGTTTTGGAAGGACTTTATAATATGGGGGTATGAAGACTTTGAACCGTTTTGTATCATCTAGGTATTTGTTTTTGGTACTACAATGCATAACCTTTCTAAGTATGCTACGGCTGGTACTTCAGGTTCCAACGGTGAATTTAGATCCGTCTTGGAGTAATGCTTACAATTATTTTGCCCAGTTACAGCCAAGATTTGGTCATGATGTTATCTTTACATATGGACCGCTAGCATGGCTGGAGTTAAATGTATTTTCGGTCCATCTTTACTGGTATAGGATAATCTATCATGTTTTATGTGCCGTATACAGCTGCTTTATATTATATGAGATCAGGGAAATAAGCGGTCTGCGAGCCGCAACGCTGGTCGCTGCCGGGATTTTCCTTTTTGGAGCATCGGAAGATATAATTCTGTTCATGCAACTGGCGAGTTTATTTGTATTGATTTATAGCAACCGGGAGTCTAAGATTAGCCAGTTGATATATGTGGCATTGCCGGTTTTTTTCATTACGCTTACAGGATTTATTAAATTTACCTTTTGGGTAAGCGGGATTATTTTAATTCTGGGGGCGGCTGCCGCCAAGATGACTAATAAAAACATAAAGCAAGCATTGATGATTGGCTTATTATTTATATTATATACTTTGCTATTATGGTGGATTACCGGTCAAAAATTTACGGATTACCCGAACTATATTTTCTATTCGCTTGAAATAACCCGCGGTTATAACGAGGCGATGTCGGTAATTGGGAAAACTAAATATCTATATTTATCAATTGTATTGATGCTATTTCTCAGTGTCACCTTATTTTTGCATTCAAGGACAGGGAAAGCCGATACAAAGAGCCTCGTAATGTGGGTCAGCGTGTTTATAAGCACGCTTTTGGCATGGAAACACGGTTTTGTCCGACACGATGCACATCAAAGAATATTCTTTTCGTTTATTGGTCTGCTGCCGGGCCTTTTATGGGCAATTAGAACGCAAGTAAGCGAAGGGAAGGTAAACAAATATAAAAAGGGGACCTTAAAGTTTACACAGCTTGTCTTTGTTTTATTTATTTGTGCGGCTTTGATTGGGGCTGGGCCACATCGGCGAAATGGCAGTATTGATAATTTTATTGACGCCGTAAGCGTTGTCTTGCGTCCCCCGATGTTTACCGAGCGACTAAATCTATTATCCCGTGAAACGGAATTGGCGAGCGCTAAAAATAATTTGCCGCTTATAAAAGAAACGGTCGCTAATCGACCGGTCGACATTTATAATTACCAGCAGGGGTACGTTTTATTAAATCAACTAAACTGGACACCACGTCCAATATTTCAGAGTTATAGTGCCTATACCTCTATTTTACTGCATAAAAATCAAGAAAGTTTGATCGCCCAACCCCCAGATCATATTCTGGCGGCGAATCAGACCATCGACGGCAGGCTGCCCCTACTTGATGACAGCTTATGGATCAGGGAAGTTTTGCATAATTATTTCCCGGTTCTTACCGAATCAAACTTTATTTTATTTAAGAAAAATCCCGAGTTTATCCGAACAATTGAGCCGCCTCTTTATAAAACTCAAGAAATAAAGATAGGCGAAAAGATAAATATTTCTCGCCCTGCGCAGATATTATTGAGTTCTTTGGATATACAGTACAGTTTCCTTGGCAAGATGCGGACATTTATTTATAAGCCGCCGGAACTGTATGTAAAATTAACTTTAGAAGACGGTCTGGTCAAACAGTTCAGAATTATTCCGGAGATGACCCGCGAACCGTTCATCCTTTCACCACTTATGGAAAACAACGCAGATGTACTAAAGATGATTGCAAACGAAAATAAGAACAACGTTGTGTCAATGGAACTGGTATGTGATGCAAAAGATCAAATATATTTTGAAAAGGTAGCAAACATCCGGTTTTACAGCGATGAGTTACCAACGGATTTTACACATGAAGATTTACAGCGCCTGATACGATAAATCTATTTTAAAGAAGACTACAGATAATCGTAAATATTTCTAATAGGTGATTGTTATACGTATTATAAAATTATGTTCACTGATTTTAAGGCTATTTAAAAGGGAAAGGCCTGATCTTGTTAAAAACCTGGGTGAATTGCATGGTTTGCCGCAGAAAATGGGTCAACATATCAGCCTCTATGCGCTTGATCGCAGCAGTGAGTTTGCTTTACTATACACATCCGGTACTGAGGAAAAAATTCCTCTTCAGGATTACTTAAATACAGCAAAGCTTGCCTATCGGGAAATCATACCGGTCGCTCAGGCATCCGTAGGACAAGTTTTCAAAGTTACTACAGATAAAGGCTTGCTGGCAGTTAAGGTAAAATACGCGAATATTGAGACCGGCATTAAGCAGGACTTTAAATTACTAAGTATTATTGCCGCTATTACAAAGCTGCTCCCATTATGCAACAACCCCGTGCCGAAGATAATTCAAGCCCTGAGGGAAAGTGTCTTGGCAGAATGTGATTACAGAAAAGAGGCTGATACGCAAAACCTGTTCAGTAAGTGCTTTGGAAATAATCCAAATATTCATGTTCCGCACGTCCATCTCGAATATTCAGACGAAAGGATGATCGCTAGCCAGTGGGTAGAAGGACAATTTATACATGAGTATCTGGAAGGCGCTGGGGAGACTGCCAGGGAGGCTGCCTTTAAACTTTTGTTCGATTTTGAACTAACCGCTCTGCTAAAATACGGGATGGTACATGCCGATCCGCATCCCGGTAATTTTCTGTTTACGCAAAATGAGGAGGATATAAAGCTCACCGTATTAGATTATGGAAATGTTGTCCGGCTGTCCGACAGAGAAGTCGCATCCATGAAGCGCTTATTAAACGGCGAGTACGAAGATGTTGCCCAACTGAAACATGACCTAGGTATTCTGGCTTTTGATTCCGGCATTTTGACATATTACGGGTGCACGCTGGGGGACATTTTGGGCATTGTTTTTGAACCCTTCTATACGGCTGACAGATATGACTTTGCCAGATGGCGTTTGCAATATAAATTGAACACTCTTTTGGCTTCGAGAGAATGGTCATTTCCCTTGATTTTACCTCCGAAAATACTGCATATTATCAGGATGTTTCAGGGTTTGTATTTTTATGCTCGTAAGTATGATATTTTCTTCAATTGGCATCATGGGTTACGTGAAATTGCAAATATTTCTAGGGAGAGTTGATAAGTGAGTAAAGTTTATGTATTTAAAACCAGTCCGGATACTGTTTTGCAAGACTACCAAAAACTTTTGGCAGTGGCGCAAGTGGAAAATTACTTAAATCCGCAGGTGACGACCTTTCTCAAAGACAACATTTCCTGGCATTTTCCCTATTTAAGCGCAAATACCACGCCCTGGCAATTGGAAGGAACTATCCTTGGGTTACACAAACAGGGGATTACGGATATTACTTGTGTGCAGAACAAAACAGTTGTGACTAATGCGTTTAAAGGAGAAAAGCTGAACAAATACGTGCCGCTGTTTGAAAAATACCATATTCCAGTTCTGTATAATTTCAAAGAAGAAGATATGAAATGGGTCATCCACGAACCGAAAGAAAAACTGCTGGCTCTGCATGAAGTATTTCCCGATGGAGTCAGGGTGCCAGACTATTTTTATGGGAAAAACGTTGTTCATTTACCTACCATGAAATGCCACATTTATACCACTACAACCGGCGCGATGAAGAATGCTTTCGGCGGCTTGCTCAATACAAAACGCCATTATACCCATAGCGTTATTCACGAAACTTTAGTGGACCTTCTGCAGATACAGAAAGAAATCCATCCGGGTATGTTTGCCGTGATGGACGGAACGGTGTGCGGCAACGGTCCCGGACCAAGGACAATGGATCCGATTGAAAAGGACTATATATTAGCAAGTGACGACCAAGTGGCTATTGACGCGATAGCGAGTCAAATGATGGGTTTTAACCCGCTGGATTTGCCGTACATACGCATAGCGCATGAGCGCGGGCTGGGAGTGGGCGATCCTAAACAAATTGAAGTAGTCGGAGAGGATATCGAAAGGATTAATTTTAAATTTAAAGTAGGTGACAACCTGGCTTCAAGCGTGGGAGACTTTCTGTGGTTCGGGCCGTTGAAATCAATACAGAACTTGTTTTTTCGCACGCCGTTGGTAAACCTGTTCATTTTCGGTTCTTTTTTTTACCATGATTACTTATGGTGGCCTTTTAAGGGCAAGCGAAAGATGGAACATTTTAAAAAAACCAGCCGGTGGGGAAAGCTATTCGACCAATATGACGGCTAAAATAGGAGTTGATGTATTGTGGAGGTATTGAACATACAAAACCCTTGCTCTTCGGTCCCCGACCATCAGATGGGTATAATTAGGGCACTATTGTGGGTGTTGCGGCCCAAGCAGTGGACAAAAAACCTGCTGATATTTTCGTCCCCTATTTTTGCGGGTAATTTATTTCGACATGATACCATGATTTTAATGAGCATTGCATTTGTTTGTTTTTCACTGGCCGCCAGCACAGTATACATTATGAATGATATCGTGGATAGGGAAAAAGACCGGCTGCATCCTGATAATTGCAAACGGCCGATCGCTTCAGGGGCATTGGGCGTTCCTGCGGCCATAGTGTATAGTATTTTCCTGTTTGCCGTTTCCTTGGGCCTGGCTTATTATATCGGCGTAGTCTTTACGGCAATTATTTTAGTGTATTTTATGATCAATGTATTCTATTCGCTACGGTTAAAACACGTTGTAATCGTTGATGTAATGATTATTGCGACGGGCTTTGTACTGCGCGCTGTGTCCGGAGCGGTGGCCGCAGGGGACAAACTAACTCCCTGGTTTATCTTGTGTACTTTAATGTTGTCGCTTTTCCTGGCGCTCGGAAAGCGGAGGTATGAACTGCAATTGTTTAACGGAGACATGAGCAAACAGAGAAAAGTGCTATCCTATTATTCTACGGCGCTTTTAGACCAGCTTATCACGATCGTAACCGCGATGACAATTGCGACCTACGCGCTTTATACTGCGACGGAAACTTCCGGCGACAAACGTTATATGATGTTGACAATCCCTTTCGTGATTTACGGCATGTTTCGCTATCTTTATCTTATTCACATGGAGAAAAGCGGTGGTAAACCGGAAGATATTCTGTTTAGCGATAAACACATCTTTATAACGGTTGTTCTTTACGGGCTAAGTGTAATTTGTATCAAAAGATATTTATTAAGTTGAGGGTGAAAGATTTGAACTATATTTACATATTCCTGCCCATTGTCGCCTGGGGTGTTGCCGGCACTATAAAGTTTTTCCTCAATTACGTGCGTTTTGGCAATGAGGCGATAGCGAGAATTGGCAACGGGGGTTTTCCCAGTACGCATACTACCGTGGTCAGTTCAGCGGTTATGCTGATTGGCTTCAAAAACGGGTTCGACAACCCGGTTTTTTCTTTGGGGATGGCTATGCTGATTATTACGGTGATTGATGCCCTGGGGTTACGCAGAACTTTAGGCAAGCACGCACAAGTTCTTAACCGGATTGCGCCGACCGAAACAAAACTGCGTGAATCTCAAGGCCACAATTTTTATGAGGTCCTAGGGGGATTATTGTTAGGTACAATAATGGGCTATATTGTAAGTATGATGAGGTGAAGCAATGAATAAAAACAGCAAGATTATAATTCCCGGTGCGGCGGGTCTGGTAGGGCAGAATCTGATTGTCATGCTGAAAGAGCGGGGTTACAGTAATATTGTGGCTATTGATAAGCATGAATATAATATTGCAATACTGAAAACGTTGCACCCTGATGTTAAGGTAATAACCGCTGATGTTGCTGAATCCGGTTCATGGGCAGACTCCTTTGAAGACGGGCAGGTTCTTATTATGCTGCAGGCACAGATCACAGGGAAAAGCAGTGATCCGTTTATCAGGAATAATATCATCGCGACGGAGAAGATCCTCAATGCAGCCCGGAAATACAATATTCCATATATAGTGCATATTAGTTCTTCCGTTGTTATATCCGTCGCAGACGACGATTACACCAATACGAAGAAAGTCCAGGAAAAGATGGTGGCGGACAGTGGTTTCAAGTATTGTGCGCTGCGCCCAACCCTGATGTTTGGCTGGTTTGATAAGAAGCACCTGGGCTGGCTGTCGCGGTTTATGGAACGGGTTCCGGTATTCCCTATTCCCGGTGAGGGGAAATATCTGCGGCAGCCCTTATATGTAAGGGATTTTTGCGGTGTGATCATCAAGGCGATGGAGAATCAGCCAAATGACCGGATATACGATATTATCGGCCGGGAAAACATTGATTATATCGATATCATCCGCACGATTAAAAAAGTAAAAAAGCTCAAGACACTTATTCTCAATATTCCCTATAATATGTTCTACTATCTTTTAAAGATTTACGCCTTATTCAGCGCGAAGCCGCCCTTCACTGCCGATCAATTGAAGGCATTGACAGCGGGCGATAAGTTTGAGGTATTTGCCTGGTGGAATGAGTTTGCCGTAGAACCGATACCTTTTGAACAAGCGATGCGTGAAACGCATCTTCACCCTGTTTACAGCAAATATATATTGAAGCCATAATGAGGTGCAAACGATGACACAAAAAAAAATTGCCGTAATCGGTGCGGGAGCGATGGGACTAGTTTGTGCCTACGATCTGTTAAAAGCGGGCCATAAGGTTGATGTTTTTGAGCAAGAAGATAGAGCCGGCGGGATGTCTGCGTCTTTTGATTTTGACGGCTTAAATATTGAACGTTTCTATCATTTTGTCTGCGGGCCGGATTATCCGCTATTTAACCTGTTGAAAGAACTGAGCATTTATGATCGGCTAAAGTGGACAGAAACAAAAATGGGTTTCTTTTATAACGGTAAATTATATAAATGGGGTAACCCGTTATTTCTTTTATCTTTTCCGGAAGCGGACCTACTATCTAAATTGCGCTACGGTTTACACCTGTTTCTCGCCAGTAAAAGAACAAAATGGCGTGACTTGGATAAAGTAAAAGCGATTGATTGGATAAAGAAATTTGTCGGCTCGAAAGCCTATGATGTTTTTTGGGAACCTTTATTCAGGCTTAAATTTTACGAGTATAGCGACAATATTTCCGCCGCGTGGATATGGACCCGCATTAAGAGAGTGGCGTTATCACGCAAGAACATTTTTACGGAGCGTATGGGGTATATCAAGGGTGGTTCAGCTACTCTGTTTCATGCCCTGACAGCAAATATTGCCGAAAAGGGTGGGAAGATTTACTTTAATAATATGGTCCGTAAGATCAATATAAGAAATGGAAGGGTTTCTGGTATTGAGTTGAAAGGCGGACAGTTCAAGGCGTACGATTTTGTGATATCGACGATACCGTTACCGTATGTTGCTGATATTGCCGATGATTTGCCCGGGAAAATCTCTGAAAAACTACGAAAAATTAATAACGTAGGGGTAGTTTGTGTAATATTGAAATTAAAATCAAAACTCACGGAAAACTTTTGGCTAAATATCAATGATTCTTCGATAGCCATTCCTGGTATGATCGAGTATTCCAATCTAAATCCTTTAAAAGAGCAGATATTATATGTTCCTTTTTACCTTCATAAGGATCATCCGAAATATCGGCAAACGGACAAAGCCTTTATTGATGAGGTGTTGTCATATGCCAAGCGAGTAAACCCCGAATTTTCGGAAGACTGGGTCCTTGGCCAAAAAGTCCATAGGTATGCGTGTGCCCAGCCTGTATGTCCACCTGAGTATTTGAAAATGCTACCCGCGTTAAAGACGGAAGTGAACGGGCTATATATTGCCGACACATCGTATTATTATCCCGAGGATCGGTCTATTTCTGAAAGTGTCCGGTTAGGGCGGGAAATTGCGGAAAGTATCGTGAAGGAAAGTTGATATGAAGAAATATCTTGGGGAATTTATGTCGAAAGATTTTTATAAGTTTATCCTGACCGGGGGGTTTGCTGCCATAGTTAATTTTATAGCGCGAATTCTTCTGAACCATATTATGAGCTTCGTATGGGCCGTTTTTTCTGCATATATCATCGGCATGGTTGTGGCTTTTGTATTAAGCCGGATGATAGTTTTTCAGCAATCGATCGGTAAAGCCTCAAAACAATTTATATATTTTACAATCGTCAATATCATAGCAGTTATGCAAACCGTAGTGGTCAGCGTATTGTTAGCGGACTACGTCTTTCCCTATATTGGTTTATGGAATCATCGCGAGGCGATTGCGCATGCAGTCGGCATGGGAATCCCTATACTTTCCAGTTTCTTGGGGCATAAGTACATCACTTTTGCGAGGACGTAAATGGTATTGAGCATACTTTTACAACTGATATCTTTCCTGATCGTGATTAAAACCTAATAGCCGTTGGGTAATAAACTGTTTAGTCAGACCTTTTATTACTATAAAGATGGAAAATACCGTTTTTGTCAGGGAATATTTTTCCCGTTTTAAATCAGCATAGTGTTTGGCAAGCACCGTACAATTTTCCAACACGTTTTCCAGATAATTTATTTCGTTCAATTTAGTATATTTCATATCCAGCGCTGTACAAAATGGTAATCTGACAGGGTCATGTTTTAACGTGACAGTGGTAAGGTTTTTTCCAGGGAAATATGAATCTGCGACAAAACGTTGTAAATCGCTTATGGAGACCTGCCGGTCATCACTTTTCATTTTTTCAAATAAGTCCTTGATGTGGAAGGAATCCCCTTTTTTTGAATCTATCCGGCTTAAATTATTTATTTGGTTCACAAAAACCTTGGATTTTAGTTGATCTATCGATCTAATCGGGAAGTGAGCCAGCCTCAGGGACTGGAGTTTTATGCGCGGTGTAAACGCCCTAAATCGCCAGTTGATGTTTAAGTTATGACTTCCCATCGAAAGGGAAGGTTTATATTTTTTAGCGATTGATCTAAAAACGATGGCTTTACTCATCTCCTGTGTATGATCAAAGCCATCAATACAGTGCTGCATTTTTTGGGTGATAAGTAAGTAATCGGGATTATCCTTTTCATGGGGAAAGTAGGTTTTCCAATGAATTTTATAGATGTTCCCATCAGCCAATTCTTCCAACAGTTTTCTTGGATGGGTTGTCCCATCCGCTGACACAATGAACTCATCCGCATCCAAGGGAATAATCATGTTCGGCTGGAATTTCCGAAATGTTTTATACATTAAGGTGGTCATCATTTTGTTCTGATTATGCTCAACATCCACCGCAGGCCAAAGGGTTATCGGCAAACCTTCATTGATTAAATTTTTTAATATGACAACTGTATTGTCGGTGCTAAAATGATCGAGGATGACCATGCCGTCCAATATATTAAGGTTGTATCTGACAAAGGACTCAATAACATCCGCCTCATTTTTCACCATACTTATAGAAAAGATTTTCCGTTGATTCATGCTTTCCACCTCATATTCTATAATTTACCGGTTGAACGTTTCTAGTCTGGCAAAATTAGCTGAACGATCAATATTTCTACGTAAATATTTTTAAAATTATTCCTTTTATGTAATTAGTTACCTGTATATCCTAATTTTACCAATATATGTTTTCTAAAGCAATTACAATTTTCATCATTTGGGTAGAAAGTCCACTTATTTTGGTGCGTAATGAGCCTAATCCACTAATTACAAGCATTTAAAATGAAGGAATGTAGCAGTAAATGACGAACTTCATAAGAAAAAAGCAGTCCATTGACACAGCGATGTCGTTCTGCAAAGCGGGGGCAGAAAATGAAAATATTGCTTAGCGGGGCCAAGGGTCAACTCGGCAAAGAACTGACGCGGCGGTTGAAGGGGACAGATTTCTTCGCCACAGATGCCGCGGAAATGGATATTACAGACCAACC
Organism: Firmicutes bacterium UBA5324; assembly: GCA_002411145.1. Taxonomy (GTDB): domain Bacteria; phylum Bacillota; class Negativicutes; order UBA11029; family UBA11029; genus UBA11029. The sequence continues at coordinate 12,441 of DHRA01000035.1, read as the reverse complement.
GGCAACTTTAAAGATAATGAACACCTACAGACCGGACGCCGTTATCCATTGCGCCGCTTACACAAATGTTGACGGCGCGGAAGAGAACGGGGAGACGGCCTATAAAATAAATGCGATCGGCGCGCAAAACGTGGCGGCCGGCTGTTTGCAATGCGGCGCAAAATTAGTGTATGTCAGTACCGATTACGTCTTTGACGGAACTTTGGGACGAGCGTACAGTGAATTTGATCAGCCTAATCCGCAAAGTATCTATGGTAAATCAAAACTGGCCGGCGAAATGTTGACCAGGCATATTTTAAACAGGCTGTTTATTGTCCGCACATCCTGGCTGTATGGCGACGGTAATAATTTTGTGCGGACCATGCTCAAGCTCGGCAAAGAAAGGGATACGCTGCGGGTCGTCAACGATCAGTATGGCTGTCCAACTTCCACGCAGGATTTGGCAGAGGCGATTTTAGCTCTTATCCGTACCGAACATTACGGCATTTATCATGCGGCCAACACCGGCGTGACCACATGGTATGACTTTGCAAAAAAAATATTTGAGCTGGCCGGTCTAAACAGGGTAAAAGTGCTGCCCCAGACTACGGAACAGTTGGCCCGGCCCGCCCCCCGCCCGTTATATTCTCCGCTGGATAATATGCTGCTGCGGCTTACCGTCGGGGCGGTAATGCGGCCGTGGGAAGAGGCGCTGAAAGAGTATCTTGCGCAGCAAACATAGAGGGCAGAAAGGAACTGGTCATTTAATGAAAACTATTTTGGTTACCGGCGGGGCAGGGTTTATCGGCAGTAACTTTGTGCGGCAGAGTATTATGGATAACGGCTGCAGGGTGATCAATCTGGACAAGCTTACCTACGCCGGGAATCTAAAGTCCCTGGCCGATGTGGCGGACGATGTCCGTCATGTGTTTGTAAAAGGCGATATCGGCGACCGCGGTCTTGTACGATATTTACTGCAGAATTACAAGCCGGAGGCGGTGGTGAATTTTGCCGCGGAATCCCATGTGGACCGGTCCATCGACGGACCGGGGGAATTTATTCAGACAAATGTCGTGGGTACTTTCGGGTTGTTGGAAGCAGTACGGCATTATTGGGAGAGCCTGACGGGCGTTGAACGTGACGCCTTTCGATTTTTGCATGTTTCCACGGACGAGGTCTACGGGTCGTTGGGCCCGGAGGGCTTTTTTACGGAGACCACGCCTTACGCGCCAAATTCTCCCTACTCGGCCTCAAAAGCCGCATCCGACCATTTGGTGCGGGCCTACCGGCATACCTACGGGCTGCCTGCTCTGACGACCAACTGCTCCAATAACTACGGTCCTTACCAGTTTCCCGAGAAACTGATTCCGCTGATGATTCTCAACGCCTTGGAAGGGAAGCCGCTACCGGTGTACGGGGACGGGCGGAATGTGCGGGACTGGCTCTTTGTAACTGATCATTGCAAAGCCATCCAAGCCGTTCTGGACAAAGGAAAGCTTGGCGCAACCTATAATGTCGGAGGAAACAACGAGAAAACCAACCTGGAAGTAGTGCATGCTCTTTGTGACTTATTGGACGAGTTAAGCCCTTCCGCCGGCGGAAACAGTTATCGCGCGCAGATAACCTATGTTGCAGACCGCCGCGGGCACGACTACCGTTACGCGATTGATTCCACGAAGCTGCAGGGAGAACTGGGGTGGAGTCCGCAGGAAACCTTTGCCACGGGCTTGCGCAAAACCGTGCAGTGGTATTTGCACAACGGTGCATGGTGCAGGGCCGTGTGCGATGGAAGCTATCGCCGTGAGCGCCTGGGCCTGCAAGGGGCAGAGAGAGAGGGACAGTTATGATCACAAAGGGTATAATATTAGCCGGCGGTTCGGGGACGCGTCTTTATCCGCTCACGCAAGTGGTGAGCAAACAACTGCTGCCGATTTATGATAAGCCGCTGGTGTACTATCCCCTGAGCACGCTCATGTTAGCGGGTATCAAAGACCTGCTTATCATAAGTACCCCCCACGATATCGGTTTATACGAAAAATTGCTCCATGACGGCAGTCAATGGGGACTAAATATTAGTTACGCGGTTCAACCGAGTCCCGATGGCTTGGCACAGGCGTTTATCATCGGAAAGGACTTCATCGGTCATGATGGTTGTGCGCTGATCCTCGGGGACAATATCTTTTATGGGCATGGACTGCCGGAAATCCTTTGGCGTGCGGCCTGCTGCGAGGAGGGGGCCACTGTTTTTGGCTATTGGGTAAAGAAGCCGCAAAGATACGGTGTGGCGGAGTTTGATGCCCAGGGCCGGGTAATCGGACTTGAGGAGAAGCCCGCTGAGCCGAAATCCAATTTTGCGGTTACAGGGCTCTATTTTTACGATAATCAAGTTGTGGACATAGCTTCCGAACTCAAACCGTCCGCGCGGGGTGAACTTGAAATAACGGACGTCAATAAACACTATCTGCGTGAGGGCCGGCTGCGCCTTGAAAAATTAGGGCGTGGCTTCGCCTGGCTGGATACGGGGACCCCTTCATCGCTCTTTCAGGCGTCTTGTTTCATTGAGACCATTGAGCAACGGCAAGGGCTGAAGATTGCCTGTCCGGAAGAAATCGCCTATCGTAAGGGCTGGATTGATACGGAACAATTGATCAAGCTGGCCGATCCCTTGAAAAAGAACGGCTACGGAGAATACCTTTTAAATCTGGCGCAAAGCGGGCTGAGTATATGAACGTTATCGAAACAAAATTATCAGGGGTTGTAATTATCGAGCCGAAAGTTTTCGGCGACGCGCGTGGCTTTTTCATGGAAACGTGGCATCAAATACGCTATGCCAAGGCGGGTTTGCCCGGCATATTCGTACAGGATAACCTTTCCTATTCCACTAAAGGCGTGTTAAGGGGGCTCCATTATCAAAAGCCCGGTGCGCAGGGAAAATTAGTTTATGTTTTACAGGGAGAAGTTTTCGACGTCGCGGTTGATATCCGGGTCGGCTCGCCTACCTTTGGACAATGGGTCGGCGTTACTTTGTCAAGCGAAAACAAACGGCAGTTTTATGTACCCGAGGGGTTTGCCCATGGCTTCTGCGTGACGAGCGCTACTGCTCTCTTCGCTTATAAATGTACGGATTTTTATCACCCGGAGGCAGAAGGCGGGATTATCTGGAACGATCCCGATATTGCGGTACAGTGGCCAATTCCGGACCCTGTGCTTTCCCCAAAGGATGTGAAACATGCCCGTCTGAAGGATATTCCGGTTGAAAAACTCTTTCCATACGGGGAATTTCCCCGCATATCAGCAGAAAAATAAGTCCCCTAGGGGAGCACGGATTTTCTTAACAGAGAAAGAAACCGTTACATTTTAGAATGTAACGGTTTCTTTCTCTATATTCCTATAATTGGTAATTATTTGGGCGTTCGACAATGAATGGCAAAATGCCCGTAAAGGAGGGAAGTATAATGGAGAAAGATTTTGGTACATAAGAACGAGCGGTAGCAGGAGGGCAAATGGATAGGGTTAATGTAATGCATATGTTGGGCTTGACCCAGGCTTATGGTGTGGAACGGCAATTATTAGACCATCTTAAATTTGCTTCTTTGTCCCCAAACGGCATTCGCCATTATGTCTGCGCACTAAAGATTAGTGATGATATGCGATTAGAGCTGGAAGCTCTCCACGTGCCTTTTATTGTTAATAATTTGCGTACACCCTGGAAAGTATGGTCATTTTCCCACTATGTCAGGAAAAATAAAATTGATATTCTGCATGCGCATAATCTTCTCCGTTACCCAATAAGGACACGTATTATTCCTAAACTTACCGGCATCCCAAATGTTTTGGAACATGAACGCGGCATGGTATGGAACAGATGTCCCGCTTTGCTGGTGCGGTTAACCAATGGTCTGTCAGACAACCATATTTGTAATTCTCAGGCCGCAAAAATCATGTTAAAACATAAATGTAATATTGAGGCGACTGTGGTTCATAATGGGATAAAGATTCCGGAGCTGAAAAAACCGGGAGATGTGCAAAAGATCCTGGAGGATCTGGCACTAAGCCCGGTTGATAAGGTGGTTGGCTTTGTTGGTCGGCTGAATACGCCTAAAGGCGTTCCCGCGTATATTAAAATGGTTCCGATTGTACGGCGGCAATATCCTGATGCCAAGTTTCTTATCGTAGGAGATGGACCGATGCGTCAGGAATTAGAACAGTATGCTGACAGTTTAGGGGTGCGAAAAGATATAACTTTTTTGGGTTTTCGTAAAGATGCCCGTACCATTATGAAACTGATGGATGTCGTGGTGGTGCCGTCAATCCGTGAACCCTTCGGTAACGTGGTCATTGAAGCCGCTTTTGCCCAAAAACCGGTGGTAGCCTCTTGTGTCGACGGCCTGGCGGAAACTATCGTTGACGGAAAAACGGGCTTTTTAGTGGATTGCACAGAAGTTGCTCTGCAGCGGTCCCGGAAGGGCATCAGCCGGTTACCGTCATGTGTTGTTGAGGGCCGGGATGGAAAAACCCGGCCTCCACTTCTTCCCAATACTGAACAGTTAGCGGAGAGAGTAATAAAATGTCTTGGCGCGCCGGAAGAGGCAAGGCAAATGGGCCTGAACGCCTATCAGCGGGCGAAAGAGTACTTTTCGCTGGAACGCTATCGAAATGACCTGGATCACATTTATAGACAAATGGTAAATAGATAAGCCAGATAAAGTATCAATAAAAAAACCATTACAAGCCGGTTGAGTACGGGTATGTAATGGTTTTTTGTTTTGCAGTTTGAGCTTGAGAAAAAATGCTTAGGTTTGTGAGCTTGCTGTTTTACAAGAACGGTACAAAGCTACCAGACGGTCAATAACGGAATGAAGTTCATATTCTGCGGCAATTAAGGCATGAGCGCCTTCGCCGGTCTTGCGGGCGAGGGACTCGTCCCGCAGCAGGCGTATTGCCGCCGAGGCCATGGCTTGGGCATCCCCGGCGGGGAAAAGCAGCCCGGACTTTTCCGGCATCATTAACTCCACACAACCGCCAATATCGGCAGCGACACAGGCGCACCCACAGGACATCGCCTCTAAAAGCGCGTTGGGAAGCCCTTCCCTCCGTGACGGAAAGAGGTAGACGTCGGAAGCAGCCAGGTAGGGAGCCGGGTCCGGTACGTGACCGATATAAGTGACCTGCTGCTCAGTTCCGGCGGCAAGTCGCTGCAGAGCCGCCTCACTATCCGGCGGGCCGCCGCCCACCACAACCAAATGGGCGTCCGCGCAGGCGGCATATATTTGCGGCCAAGCGGCAAGCACCAGATCAAAGCCTTTGCGGTTTACCAGCCGGCCGGAATAAAGCACGAGTTTTTTGTTCACCTGCAAGCCTAATTTTGCCCGTAAAACGCCCTTTTCCGCTACGGGAAAAAAGCGTGCCATGTCCACACCGTTGGGCAGACGTTTGATCCGTTCAGGATAGAAGCCCTCCGCGGCCAATTGACCGGCAATGTCCTCACTAATGGTCAGGTAGGCGGAAGCCTGGCGCGCGATGAGGTTTTCCAATTTCCGGGACAAGGTTTTGTCCACGCGAATCCACGGGATAAGGGTGCGGGAAATAGGCGTTTTCAGTACTGTCGGGATGTGCAGAAGACGGCATAATAAAATAGTGATCAGGGAGGTAATGCGTTGTCCTAAAATATGGACCACATCAAAACCGTTTCTTTGCCGCCACAATATCAAGGATATCCAGAGCCAATACAGGCCCGAGGGTCCGACCCGGTAGACCTGCACGCCGTCAATTACCTCATGGTATTTACTTTTTAGCGTTTTTTTCCGGGCAATAACGGTAACACTATGTCCCGCGTCCCTTAAGGCATGTATCTGGGTGATAGCCTGGAGGTCAACCCCGGTAATTGGTTGTTTTCCTTCACCGTATTTGGCCAGTAACAGCATGCATATTTGCATAATTTTCTCCGCTCCCTATAACTTTATACTAGCTTTATAACAGCTTCGCGAATCTCCACCCCAGCCGATGCTGGGAAGCCAGCAAATAATATTTTAACTTGTCGGCTGCTTTCAGGCCCCCGACATTTAAATGCCTCAGCCAGGCGGTATATCGCTCGTCATTGATCAGTTGGCGAACTTCTGCACAGTAGCCGTTTTTCAGCATCCGCCAGATAAGTTTAAATAATTTATAGGCGATCCGTTCCTGCAGGAGACCGGCTAAATAATCCGGGTCATAAAACGGCGAAGGATGCGACAGGATATATCCGGCCGCCCGCTCGAAGCCATAAAAAGCATGGATGTGTTTTTGCCAGCGCCAATTGGCGGTGATGGCCGACCCGCCGCGGATGCGGTAGAGCATCAATTCTTTAGAAACGGACTGTACCCTTGCCCGGGAGACAAGCTTCCAGATGAATTCCTGATCCTGCCCGACCAGGCATCCCTCGGTAAAATGAAGCGCTAATTGATCAAGCAGCTCTTTTTTTACCAGCATCGCCCCAATATGAATTTGCGTTTTTCCTTGCAGCACATCACCTAAAATGTGGCCGCTGGCATAGGGGTAACTAAATTTTCGCTTCAAGCCCGTGGTATAGAGATGCGTATAGCCGCAATAGGCCATGTCGTGGTTTTCAGTTTGCACGGCGGCGAGTAATTCCCGCAAAAAATCCGGCTGCCACATGTCATCCCCGTCAAGAAAAGTGATGAATTTGCCGGTCGCGGCCGACATACCTGTGTTCCTGGCTTGGGAAACTCCGCCGTTTGCCTGGCGGATCAAGCGGAAACGCTGATCTGCCTGCACAAATTTTTCAATGATGGCAACGGTTTTATCCTGCGAACCATCGTCGACCACGATTGCTTCCCAATCAACATAGGTCTGATTTTGGACAGATTTCAAACAATCTTCGATGAATGCTTCCACGTTATAGGCAGGCACCACGATGGAAATAAGGTTATTCATGGTAAACTCCTTACAGAAACGTAGCCGAAAGCCACGCTTTCAGGTGTGGGATGAAGGCGGCTTCGCGTCTCTTTTTTTTGCGGTATTGTTGTAGTACATCTATAAAACTGATAAAATATAGATATGGGACAAGACTATAGAAGAACCAACACAACCGTTTCTTTAATAAACTACCATTTTGTATTCTGCCCACGATACAGACGCAAAGTACTGGTTAAAGATGTGGATAGAAGGTTTAGGGAAATACTTCAGCAAATTTGTGATGAACAGAAATTAATCATAGTGGCACTTGAAGTTATGCCCGACCATGTTCATCTGTTTGTTAATGCCTTGCCTTCTATTAGTCCGTCAGACATTATGGCAAAAGTGAAAGGAGCGACTTCAAAAAGATTGCGACAGGAATTTAAGCACCTGCAGCATTTGCCAAGTTTATGGACACGTTCCTTTTTCTGTTCGACGGCAGGAAATGTATCCAGTGATACGATTCAGAGATATATCGCAGAACAAAAGACAAGGGGGTGATCCTATGCAAATAACCGTAAAATGTAAGCTCGTACCAAGTAAAGGGCAAGCAAATTTGCTGCAAGCTATAACCAGGGAATACATTTATGCAGTAAATCAGATTATAGCAAACTTCGTTGCAGCAGACCAATATCTAAAATACTCAAGCAAAGATGTAGTCGCAAACCTTCCCAGTGCTGTGAAAAATCAAGCGATTCAAGACGCAAAGAGTATTTTTGCAAAATATACAAGGGCTATCCGCGCCAATACAAAACGAAAACCGGAACAACAAAAAGAAGTTAAAATTCCGCAGCTCAAAAAACCCGTGGTCATATGGAATAATCAAAACTATGCTCTGAAAGGAGACCTACTATCATTCCCCGTTATTATTGCAGGGAAATCAAAACGGATTGAAGTGAAGACTGTATTGACCGAATACCAGCGAAATAGACTTATTGGGAAATTGGGCAGTCTGCGAATCACCCGGAAGTCCGGGAAATACATCGCCCAAATTGCTGTAGATATGCCCAGGCAAGAAATAAATACAGACAAAATGATGGGGGTGGACCTGGGTCTGAAAATTCCTGCTGTAGCTGTTTTGGAAAGTGGCAAAACCAGATTTTTCGGCAATGGAAGGCAAAACAAATTCGTTAAGCGCAAGCATCGGTCAATGCGCAAGAAACTTGGCAAACAAAAGAAACTCAACACGATCAAAAAGCGACACGATAAAGAACAACGTTGGATGAAAGACCAGGACCATAAAATCAGCCGTCAAATTGTTAATTTTGCCCAACAAAACAATGTTAGTGTAATAAGACTCGAACAACTTTCCGGCATACGCCGGACGGCAAGAACAAGCCGTAAAAACGAAAAGAACCTACATAGCTGGTCATTCTATCGCTTAGCGCAGTACATAGCATACAAAGCAAATTTAAGTGGCATGAAAGTCGAGTATGTTGATCCAAAGCACACCAGCCAGAAATGTCCGGTATGCGGTAAACACAACAAAGCTGACGATAGAAATTATAAATGCGGTTGCGGATTTAAAACACATCGTGACAGATTAGGCGCGATAAATATCATATCCGCAACTGTGGCAGATGGTAATAGTTTGCCAGCCTAGACAGCTCATATGCTCTGGTCTGGGACGGGCTAATGGCATAGCCCTAAACTTGGGGTTATACTTCGATAGCAGAAATGCACTTCGGTTTAATCACCCGAGAATCCCATCGGCTTCAGCCGTGGGAGTGTCAATATCATTATTACGCAAACAAGCCGTAAAAACAACTATTTTATCAGTATTTATCATGATCGCATTTACGCAGCGCAGGAAAAAGTCGTGGATTAGCGAAATTACAGTTATGGCGGATGCTAAAAAGGAGAGGTATTCTTGAGACAAAAGTCATTGACGGTTTATGGAACAGATGCAGGAGACGGGGGATTTTTTATGGCGACAGGGGGAGGTTTCTAAATGAAGCATATACTTGTAACCGGCGGGGCCGGCTTTATTGGAAGCCATCTGGTGGATCGGCTGTTGGCGGATGGATATGCCGTCACGACGATAGATGATTTTAATGATTTTTACGAACCGTTGGTTAAACGACGTAATATTGAAAAGCATCTTTCACATCCCTGCTATACGCTTTGCGAAGGAGATATCCGTGACCGGGCGTTTTTACAGGCTGTGTTTAAGGAGAACTCCTTCGCGGCGGTTGTTCATTTGGCAGCCCGGGCCGGGGTCCGGCCTTCGCTGGCGGAGCCCGTTTTGTACCAGGAAGTGAACGTTGCCGGTACGCAGAATATTTTCGAATGCTGCCGGGAGTTTGGTGTGAAAAAATGTTTGTTTGCCTCCTCCAGTTCGGTATATGGGATTAACAGCAAAATTCCTTTTTCCGAAGAAGATAATATTGCGCAGCCCATCAGTCCCTATGCGGCGACCAAGGCTGCCGGGGAACTGCTCGCCCATGTTTACAGCCACCTTTATAATATCCAAATCATCTGTCTGCGCTTTTTTACCGTCTATGGCCCGCGGCAGAGACCGGATTTAGCCATTCACAAATTCACGAAACTGATTGAAGACGGCAGGCCAATCCCCGTTTTCGGCAAGGGCGACACCCAAAGAGACTATACCTATATTGATGATATCATCGCGGGCCTTGCCGGTGCGCTGCATTATAGTGCCACACCCTTTGAAATTGTAAACCTGGGCAATTCACAAATTGTTGCCTTACGTACGCTGATCCAGGTAATCGAACAGGCCCTCGGGAAGAAGGCCGATATAAAATGGCTGCCTTCCCAACCCGGTGATGTCCCGATAACCTACGCCGACACCACTAAAGCGCAGCGGCTATTCGGCTTTGCGCCAAATACCCCGATTACGGAAGGGGTGGGCAAATTTGTCGCCTGGTACCGGGAAATCTGTAAGTTATAGGGGAAAGCATTAAAGGCCCGCGCTGGGGAAGGCATATTAAGGATAGCGGTCGAAATACTATAAAAGAGATATTTTGCACCAGGAGGGAACCATGAAAGTTGTTATTTTGGCGGGCGGGGGAGGCACCAGGCTATTTCCTCTATCCCGCAGAAGCATGCCAAAACAATTTCTGAAAATTGAAGGCGAGGAGTCCCTGCTCATCGGTACCGTTAAACGATTTCAGGGGTTGGTGACGCCGCAGGATATTTTGATCGTCACGAATGAACAATATTATCATCAGGTTGCCAGTGAATTGAGAAAGGCCAATATTCAGGGCGTACATATCCTGCTGGAGCCCGCGGCACGGAATACGGCGCCGGCGATAGCTCTGGCGGTAAAGTATTGTCTGGAGGAATTGCAGTGTTCCCCGGACGAAGTGTTGTTTGTTTCGCCCGCCGATCATCTCATAAACCCCGCCGATAAGTTTCTGCAGTATGTGGCGGCCAGCCTGCCCCTGGTGGAGCAGGGCCGGCTTGTCGTGTTTGGCATTACGCCGGATAAGCCGGAGACGGGATTTGGCTATATTCAGGCGGGACAACCCTGCGATGCTGCGAAAACCGTACTGCAATTCAAAGAGAAGCCGGATAGTGAAACGGCGCAACAGTATGTGGCCGCCGGCAATTATTATTGGAACGCGGGGATGTTTGCCTTCTCCCTGGAAACTATTATGGAGGAGTTTGCGGCGCATGCTCCGGAAATCCAGGCTCAACTGAGTACATCCTATGCAGAATTGCTTCACTCCTTTGCCGTTTTACCCAATATCTCCATCGATTATGCCGTGGCCGAGAAATCGCGCCAATTGCTTGTGCTGCCCATGAATTTGCAGTGGAATGACATTGGTTCCTGGGACGCCTTGTATGAAGTAATGTCCAAGGATGCCAACGGCAATGTGAAAGCCGGCGACTGCACGCTGCTTGATTGCCGCAATTCAATGTTTCTGGGACGTGACCGGCTGATTGCCGGGGTGGGGGTGGAGGACATCATTGTCGTGGAGACAAATGATGTGATCGTCGTGGCCCAAAAGGGAGAAACCCAGAAAATAAAAGACCTGGTGGGGATATTAAAAGCGCAAAACCGCCGGGAAGCGGAAGAACACACCACTATCTACCGCCCCTGGGGCAGTTATACGGTGTTGGGCGAAGGTCCGGGCTATAAAATGAAACTGATTGCCGTTGAACCCACACAAACGCTGAGCCTGCAAATGCATTATCATCGCAGTGAACACTGGATTGTCACCAAGGGGACGGCAAAGGTTACCATCGGGGAAAAAGAGCAGATGGTGCACGAAAATGAAAGTGTCTTTGTCCCCAAATCAACTAAGCACCGGCTGGAGAACCCGGGGAGGATAACGCTGGAAATTATCGAAGTGCAGAACGGAAATTACCTGGAGGAGGACGATATTGTCCGCTTTGAAGACCAGTATGGCAGAATAAAAAAGTAGCCCAAAGGAGACCTTTGTCCGGGGGACTTTTACGGTGATTAGGCCTTGTGTTTTCCCGGGCGCGGAGATAAAATATAATTAAAGACGGAGATAAAGGGGTATGGATGATGACGCGCAGGGTGTTATTCGCGGGTCTAGCGTTGTTGTTTCTGAGCATGAACGTATTTGCCAGTTCAGCCGGTGTCAACATCTGGGATGCCGACCTGCAAGGCAGTGTTAAGAGCAGCAGCGGCGAACTTAATTTAAAAAATGATTTAGGGCTGGCTGATGATGATATTGTCCAGTTTCGCCTTGATCTGAACATGCTGGGGCCGAAAGCCTATCTGCATTACTACAAGGCGGCGAACCACGGCACAACGACAAATGTGCTGAATTATAACGGGACGCAGTTGAACGGGACGGGACTTGGCACGGTGAAATCCACGTTTGAACAAACAATTGTCGATGTCAACGCGGGCAAAAGCCTGGTAAAAACCCATGCCCTGCAGGTCGATTTGCTCGGCGGCTTACGATACCTGGATCTGAGCACAAAACTGCGGGATAATAATGACCGCAGCGCATCCACCTCTCTGAAAGCGGTAGTGCCCACCATCGGACTTGGCGCGCAGACGCATATCTCAAATGATTTATTGGCCAAAGCTTCGCTGAGCGGGATTGATATCCGTCTGGGCGGGAAAAAAGTAGATACATATGATTTACGTTATGGCCTTGAATATAAACCAACCGATAATATTTCCATCGGCGCCGGGATCGAAAAGACAAAACTTTTTGCCGATGATGGCGATAACCGGACCGATTTGCACCGTGAAGGCAATTACTTTGAAGTGGTGATCAAGTTTTAAATTCAAAAAAAAAACTCCGGAACCGGAGCTTTTTTTGTGTATCGGAAAGCATATGAATTTTGAGGAACCGTAAAGGACGCCAAGAGCGCCAAGGGGGAAAGATAATTAAAAGCATATTTCTTTTTTTCATGTCCGGGGTTCAAGTAAATCTTGGCGGTTAGACTTATTTAAGGCCCGCGGCGGCGGATTTTTTGCAGCTTTTTTATAAGACAGGTAAACGATACAGGCATTTGTGGAATAAATACGGATATAAGTGACATGCTCCCACCACCTTA
>DHRA01000038.1 GCA_002411145.1 Firmicutes bacterium UBA5324 | reverse complement strand
CTTGCTTCCTGGGGGTAGACATTAAGCGCAACCGCTGCTGCTACTGGGAGACATATTCCGCGCCGCGGGCCGGCAGCACTTTCAGCGAAGAAAGATTGAGCCGTAAGTACTTATTGCCATCTTCTTCGTATTCTTCCAAAACACCGACGGCTTCCACCCAATCATTGGATGCGGGATAATCTTCATCCCAGCGCACTTCAAAACCGGCGTTAGCGTCAACGCCGCAGCATCCGGGTCCATAGCGAATAACTGAGTAGTATTTAGCGCCGGTTTCAGTATCCTCGTAAACATCAAAGATGCCTTCATATTTAATGGTCTTTCCCAGATAATCCTCAGCGTTAAAGTAGATGTCATTGGTTTGCGCGATGAACATTTTTTCTTTGATTTCTACTACCTTGCCTGCAGGCGCCGCCACAGGTGTACCGGTATGCTTCTCACTTCCTGCATCGGCAGAAGGTACGGCAGATGGTGCGTCTCCGGGCGTATTGATCGCCTGGGTACCATTGTTATTTTTCGAAGGCAAGTTGGCCGAAGGTGTATTATTCCCGCTGCAGCCGGCCAACAAAACAAGGCACACCGCCAACCAAAAAATCTTTCTCATGCGTAGCCTCTCCTTATAATTGAATTTGCCGTCCAGAACAGCAGGAACGCTATAATGTTTACTATGACCACGCTTGCCCCTGTGGGTGTGGCCTGGAGGTAGGATATGACTACCCCGCTAAAAAAGCAGAGCACCGAAACACAGGCCGAGCATATGGTCACACTTTTGAACTTTTTGCACACCCGCATGGAGGTAAGGGCGGGGAAAATAATCAGGCTGGAAATCAACAGTGCGCCCATCATCCTCATGCCGAGTACGATGGTGATTGCGGTTAAAAAGGCAATCAGCATGTTGTAGAGCCCGGTTTTCACACCGGTGGCCTGGGCGAAGGTTTCATCAAAGGTAACCGCAAATATCTTGTTATAAAATATTACAAACAGGATCAGCACCACGATGGCCAGGACAATGCTCAAGATTACGTCGCTCTTGCTCATGGCCAGAATGCTGCCGAACATATAATTGCAAACATCCGTGTTCATGCCTGTAGTGATGGAAATGACCACAACGCCGATCGCCAGCGAACTGGTAGAAATCAGGGCGATGGCGGCGTCGCCTTTGATTTTACTGTTTTCGCTGATACGCAGCAACATGAAGGCCGCCATTACTACCACGGGAATGGAAACCGTTAGTGGCGAGGCATTCATCGCCGTGGCTACTGCCAGCGTGCCAAATCCCACATGAGAAAGGCCGTCGCCAATCATGGAATAACGCTTCAGTACCAGGCTCACGCCCAGCAACGCCGCGCAGAGTGAAACCAGCAGGCCGACAATAACCGCGCGCACCAGGAAGGTATAGGAGAACATCTCCAGCAAAATATCAATCACTGCCTTCACCCCCGCCGGCTTCCCCGCCCGACTCCTGGCGGCGGGTTATTCCCAGGAACCGGTTTCCTACCTCAGATTGCACATAATCTTTGGTTTTCCCGAAAAATACCTGCGTATTCTGCAAATGCAGGATATGGCTGGCGTATTTGACCGCGCTGTGAATGTCATGCGAGACCATGATAACGGTTATATTGGTTTCATGGTTGATTTTTTCTATCAGCCGGTACAGTTCCCGTGTGACTACGGGGTCAAGCCCGGCGACCGGTTCATCCAGCAACAGCATTTTTTCGGCGGCACAGAGCGCCCGCGCCAGCAGCACACGCTGCTGCTGGCCTCCGGACAACTCGCGATAGCATCTGCCGCGCAGATTGCCGATATCGAGACGTTTGATATTTTTCTCGGCGATTTTCTTGTCCACCCGGGAATAAAAGGGGAGAATCCCGCGCGTACCGAGACGCCCGCTAAGGATGACCTCATAGGCGCTGGCCGGGAAATCTTTTTGCGCGGCGGTCTGCTGCGGTAAATAACCGATTTTGTTCGGCTGCAAGCCGTCACCCATCCAAACGCTTCCGCTCTGCGGGACTTTAAGTCCCAGTAAACCTTTGATGAGTGTGCTTTTGCCGGAGCCGTTTTCTCCGACAATGCATAGATAATCGCCCCGGTGGACAGCAAAGTTGAGATTACTGACAGCGGTGTTGCCTTCGTAGGCGAAAGCAGCGTTCTGACAGGTGATAAGCGCCATGTTATTGCAGGGCCTCCTTCAGATTCTGCACATTCTGTTGCATCAAATCCAAATAGCCTACACCTTTTTCAAAGTCCGCCTTGGAAATGTTGTGACAGGCGTGGAGAAGCACGACTTTAGCGCCTGTGCTTTCGCTGATGCTTTGCGCCATTTTTTGGTTGGAAAGCTCAATATGGAATACCACCGGAATCTTTTCCGCCTTGATTTTATCGATCAGGAATTTGACCGTCGCCGCGCTCGCCTCCGTTTCGGTGGAGCAACCGGGGAAAGCGGCGAAATACTTAAGCCCATAGGCGTCCGCAAAATAGCGGAACGGGAAGCGGTCACCGAAAACAATAGTTTTGCGCTGGGCATTATCAACCACATCCTGAAAAGCAGCATCCAATTCGTCCAGCTTGCTCAAGTAAGCCTTGGTGTTTTGTTTATAGGCAGCGGCGTTCTTGGGATCGGCCTGGCAGAGCGCGGTGGATATTTTCTGCACAATCAGCTTCGCGTTCTTGGGCGAAGTCCAGACATGTTCATCATATTCCGGTTCCTCCGGCTCATCACTGGCAACCGTTTCTTCCTCTTCTTCTTCCTCCATGCCTTCCACGGTTTCTTCTTGCACCACTTCAACGCAGTCCATCAAGGTGATGATCTTCATTTTGCTGGTGTCTATTGATTTCAGCACCTTGTTCACCCATTCGTCAGACTCGCCGCCGACATAGATGAAGACGTCGCAGTTCTTGATTTTGATAATGTCCTGCGGCGTAGGTTCAAAAGAATGGCTTTCGGAAGCCGGCGGCAGGAGCATGGTCACATCAGCTTTTCCGTCTGTGATTTGCCGCGCGAAATCATACGGCGGGAAAATGGTAGTGACGATACTCAGCTTATCACTGCCGGCCGGGCTTGGCTTGGAAACACTGTCGGCCTGGTTACCGCTCCGGCCGCAGCCGGCCAGCGTCATAGCTAAAACCGCGACCACGAGAATAAAAGTAATGAATCGTTTCATAGAAATATAACCTCCGTTTTTATTTTTGGGCATAAATATAGCAGGGAACGCTAAAATACACTTGAAAAAGGCGCAGCGCTCCCTTTACGGAGGTTATTTCAATTGTTTAATCGCACTTTTAAATTGACAAGCGTGTAAAAGCTTATATGGAAATAAATCGGTGGAAAAATAGAAAGAACAGCAAATAGGCTCCCAAAAGCAAGGGCGACGCCGGTCACAGCCGGGGCAAGCTGTTTAAGCAAATTCTCTGCCGCTATCATATGGTTACAGGTCGCACAACTGCCGCCGGGACCGTTATGGTCATGATTGTGGTTAGCGTGGGTCAGGATAAAAACCGTTGCGGATAAGGAGGCTACAATAAAGCAAATGCAAAACGCCATAGCAATGATTCTGATTGCCGCCGGTCTTTTGCGGTAATCAGGTGCCATAGTTATGCCTTGCGTTATGCCGCCCATATTGATTCCTCCCCTCTTAAAAATGGACTATACCCCACTAATCGTTGTGAAGGCAAGCTTCGCATTTTCCGTAAAAAACCGTTTTCATAGGGTTGATTTGAAAATCGTGTTCCTGAGCGACGTGCCGGGCCAGTTCATCCAGCATATCACATTGCAGATGATATAATTGCCCGCAGCTTTCACACTTCAAATGGAAATGATCTCTGTCAGGTTCAGGTTCATCGGCGGCATATTGGTAACAAGCGCCGGCAACGCCGTCAATGATATATTTGCGCACTTCTCCGCCGGCTACCAGCTTATCCAAATGGCGATAAATAGTGGTAACCCCGATGTTGATTTCTTCCTTTTCGAAATGTGCCGCAATTTGTTCTACCGTAACATGCTTGCCCTGCAGAGAAGCAATATAGGACAAGACGGCTTCCCCCTGTTTGGTATTATAGCTAGATGGTCGCATTATCGCATTATCTCCAATATGAAATTGAAAATCATTTTCTTTTAGCATATGTTTTAGCATATGCGATCTAATATGTCAATATGAAAATAAATTTCATGGCGTTAATAAGGAAAAATACCACCCCTTTAACTGTGAACCGCCTATAGCGGTGCTGGCCGGGGCAACCTTCAAATCTGCAAACTGATCCGGAAGGTCCCATTATCCATCAAATTAACCGGTTTTTCAAGCCATTCCCACCCATCAGATTCCTTTCGGCCTATTTTGGTATATTTCTATTGATTATCTCCTTTTCCAATGTTAACCTGTAATAGTAAATGCTGTGCACTTCTTTATACCTTTCTATTACTCATGGTTTTCAACGTTAATGGTTCATGTCCTGAAGGCCGTGTTTTACTGCATTTTCTTTTGAATGGCTGTTTTATGCTTTCGTGTAACCCGGTATTCTATCCGCGTGTTGTCTGTTTAAATATTTTAATAATAAGGAGGAATTTGTTATGACGGCTGTAAAAAAACTGTCTATGCAGGACCATAAGGATTTACTGCACGTTATCGGTAAATCCCAACCCGGCATCCCTCACCAGCTAGATTTTTCAGACGAAATCCAGTATCGCTTTTTTATGAAGGACCTGGAAGATGCGGGAGTTATCGAAAAAGACTTTCCCCAGGTTTATAAAACCATTGCCCGGGCAAAAGAAGTGCATATTGCCCAAAACGGACCCGTTCTTCCGGGAACCGGTACCCCAAGCCAGCAAGGCCTCGAAAATGTCAATATAATTACCACAGCCGTGTACAATACCAGCCCCGCGAACCTCGCGGCGGCCAATACCCCGGTTGCTACGGGACAATGCAGTGCCTCCGCCGTTTCGACCGTGGTGGGGGGTACCATTTTTACCACGCTGGTGTTAAAAATCATCGATATCGCGACCGGCAACGTGCTGGTAAGCAAACAAATCGGCCCCGTTTTCGGTGAAGGTGAATATTTGCCGATTCTCACGGAAGGTACTGCCCCCGGAGCGCAAGGCATGAAAGTTGTCTTCACTTACTCTTACCAGCAGAAAGAGGGGCAGCCGCCGGTTTTCGAAACGGTTCATCTTGATCTTAATGACGAGCCGGTAGGCATCCCGACCGTGACACAGCCGGTGCTGACGCCGGAACACCTGGCGCAGGGCCAAAAGTATATCAAATTCGGAATCGGCCGTCCCCAGCCCGGATATAACCCGGACTGCGATTATGTGTGGAGTGAGTCCACCCAGGATCACCCAATTGTCCGGTTGCCCATGGTTGGATCCCAGAAATTCAAGAGCAATATCGTCGGCCCGCTGAAAGAAGAAAATATTACCTGCTACCTGATGCTGGTCAACAAAGGCGGCGCAGGTGCACCTATCAAACCCACCGGCGGCCTGCTGTCCGGTATCCAAATATCTCCTAATGATCCCAAGTTGCTGACCTGGAATTTCCCGTATAATGGCGACATCAAGCTGGATAAATCGATTCAGTTCGGCCCGGCCACCTTCGCGCCGGACAGCCTGACCGCGCTGTTCTTCCAGGTCATCCTGAATGTGGAAGGCAGTACAGATCCTGTTCAGACCTGTATTTACGGCACGACTTCCCCGTACTGGAGCCCGTCTTCCTATGATCAACCCGGTATCTATGTAATTCGTCCCTTCGACTATGTCTGGCACTGTGTGGCCGAGGATACAGAGGTAACCCTGATTGATAAATCAACGAAACGGATTGACCAGTTGACCGGTGGCGAAGCTCTGCTGGGTATAGACGGAAAAACCGTTCGGGTCCTGGACACCGTTTTTGGCCAGGAGGAAAAACCCCTTCTAGCCATTACCAATGATCAGGGAGAATCAATCAAGGTAACGAATAATCATTTCATAATGACTGATAAAGGTCCTCAAAAGGCGGACAAGCTTTCCGAAGGCGATGCGCTGATCACGGTCACCGGCACATCTAAGATCAAGAGCATCACCAGGGAAGTCTTTAATCGCCGTGTTTGGAATATCGGCCTGATAAATACCGATGCCGAACCGGCCGAAGACCATTACTTCTTTGGCAATGGGATGTTGATCGGTGACCGCCACGCAGCCTCCCATTTTGCTCTGAACCATGAGAAAACTCTGGAAGATGTTTTACAAGCGCTGCCGGTGGAGTGGCATAAGGATGCCATCAGCGCCTTTGAAAGAAAGCAATTGGAGGTGTAGCCGTGGGTGGGCAGTTAGCAGCACCTGTAACCGCGCCAAAGCTGAACAGCATCACCTACAATCGTTTCAGTATCACCGCTCGCTGGACTGGTAATGCCAGTGCCAATAGCTACTATCTTCTGGCGCTTTATGAAAATGGAACCCAGTATAAAACACAACAGGTTGTAGGTTCATCAGGCGCATTACTAAATCTCACCCTGGATCCCCAAAAGACCTACACCGTCATGGTAGCACAGACCGACTTCAGTTACGGCTCGGTTGGACCCTACAGCAACGAGATTACGGTTATTCAAGCTATTCCCACAGGCATTCAGGTAACTTATAATGGCAGCGACATCCATGCCCGCTGGGATCGGCCCGAGGAATCCCTTTCCATTGAAGGAGGACTGATCTCCCTCTTTAAAACGGATGGTTCCCAGTTGCTGGTCAGCGAAACGGTTATCGGCAATCTAGCCACGCTGACCCCTTCCCCACCCCTATCGGATATAACCGGCTATTTCGTAACGGCCGCTTATTCAGCCCCCGGTTCGACCGGTCCCGGTTCAGACCCAATCCCTATCATCCAGCAGACGGTTTGTTTGAGCAGATTGACCTACAATGGCGATAGTATTCTGGCAACCACGGAGCACAGTTTAAGCAGCCCCAACAAAATCGGCCTATTCTTATACATTGACGGGCAACCGGCCTACTCAGCCACCGGAGCAGGGAACCTGGTAACATTGCCCCTGGACAAGCCGCTTCAGCCCTGGCAGCACGCGTATGTTCAGGTCGCCGTCATACAGGATCACACCTGTGGGCCGCTTTCGCAGCCTGTCCCGGTACTGACCGGAAATCTTTGCTTGCAATCGGTCTCGTACGATGGGAACGCTATTTCGGCGTCCTGGAGCGGAGCGACCCCAAACTTTGAATATACAGGCGCTACGATGCTGCTGTTTCAAGCAGAAACCCTGGTTACGAATAACAGCGTAATCGGCCTGCAAGGTACTCTTACCCTTTCCGCAGCACTGGATCCGGCCAAACAGTATTCTCTCCGAGTCGCACCTACCTTTGGACCATCGCGTGGCATCAACAGTGACGCTATACCGGTAGTTTCATCCTCCGGCACCTTCACCCGGGCCTCCTATCAGGATGGCGTAGTGAAAGCAAGCTGGACCACCGGCGGTACAGCCGGCCTGACCGGGTGCAGGTTCACCTTACTGGATGGGAATGAGCTGATTGCCAGCGTTCCGGCGGGAATGAGCGGGGGCGCCATCGATCATGATCTTTCGCCGGGCACCAATTACCGGGTGGCGTTGCGGCAGATGGCCGGGATTTCTCTGGGACCTCCCTCCTATGCCCCGGTATTGGCAACGGCGGCCTTGATTAACGAGGTTATCACTGAGAGTGACAAAATAACCGTAATTATTGCGGGTACCACCGGAGCTCAGGCGTTTCTTTATAAGGGTGATACGCTGCAGGCCGGTCCGGTTACCGCTTCGGGCACACCTTTAAAGGTAGAGTTCCCTTTCGAAGTTGTTCCCTATTACGAGTACAAAATATGCGTGCAGGCTGTGCAGGGCAGCGCGCTTGGTCCCATCAGCGCTCCGGTTCACGTGATATCAGGCGTGCCGAATATCCTGGCAACCGCTTATAATGGAGACGATGTCAAGTTATCGTGGGAGCCGATGCTGAATGAACCGGTTACCGGGTACGAGGTATACCTGCTGGATTTGGATCACGGCACCTCAAACACCGCTTATACGAAAGATGATTTTATTATTGTGCAGGTCCCGCCGGAAGGCAGACACGCGCTGCAGGTCAAGGCGATTGGAGCCGCGGCCAGTGGTATATTATCACCTGCGGTAAATGTTATTAAGGAAAAAGCGAGGGTCCCTTCTCTCGCTTATGATGGAACCTACCTGCATGCTTCCTGGACGGCTTCAGCCATCACAGAGGCAGTCTACCAAATTTCCATCATTGACGATAACGATTTCACCATGTTGTTTGACGTGGCCGGCCATGAGACGGTACTCCCCGTGAGTCTGAATCCATCGATTAACTACACGGTCAAGGTGCGGGTAGTCGCCGACAATGCCACCGGTCCCTGGGGACCCGGTATACCGGTCCTGTCGGCTCTGCCGCTGGTCACCTCCACGACAGCCGACCATACGAAAGTCACGTTGCTCATCGATGATGCGTCGTTTACAACAAAACCCGGCGTTACCGGCTGTCAAGCCTATCTGACCAGAGACGACGGTGTTGTTTGGGGTCCGGTTATGGCCGCGGGCACGCCGCTGCAAGCCGAATTTCCGGTCAATGTGTTGCCTTATCACACCTACACGGCAATGGTTCAGGCCGTAGGCCCGGCGGGTACCGGTCCGTTGACCAATGGCGTCCCGGTGCTCTCCGCCGTTCCGGTAATCAAATCGCTGGATTATGACGGCACGATGGTTTACGCCGTCTGGCGCCCGGTCAGTGCACCGGTGACCGGCTATACTCTGACCCTGGCCTCAGACTCCGGTTCGTCGGTTACTGTTTCCAGCGAACGGCCTTACGCTTCCGTCCCGCTGAATATGCAAACCGCGAGCGGCACCTATACTGTCTATGTTCAAGCCATACACGGAATTGCCTCCGGTCCGAAGAGCGATGGCAAAAACCCGGTCAAACCAGGCCTTTATTACTCCACCGAGGCAGCCAATGCTCCGGCGCTGAAACCGGCCAACAGCATGCTGCCGGTTCAGCCTTTCGAGACTCGCTGTTTACTGCCGGAACTGTATCAGACCCCGCCGGCGCTATTGCCCTCGGTCGGACCGTTTGCTCTCAAATCTTTGACCGGCGCCGGCAACATGAAGTATTATCTGGCGTTCACACCGTCAAATCCGGTCTGGAAATTCGATGCCGCTCCGTTCCGCTCTTCGATTGCAGTTGACTATGTCAATTTTCTGACTGCGCTGGAAGGAAAGCTCAAAGAACAAGATCCGCAGACCATCGGGGTCTTGTTGCCCGGTGCCGTGCAAGACGTGATGCAAGCCATCGCCGGATGTATCCCGCAGACCTTTATAGAATCTCTTTATTATAGTCATGGCTTTTCTGCAACCTGGCGCTATGTTGATTTACGACCCGGAATGCGGCTGCAGGTAGAATACGAATCATGGCAGTACATTTCCGCCCAAGCCCCCACCTATAGTAACGGGTATTCCTTTAACGGCACCATCCAGTACGATATCAGCAGGTTTATGACCGCTTCCGGCGAACACTCCACCGTACTCAATGTCTTTCTCTCCAGTCTGGAGGGTTTAGCCATACCCGCGCCCACTGGCTCGGGTCCCGGTCCCATTGATGGCGGCGGCGGCGGTATCGATACCCTTTTTACCGGCTTTGCCCAGCCGTTTTTACGCATTTTTTATCCCACCAGCTTCAAAAAGCCCTGTGAGGTGGGTTCCACCTATCCCAGAGACAATGTGATGATTCTTGCCGCCGCCAGTTGGAGCACCTTAAACAATATTACTGATAAAATCACCCAGGGATTGGCTATACCGGCGTTTGGTACCGATTATGCGCTGTTTTATCTGCGCGGACGCAACACGCTGACACCACTGATCAAGGTTTCAGTCAATGGGTATCCCACCTGGCTTCCGGTAGGTACAACCCTGGCACAGGCGCTTTCACAACACGGGGTCAGCCCCTTCGCGATTCCGGTGGTCATTAGCGAGTTAAGTATTTTCAGAAATTGGAATGGAGCTTGCGGCAATGACCCCGCCGGTCTTACCACCTTTGTTCCCCACTACAAAATACCCATCCGAATCAACTGGGGCCCGTCCGTCCTGTACGCGAACGGGGTTGGGTGGCTGGATCTGCCGCTGATTCACGGAGATGAGATTCAAATAATGGGGGATCATTTATGAGTATAGAAAAACCGGTTTTTAATCAGGTTAACCATACCAAATTATATTTACTTACACTTCCGCCGCAGGCAGACCTGCTAAAAAACCTTCAAATCGGTTTTCTGGTGCTGCCGGATGCCGTGCTTGATCCGTCGCTCTCGGTGGAGGATGCCTGGAATTACGCGGGTGGTGTCTATTTGTATATGAACGGTGTCCCGGCCGATACCGACGCTTTTATCGCCGCACTGCGCGCAGTAATAGCCGCTCCTGCTTTCTCCGATGTCCGCTTTCTCTGGGTGACGGATGTGACCATGAC
>DHRA01000063.1:43195-77286 GCA_002411145.1 Firmicutes bacterium UBA5324 | reverse complement strand
CAGCATTGCGGAAAAAGCCCACGAAGGTAATATGGTTTAAGAGTTAACGGACTACTATATGTATTAATCTTAACAATAGACGTCGTAATTTTATGGAGGAGGGCAATATGGGTTATAGAGATGCTGCGCAGGAGTTCTACAAAGAAGCGGCTTTGACACCGCAGGCGGGTCTCTGTTGCGTTACCGGCCAGGCCCGGTTCTTAGCCGGGTTAATCATTCCAAACGTGATGCAGGAAATGAATTACGGCTGCGGCACTACGGTTCATTTTGGCGATCTGCGTCCCGAGGAGACTATTCTTTACATAGGGGTGGGGGGAGGATTGGAGGCGCTTCAATTTGCCTATTTTACCCGCCGGCCCCAGGCGGTGATTGCTGTGGACAAAGTACCTGAAATGCTCGACAAAGCCCGGGAGAATTTTAATCTTGCGGCCAAAATGAATGATTGGTTCCAGTCGGATTTCGTCCAGTTGGTACACGGGGACGCCCTTAGCTTACCGGTGGAAGATAAAAGCGTGGACGTCGCCGCCCAGAACTGTTTGTTTAATATCTTCGAACAGGCTGATTTAGCGCAGGCGCTGGCGGAAATGCACCGCGTTTTAAAACCGGGGGGCAGACTCTATATATCGGACCCTATTACACCCCAACCGATACCGGAGCATTTACGGAGTGATGAACGGCTGCGGGCCATGTGCCTGTCGGGGGCTTTGACTTATCAGGAATATTTGGACAAGGTTATCGGCGCCGGATTTGGCAGGATTGAAATCCGGGCCCGGAGGCCGTTCCGTGTGCTGGATAAAGAGCGCTATGGACTGGCGGAGCATATTCTTTTAGAATCAATCGACCTTGTTGCCTATAAAAACCCTGCTTCTGCCGGCGGAGCCCGTGTCTTTGCCGGGGAAACCCTGATATATTTCGGCAAGGAAAGGCTGCGGGATGAGGAAGGCTTCATTATCCCCCGGGATGTGCCCCATCCTGTGTGTCAAAAAACGGCCGCCTACTTTCGCAAGTTGAATCGCCACGATGTGGTGGTGACCGCGCCGACATACCATTATAACGGCCCCGGTGGTGGATGTTGTTGACATTAAATGTGTAGGAGATGATAGGTTGTGGAATACGTACGTGATTTTATCGGTGAATTTTTAGGGACTTTTTTATTGGTGCTGTTTGGGTGTGGTTCAGTTGCGGTTTCCGTCCTCTTCAATTCCCATAACGGCTTATTTCAAATCGCCCTGATTTGGGGTGTCGGGGTTAGCCTGGCTATTTACGCCACCCGGCATTTATCATGCGCGCACCTTAATCCCGCAGTTACCTTAGCCATGGTGGCAAGCAAAAGAATGGCGTTGCGCAAAATGCCGGCTTATCTTCTGGCCCAGTTTACCGGCGCTTTTTGTGCGGGACTCGGCTTGTATTTCTTATTTAACCCCTCCATTGTCGCCTTTGAGGCGGCCCGGCATATTGTGCGCGGCACACCGGAATCCATGCAGGTCGCGAAAATGTTCGGCGAGTATTACCAACTTCCCGGCAGCGAAACGGTCGTTTCCCTGCCTTTGGCCATAGGGGCCGAAGCGGTGGGGACTTTTTTGCTGGTGCTCATGATATTTTCGTTGACGGAAGGCTGCAATCTTGGCAGACCGGATGACAATGTTGCGCCCTTGTTTATTGGACTGTCTGTAAGTTCGGCAATTTGCCTGGTCGCGCCGCTGACGCAGGCCGGCTTGAATCCCGCCCGTGATTTTGGTCCCCGCCTTGTGGCGTGGCTTTTTGGCTGGGGGAGTGCAGCCTTTCCCGACCAGTCCGGAGGATTCTTCTATGTGTACATTCTTGCTCCGGTGATTGGCGCTTTAGCGGCGGGGTTGCTGTTCACATGCGTATTGGAGCCGCTGATGAAAAAAACGGCGTGTCAATGCAACTAAAGAGGAAATTATTTTAGATAGAGTGAAGGGAAGGCGAATTTTATGAAAACGAAGATCATTTTAGTCGGCGGCTTTCTGGGCGCCGGGAAAACAACGCTGCTGGGGGAGATCGCCCACAGACTCAGTCGCACAGGCAAACAAGTTGGCTTGATTACCAATGATCAGGCGTCCGAACTGGTAGACACGGTATTTCTTGCATATACGGGCACGACGGTTTCAGAAGTAAGCGGGAGCTGTTTCTGCTGCAACTTCCCGGGCTTCACCGACGCGATTGCTTACATTAATGAAAAGAAAGCCATGGATGTCATTATTGCCGAACCTGTGGGCAGTTGTACCGATCTTTCCGCAACCATCCTGCAGCCGTTAAAAGAGAAGTTCGCGAAAAAGTTAAGCGTTGCCCCCCTGTCCGTGCTTGTTGACCCGCAACAACTGACGGCTATCCTGGAGGGGAGAGGGGCGGGACTGCATCCAAGCGCAGTTTATATTTTGCGGAAGCAGCTGGAAGAGGCGGATTTCATTATCATCAACAAAACAGATCTGCTAAAGGCGGAAGCGGTCGCGGCTTTGCAAAAACGTACCGGCGAAGAATGGCCCTGGGCTAAGATCCATGCCATCAGTGCCAAAAACGGGGACGGGTTGGAAAATTGGTTAAACAAGGTTCTGCAGTCCTCCGAGGCCGGAACCCGCCTGGCAGAGGTCGATTATGATATTTACGCCGAAGGCGAGGCTGTGCTCGGCTGGCTTAATACCACCGTCAAACTGCAAAGCACGTCCGCGAACTGGGATCTTTACGCCGATAAATTACTGCATGCTCTGCAACGGCGCTTTGCAGAATTAAACGCGGCGGTCGGTCACGTAAAACTGCTGATTAAAACAGGCAACGACTTTGTGATCGGCAACATTACAGGTCCCCATAACCTGCTGAATATCCGGGGTTCGGCCGGGGAGGGCAAAGAGGCGAGAATGACGCTGAACGCCCGTGCGCAGATGGAGCCGGCCACGCTGGAAGCCATTGTCCTGGAGGAGATTGCCAGAGCCGGCGGCAGCAATATCACTGCGGAATTTGCCGCCTTAAAATGCTTGAAACCGGGACGTCCTAATCCGACCTATCGTTACGATCAAATCGTAGCGCAAAGTTCCTGAACCCGTTTCCAGGGGCGGCAGGAGTCCCTGGGTAGTTGCGGTATTGCAACATCCTTGGAAAAGGTACTGTTCTTCGGAAGGAGGGAGTACGTAAATGCGAAAATTATGTGTGACGAAAGAATTTAATAATTGCGCCTGCACGGGCGCGAACCTGGAGAAATTAATCCACCCTGCCATTCTTACTCTGTTGGTTGATGAAGCACTCCACGGCTATAGTATCGTGCAAAAACTGCAGGATACTTGCATGCTCCAAGGCAAAAAACCCGACCCGTCGGGAGTTTACCGGTGTTTAAAACAAATGGAGCAGGGCGGGTATGTCACTGCCGTTTGGGATTTATCAAACTCAGGGCCGGCGAAAAGACTGTACAGAGTAACGGATGATGGGCTGGAATGCCTGAAAACCTGGATAAACACGTTGGAGGATTATCAGCATTCATTGGAGCTGTTTTTGGCTTTTGCCATCAATAAGGTGCAAAAGAAAGAAGTGTCGCCCATATAATCATCGGACCTAAAGGAGACCGGCAGGGGCGGCGAAACAGCCGATGAAGCCTGGATAGTGAAGGACAAGGTATAGCGCTAGAAGCGGGGCTGTGTTGTAACTTTTGGTTCAGCACAGCCCTTTTTTCTATGCGGGGAGAATTTCTTCCGCCCCTTCCGGGCAGAATGTGACGTTACTGCTAACAAAACGGTTTAGCTTGACACCGCGGGCGAAATGATTTAATATAATACACAGGATCATATGAACAATTGTTCATATGATGCAAAGGAGGTAGGTATGCAAAATACGGAATGTGATGTATGCGAGCAGCATTGTACGCATCCCCAGACGGTTTGTCAGGCCCGGTCGGCCATGCTGGCGGAAGATTCTGTCATGAAGATTGCGGAGATATTTAAGATCTTAGGCGACCCAACGCGGATAAAGGTGTTGGACGTATTATCCAAACGGGAGCTGTGCGTGTGCGATCTTGCGGCGACTTTGCAAATGGGGCAGTCCGCCATTTCGCATCAATTGCGCATCTTGCGCGGCGCCCGGCTGGTGAAATACCGCCGAGAGGGCAAAGAAGCCTGGTATTCACTGGACGATGAGCATGTGCTGACATTGTTTCAGCAAGGGCTGGAGCATATCAATCATATATAGAAAGGTGATTTACATGCCTGAATATAAACCTGACGATGACCGTACGCCCGAACCTGTGCATGGCACCGGCGGCCGCTGCAGGGGCGGCTCCTGTGGCTGCGGCAGTAGCGTAGGGGAACAAGCGGCGGCGGTAAAAAACGAGGCTGATCATACCCGGGGAGACACCCAAAATCTTATAATGCTTATTGAAGGCATGGACTGCGGTGACTGCGCGGCCAAACTAGGCAAGGCGGTCGGCCGGATGCCGGGGGTGGCGGAAGCCAATGTGAATTTTGCCACGGCGAAGATGAAAGTTGTGTACGACCGTACCGTCGTCACGCAGGAGGACATTATCAAATCAATCCGCGCCCTTGGCTATACGGCAGTACCCGAAGGTACGGCGGGCCAGAGGAAAACCGTACTGCGCATTGCAGGGATGGATTGCGCCGACTGTGCGGCGAAGCTGGAAAAGCGGCTGGCCGGCCTGGCTGGTGTAAAGAAGGTGAGCGTCAATTTCGGGGCGGCGAAACTGACGGTGGAACATGAGCTTTCGGTGGCGGAAATCGTGCGGACCGTTGAGCAGGCCGGCTATAAGGCTGTGTCCGAAGATCAAACAGACCATACGGGACATTTGCGTCCTGCCTGGTGGCGGAACCCGCGCATGCTCGCGACTATCGCATCCGGCGCATTTCTGGCCGCCGCCGTGGTCCTGGATTGGCTCGGCAGCAGGGAGAACATGCTTATCCCCTTGTATGTGCTGGCGATGCTGTCCGGCGGTTATTATGTGGCGAAAAGCGGCTATTACGCCCTCCGCAGCCTGCTGCCGGATATGAACTTCCTGATGACGATTGCCGCCGTGGGCGCGGCGGCAATCGGGCAATGGAGCGAAGGGGCAACAGTAGTCTTTTTGTTCTCTTTGGGCAATGCCCTGCAAGCATATACCATGGATAAAACCCGGGAATCAATCCGGGCGTTGATGGATTTGGCGCCGCGCGAGGCGCTGGTTCGCCGCGACGGACAGGAAACGCTTCTCCCGGTGGAGGAGATAGTGGTGGGTGATGTCGTGATCGTCAAACCGGGCGAGCGGATTGCCATGGACGGGGACGTTAGCAACGGGACATCTACCGTAAATCAGGCGCCGATTACCGGAGAGTCTCTGCCGGTGGAGAAAAAAGCCGGGGATATTGTCTATGCCGGTACGGTCAATGAGCATGGCGTTTTGGAAATAACCGTGACGAAACTGACCGGGGACTCCACCTTGGCCAAGATTATGCACCTGGTGGAGGAGGCGCAGGCGCAAAAAGCGCCGTCGCAGCAGTTTGTGGATGTGTTCGCCAGATACTATACGCCCACCGTGATCATCGGCGCGATAGGGGTTTGGCTGATTCCCTGGCTGGTGCTCGGGCAGCCTTTCGCCGTCTGGTTTTATCGCGCGTTAGTGTTGCTGGTCATTGCCTGTCCGTGCGCCCTGGTCATTTCCACGCCCGTATCCATTGTGTCGGCCATTGGCAACGCCTCACGAAACGGGGTGTTGATCAAGGGAGGCGCGTATTTGGAAGAAATGGGCAATATCAGGGCCGTGGCCTTTGATAAGACCGGTACGTTGACCTACGGAAAACCGCAGGTTACGGACGTTGTTCCCGTGGGCGGCCATAGCGCACAGGCCTTGTTGATTGCGGCGGCCACGGTCGAGCGGTGGTCCGAGCATCCGCTGGCCATGGCCATCGTAGCCAAAGCGGAGGGGCTGACGCTGAAACCGGCGAAAAACTTTCAAGCACTTGTAGGGCGCGGCGCAAAAGCGGAAGTAGACGGGGAAACGGTATTGGTGGGCAATCGCCGTCTGTTTGCGGAATACCATCATGATACAGGCATGTATGAAGAAAAGCTGGCGGAATTGGAACAGCAGGGTAAAACCGCCATGCTGGCGGGCACGGCCCACACCTTATACGGGATCATCGCCGTGGCCGATACCGTGCGGGAAAACAGCCGTGAGGCCCTGCAGACCTTGCGGGATGCCGGCATCAGACAGATTGCCATGTTATCCGGCGACAACAACCGCGTAGCGCGGGCCGTCGCGGAAAAACTCGGGCTCGATGCTTACTTCGGTGAGTTGCTGCCCGAAAAGAAGGTGGATACGGTGCGGGCACTGGCCCGGCAATATGGCAAAGTGGCGATGGTGGGTGACGGTGTCAATGACGCGCCGGCTTTGGCGGCTGCAAATGTGGGGATCGCCATGGGGGTTGCCGGCTCTGATACCGCCCTGGAAACGGCTGATATCGCCCTGATGGCCGACGATCTGGGGAAACTTACCCATATCATCAAACTGAGCCGCAAAACGGTGGGTATTATTAAGCAGAATATAGTATTCTCGCTGGTGGTTAAAGGGGTGTTTGTGCTGCTGACGGTGATTGGGCTGGCCAATTTGTGGATGGCAATTTTAGCCGATACAGGGGCGTCCATCATTGTAACGCTCAACGGCATGCGCTTGGCCCGCAGGGCGTAGAGGGAATGCGGAACTGTCCCTGACTGTCCCGCCCGGTTTCCCGGTTCAGGTATACTTACCCCCTAAAAATCAAAGAATAGCACCAGTACTCTGTAAACTCTAAAAGTGCAAATTAAATTCGCGGGATTTTTTCGCAAAGCAAGGCGGAGGAGGCGCGCATATCGGACATATGTAAGCTGACGACAACGCAGCATTGCGGAAAAAGACCGTGATGGTAATGGTAGTTTTAGGGTTTACGGAGTACTAGTACTCTGTAAACTCTAAAAGTGCAAATTAAATGCGCAGTTTAAGGGTTTACAGAGTACTGATACATAACTCAAGCAACCGAGGTGCGGTGTATGGCTGCCAGCTACTGGTATTGGGCCCTTGCGGCCGTCGGCGTGGTGATGACCGTCTTTATTCTCCATAACAAAAAGAATGTTTATGAATGCATAACATTCTTTTTGTTTGCCATGATGCTGGCTTTCGTAGGGAAATGATTGTCCTGCTCTTTTTCGACAGCTATGCTTATAAGCCCGGTGTTTTTACGGATTATTACGCGGAAAACATTTTTGGCCATATCGTGCCCAATGCCACCCTCTGGCCTGCGACAGCTTTGCTCGTCGGCGCCTATGCGCTGCGATACCGCTGGATCGGATTGATAACGCCGGCAAAATTAAAAGCATCACAACCCACGCTCCCTTAACAGTGAAAAGGCGGGAAGCCCGCCTTTTCACTGTCCATAAAGGTGAAACCCAAAAGCTTACCGGCTAAGCATCACCACAGGGGTGCCAATCTCCACTTTGGGAAACAATTCTTCAATATCTTTATTATACATACGCACACAGCCGCCCGAGACCCGGCCTTCGACCGGTCCCTGCCATGACCCGTGCAGACAGGTTTTATCCGCTGACAAAACCAGTCTGCGCGAGCCCAGGTCTATATCGCCCATTTCGTTAAATACTAATTTTTCAACTACCTGATAGGTGCCGGGGGGAGTGGGCGTCGCCAGTTTGCCAATCCCGACGGGATACTCTTTGATGAGCTTGCCGTCTTCAAAATAAGCGCAACGCAAGGTAGTTAGATTGACTACCAGTTGTTTTTGCACGCATACCGCCTCTTCTTGTTTCTTTTCCCAGTTATTCTATGTTTTTGCCGGCCCGTTTGTGCTACGTATTTTTGCGGGGGCCGAAAATAATTTTTCCGGGTCATGGCCGGCCCATATGCCCGGAAAAAGGCTTTACTCAAATAAAGGAAAAATTTTCCGTAAATTTACAATCAAAAAGGAGGAATCTGGAAAAAGATATAGAAAGAA
Source organism: Firmicutes bacterium UBA5324 (assembly GCA_002411145.1). Lineage (GTDB taxonomy): Bacteria > Bacillota > Negativicutes > UBA11029 > UBA11029 > UBA11029. The sequence continues at coordinate 69,316 of DHRA01000063.1, read as the reverse complement.
ATATATAGTATTCAAAAATTTCAAAGCATAGAACACTCAAACAATTTGCAACAGTCAAAATGAGACGACGACAACATTAATTGATGCGTCTTCGCCATTAAGCCTATTGCGGTAATAAAGTCATACAGGTATACCAAATGACTATCCGGTGATAAGGATGTGGCTGATGTGTTTTTCGCCTGGCAGATCACCGGTCAGCTCCCGGTAATTCTTTGCCAGGCTTTATTTGTAAAAAAAAGAGGAGGTTACTCCTCGGTAACCTCTTTCTTGATTTGGCTGATTAAGGCGATTAATATTTGTAAAGTATCCGGAGATAAGTCTTGGATAAAGTCGGTATTCACTTTACCTTTGGCAATGCCTTGTTTATCCATAAATTCCGCCAGCGCTGCATTCAGTGACCGGGCGTCGGCGGAGGAAAGACCCTCATGGCCCGTTTCCGTGCGGATACGATCATAGGCGGGAAGATCCTTGGACAATACATAGGGCTTGGGTAAATCTGTGAGTTCTAAAAGGTAATCGGTGGAAACATCGAAGAATCTGGCTATTTTTCGCAGGGTCTTATTGTCCGGTTCCCGCCGGTTAATCTCATAATGTGCGTAGGTAGCCCGTGAAATACCAATGTTGTCCGCCACAATCTGCTGTGTGAGGCCCTTTTCACTTCTAAGCGCGGTTATTCTTTTGCCAATCACCACTTAGCAACCTCCCGGGGAAAAATTTTTTAGCCGGTCAATTGTTGCCGGCAAAATCAAGCGGAAGATCCTGGATTTAAGAATCGCCCCTGATCTGTGCAGGTTATAGTTGTCTATACCTACAGTTCAATATTATACATGGTTATGGCGGGTTATGCTACTTAAAGTTTACAAAAAGGAAATATTCTCCAGATAAATTTAACGACTAAGCCGGCAGGGATTTTTTTATCGGCGGGGAATTACATACAATAATAGACAATATTGTAATTATATGGAGGGAGGTGATGTAATCAAACAACGACAGCAACCTTAGAGTATAACTTAACCAAAGTGCCGCCGTGATTTATCATTGAGCAAGCATAAAATACCCTGTCTCCTCACCGGCAGTGGTATTAAAGTCCCGCAAAAGTACGGGACTAAAGGCTCAAGACAAATCCGGTAAAAAATGTTAAGCTATACGTGCCGGCACTTTTGGAAAAAGTTAACTATTAGTGCGGTTGGTTTTAACAAATTAAAATTGTAGATAACTTCTTCGAGCCCACCGGTCTAAAACTCCGGTCATGATCTGTGGGCCGGGGCAAACCGGGAAACCGTTTTGCCTTCCTCTTGAGCAAAGGAGAAGCATCCGTGGAATTCGACGTGCTCTTTTTGCTGCGCTGTCGAATTTTTTGCTCAGGAGCGTCCCTGCAGGTTGACACTATTCAGGACTTCACAGGTGGCTATTAAGGATATTACCTCAAGAAGTGAACAAACAAACAATAACAGGGGAGCGATGTTCATGGAAAATGTTAGTATCTTAAAGCAAGGGGAAGGAACCAAAAGAATTATTGTGTGTGACCTGGAGGCTTTTTTGTGGCTGGAACTGGAAGACGGAACAATATTGGTGGATTTTAAGTACCTGGAGCAATTGAAACTAGAATGCGCCGACTGATTAGTAGTATTTTTTCACAATAACAGATTTAAAAGACTGTAGTTCGGACGTGTGCTTTTTGCGCACGGCCGAACTTTTTTGTTTTTACACAGAAAGAAAAATAAAGATATTGAACCGCAAAGACGCAGGGGACACAGAGAAAATCCGATTGAGAATTTTGAAATACTGTTTTTATCCTCCTCTGCGTTCTCTGTGCCTCTGCGGTTTGATCCTTTAACAGCGTAGCATCCTCGCCCCGCAGAAAAATGTTGACAATGTGGCTAAATGCCACTATAATTTAAGTGCAGGGATAGAAGAGTATCAATAATTAACCAACACGCAGAGGTGAGGAGTAGTTCAACAACCTGTTTTTCCCATTATTGGTGTGGCGTAATGTCGCCGTGTCTGCTGGAGCCGGAGGACGGAGATTAGGCACTGAAGGCTGGGGGTTATGAATATGCACAAACCGCGAATCAGGATATTTTTTGCCTTGATGGCTTTCTTCGGTTTTCTCCTGTGGATGACGGCAACGGGCTGGGCGGCCATGAACACCGGCGCGCCGGTTACGGCCAATTTCCAGAACACCGATATCCGGGAAGCGATGCAGACGCTGGCGGCCGCCGCCCAGGCGAACATTACCGTCAGCGCCAATGTCAATGCCCAGGTTACCGCGCAGTTTAGCAACACGCCCTTCAGGGACGCTTTCAAATCTTTGCTTTCCCAGGCGGGTCTTACGTTTAAGCGGGTGGGAGAGGTGATTTATGTTTTTGTGCCGGGACAGCCGCCTGACGGCGCAACCCCCGCCCCCAATAACAGTGCGCCGGGTAGTACGGTCGCCGGCGGCCTGCCGCGGGTCATCAAAATAAAGTACGTGAAAGCGGATCAAATGAAAACCTCCCTGGGCGGCGTGGTACCAGAAGACCGTATGCGGGTTGAACCGGTGCATAACGCGCTGATTATCAATGCCAGTGAAGACGAGTACAAAAAAATCGATAGTGTGCTGGCCCAGTTGGATGTGCCGCCTAAACAGGTGATGTTTGAGGCCGAAGTGGTGGAATTGGCGAAGAGCACGGTTTCCCAGTTTGGTGTCAACTGGCAATGGAGCAGTTACCCCAGTCCCCCCGGCAGTTCATACGTGGGTGTAATTAAAGATGTGGATGCGAAACACAATTACAATATGACATATCAGGCCACACTCAACGCCCTGGTCACCGGAGAGAAGGCGAAAATCCTCGCCAATCCACGGGTAGCGGCCCTGGACGGGCAAACAGCCCGCATTCTCATCGGTGACCGGCTGCCGGTGGAAACCAAATATATTTACAATGGCATAGAACAGGTGAGCATCACCTATATAGACGTGGGCATTAAGCTGGAGGTTACGCCTTGGGTCAATGAGGATGGCGTCATTACGACGAAATTGAAACCGGAAGTAAGCACGAATATCGCTACCTCCGGCAACAATCCCAGTGTCCGCACGCGGGAAGCGGAAACCACGCTGCGCGTAAGAAACGGGGAAACCATCGTCATTGGCGGACTGATCCAAAACGAAAGCCATAAAAACTATAACAAAATACCTTTGCTGGGCGATCTGCCCATTGTGGGCCGTCTGTTCAAGTCCTCCAGCAAAGAAAAAATGGAAACAGAATTGGTTATCTTCATTACCCCGAAAATCATCGATAATTCGCTGAGGGGAAATTAAACCGCCAAGCGGGCATTGACTTGCATAAGAGAGACCAAAAATCAGCCGGAGTTTTATCTCCGGTTGATTTTTGGTCTCTCTTAAATATAAATAAAAAAAATCTCACAAAAGAAGGAATTTATCCCAAAAGGGAGAAAAAGAAATATCCATGGGAAACATTTGGGTAATATTTGAGTAATTTTCGGATAATTTTCCGATAATTTACAATTACTTCTTCGAGTCCGTAGATCTAAAACGGCTGCCGTCATGATTTACGGGCCATTAGGGTATAGCGGGAAACCGGTATGCCTTCCATTGCGCAAAGAAGAAGGTTAAAAAAGCCATATTACTTCTTCGAGTCCACAGGTCTAAAACAGTAGTTCGTCCGATCTAAAAGCATAAGCTGGATTCGTGAGGATTTTTTCGCAAGGCAAGGCGGAGGAGGCGCGCATATCGCACATATGCAAGCCGACGACAACGCAGCATGGCGGAAAAAGACCGCGAAGGCAGCCGTGATTTCAGATTGGACGAACTAGCACCCCGTCATGATCTATGGGCCGTCAGGGCATCCCGGGAAACCGGCATACCTTCCATTGCGCAAAGAAGAAGGGACTCCGTCTGCAAGTGCGGCGTTGTACTTATTTGTGCAATGCCGGGCTTTTTTTGTTTTAGAATTCAGTATTCAGGGGTCAGAAGGCAGGAGCCAGCATGAGCATCCTCCTTACAATATTCTGAATTCTGACTCCTGACTTCTGAATTCTAAAGAAAAATTTTTACTTTTTATTTCGTTCCACTAACAGTCTTGGGGTGATTTCTTGGTTTCAGACGAGACAACCGAGCACCTGTATGCTTTAATACATAAAATTCATCGCAAATTGCGGAACCCGAAATTCGATGCCGCCGACCGGCAACTGGCGCCGAAGGTGACCAAGGTCCAGTGGTGGATTCTGCGGACTCTGTGGGAGCAAAAGCAATGTACCGCCGGCCATCTGGCGGAAAAGCTCGGCGTGCGGCCCAGCACCATGTCGCAAATGCTCGACCGCCTGGAGAAAGCCGGCCTCATTACCCGCTTTGCGGACATAGCCGATGCCCGGGTGCGCATCATCCGCCTCACCGATCAGGGCCGGAGCATCTTTCACCACGCCGAAGCCAAGTTTGTCCAGAAACTGGCCGGACCCCTGGAACACCTTACGTCCCAGGAACAGCAGACCCTCATCCGGATCATGGAAAAACTGGCGGCACACTTCCCGAAAAAGAGCAACGACTAGGCTTTTCCGCAGCGAAAAACGGCCGCTTTTTATGCCAATTTATTTAGGTTAACTAACTATCTCTGCGGGAATAGGGAACGCAAAAAAGAAGAAATATGAACCGCGGAGGCGCAGAGACGCAGAGGGGATTAGATAAAAACTTATGAGTTACTATGGATAAACAATCCGCATTTGTGATTGCAAAGCGTGGGGTTACGTAGAAAAAACAGGATCAAGAGAAGTAATACGCGTAGGGTGAAAAATACTTTCTCTGCGTCTCAGCGGTAAAACAAAATTAATAAACCGCAGAGGCACAGAGATGCAGAGGGAGGGGATAAAATGGCCAGCGAGCTAAATCCTGAACTGAATAAGTTATCCGGCACAGTGGTTGATGCTGCTATCGAGGTGCATCGTGCGTTGGGACCAGGTTATCTGGAGAGTGTATACGAGGAAGCATTGGCCGCCGAACTGACTTTACGCAAGATCCCTTTTGAAAGGCAGAAAACAATATCCATCGACTATAAAGGTTTTTCGGTAGGTGAAAGTCGCTTGGATTTATTAGTGGCTTCTCAGCTAATTGTAGAATTAAAAGCCGTTGCAAGCTTGGCCCCGATACATAAAGCCCAGGTACTGTCCTACTTGAAAGCCACCGGATACCAAATAGGACTACTGATAAATTTTAACGTCGTAGTGTTAAAAAACGGGATCAAGAGAGTTATTCGCACAGGGTGAAAAATACTCTACTCTGCGTCTCCGTGTCTCTGCGGTAAAAAGAGATTAATAAACCGCAGAGGCGCAGAGACACAGAGAGGATTAGATAAAAACTTATGAGTTACATATGGGTAAACAATCTGCATTTGTGATTGCGGAGCGTGGGGTTTAAGTAGAAAAAACTGAATCAAGAGAGTGATACATACAGGATAAATCAATACCCTCTGCGTCTCCGCGTCTCTGCGGTTCATTATTTTCCACAGTTAGTTAATCTCTGAAGGAGGCTGCCTAATGAGCAATACGGTTTAGGGTAAGATAGCCTGTAACGTTGGAAAAACCCCCTTGGCGTCTTGGCGCTTTGGCGGTTAATCATAATTTTTACGAAAGGAAGATACTATGCTCAGAAACACCTTAGTACACGGACGGCGCGGCCTGGGTCTGGCCATGGCCTTTGTGCTGTGCTCCGGCCTGCCGGTTTCCGCCGCCGTTACCCCCGACGTGGAGCACGCCCTGCAGACCGCAGGTCAAGTCCAGGACAGCGTGAAGAACCGCGACCTCGTCGTGCCCCCCAAAGCCAACGTGCAGATTGAAGTGACCGAGGAGCAGCCCGAGGGGGAGCCTTCCAAAGAGGGCTTTAAGTTTCCGGTGAAAGGCTTTCAGTTCAGCGGCATTGGCACCGTGAACGAACTGGCCCTGCGGGAGGACAAGCTGCAGGCCCTGGTCAAAGACGCCGCCGGCCAGGAACTGACCCTTTCGGAACTGAAAGCCGTGGCCCGGCGCGTCACCAAATATTTTCACGCGCAGGGCTATATGGTGGCCCGGGCGTATATCCCGGCGCAAAAACTCGAGGACGGGATCATCACTATCGCCGTTTTGCCTGGTAAATACGGCGCCATCGAGCTGCGCAACCATTCCCGGCTTTCCGACCGCCTGGCCCGCAAAATGCTGGCCGACCTCGATCCGGGCAGCTACGTGAAAAGAAGCGAACTGGAACGCACCCTGCTGCTGATCAGCGATACCGGCGGCATCAGCATCAAGGCGAACCTCAAGCCTGGAGACGCCACCGGCACTTCCACCCTGGTCGTGGACATCGAAAACACCGAAGCTCTTACCGCTGATTTGTCCATGAACAATTACGGCAACCGCTATACGGGCAAAGACCTGCGCAGTTTCAATCTCGACGCGCATAACGTCAGCGGCAAAGGCGACCAGCTTGGTTTTCATGTCGACAACTCCGGCGGGGGCCTGACCAACTTCGGTCTTGATTACATCGTCCCCCTCGGCGGCAAAGGGCTCAAGCTGGGCATCGGCTATGAACAATTGCGCTACAGCCTAGGCCAGGATTTTGAAGCCCTCGACGCCTACGGCACCTCCAAGAACACCAATGTTTACCTTATATATCCCCTTGTCCGTACTTATAACTACAATCTTTACGCGCGTCTGGGCTACAGCAACAGGCGGCTGGAGGACCGGATCAACCAGCAATACACCTTTAATGAACGGCATGCCAATGTCTGGACGGTGGGTCTGAACGGCGACAGCAAGGACAATTACCTCGGCGGCGGCGTCAACAACTTTGGCCTGACTGTGACCCTGGGCCGGTTGAACATCGACGACGGCACCCTTTTCGGGAGCATACCGGCCGAGGAGAGTGACCGGTTAGGTCCGCAAACCGCCGGCGGCTTTACGAAAACCAACCTGTATTTCAGCCGCCTCCAGCGCCTCAGCGACCGGACGAATCTCTACTTCGGCCTCAGCGGGCAGCTGGCCGGCAAAAACCTTGATTCCTCGGAAAAAATGTATTTGGGCGGGGGCAACGGCGTCCGGGCCTATCCCCAGGGTGAAGCCTCCGGGGACCAGGGCTACCTGCTGACCACCGAACTGCGCTATCAGACCAATAATCCCGCTTTGCAACTGGTCGGCTTCATTGACCATGGCTATGTTCAGGGCAATCATCACGACTATGTCGGCGCGGCCGAAAACCGCACCCTCAGCGGCGCGGGCCTGGGCCTCATCTACAGCCGCAGCAAGCAATACACCTTGCGCCTCGACTACGCCTGGAAGCTCGGCGATGAAGACGCCGTCTCCGACGACGACAAAAACGGCCGCCTCTGGCTGCGCGGCACCAGGTACTTTGAATGATAATTTAACCGGGAACTTTTGACCGCAGAGATTTACATGTCCCTTGTGTCACCACAAAGGATGAAAATAAATTTACGGGATAGGCGCAGAGAGCGCGGAGGGGGTTAATACTTTAAATTATCTGTTTCCCTTTAGCTTATTTTTAGCAAATCATTTTTGGTTTTCTTTTAGAAATTCCCACCAAGACCACCACGATTATTCCTCTTGCGAGGGGTGGCGTGAAACGACGGGTTGTGTCAACCCTTCTTGAGAATCGCAGCAAGAACGGAGGAGAAGCGCAGAAAGTAAACTTAATTCCCTCTGCGTTCCCTGCGTCTCTGCGGTTTAACAATTCTCTTTTTTAAAGGAGGTCGAATACATGCAAAGAAAATGGCGGCGCGATTGGCAGCGCAGCAGGAATCAGAAGCGGGACGGCGCGGCGGGCGGGCGCAATCCTTTGGCCGCCCTGGCCAAAAGCCTTTTGCCGCCGGTGGCGGCGGCGGGTCTTTTCCTAAGTTCCCTGGGGACCGCCTATGCCTTGCCCACCGGCGTTGTGACTACATACGGGTCGGCTACGGTCACCCAGACAAATAATACCATGACGGTCAACCAAACCACCAACAACCTGATTGTCAATTCAAGCACCTTCAACATCGCGGGCAATGAGACGCTGAACCTCATCCAGCCGTCCCGCAACTCTAGCGCGCTGTGGCGGGTGGTCGGTCCCGATCCTTCCAGTATCTACGGCCACTTGAACGCCACCGGGCATTTATACCTCATCAACAGCAACGGCGTTCTCTTCGCCCCCGGGGCCCAGGTCAGCGTGGGCGGCATCGTCGCCTCCACCCTCAATATCGCCGACGAAGATTTCAAAAACGGAAATTATAAATTCGTCAACGACGGCACTGCCGGCAGCGTCGTCAACCAGGGGACTGTTTCCGCGGTTAACTACGCGGTGCTCCTGGGACCCCAGGTGAGAAACGAAGGCGTTATCGCCGCCAAAGTCACCGGCCTGGCGGCGGGCAACGCGGTTAGCCTTGACTTTACGGGCGACAGCCTGCTCAACGTCACCGTGGACACCGCGGCGGCGGGGGGCAGCGCCGCCAACAGCGGCCGGATTCTGGCCGGCGGCGGGCTGGTGCTCATGAGTGCCGGCACCAAGGATGACCTGCTGGCCACCGTGGTCAACAACAGCGGGGTGATTGAGGCCCGGAGCGCCGGCAGCGTCAACGGCGTCATTTGGCTGGAAGGCGATACCGTCGTCAACAGCGGTACCCTGGACGCCTCCGGCAAAGCCGCCGGGGAAACCGGCGGCACGGTGAAAGTGCTGGGTCATAGCGTCACTCTCGCCGACGGCGCCCAGTTGGACGTCTCCGGCGACCAGGGCGGCGGCACGGCCCTCATCGGCGGCAATTGGCAGGGTAAGGGTTCAGAGCGCAATGCCATGACGACTACGGTAGCAGCTAATGCTACCATCAACGCCGACGCCCTGACCAGCGGAAACGGCGGCAAAGTGGTGGTCTGGGCCGACGATACCACGACCTTTAACGGCACTGTTTCCGCCAAAGGCGGTGCGACAAGCGGCGATGGCGGCAGTGTAGAAACATCGGGCAAGAAAGTGCTAACCGCTACCGGCACGGTCAGTGCGTCGGCGCCTAAAGGCAAGGCCGGCAATTGGCTGCTTGATCCGACGGATTATACCATCGACGCCGCGGCGGCGACGGCAATCCATAACAGCCTTGTTGGCGGTACGGACGTTACCGTGCAAACGGCGACGGCCGGTACCGGCAACGGCGACATCTTTGTCAACAGCGCCATCGATTGGAACACCGGCAACACCCTGAATCTCAGCGCCTACCGGGACGTCAACGTCAACTCGACCATCACCGGTACCGGCGGCGGTAACCTCGTGCTGCGGGCAGATAATAATGGCGAGGGCCAAGGCACCGTTAATTTGAATGCGAACATTAGCCTGACCGGTGGCAGCGGCAGCAATATTAACAACGTCTCTATTTATTATAATCCGGCCAGCTACACAGACTCGGCCACAAACTCAACAACGTCCACTTCAATTGATGGAGCTACCGTTACGACGAATAACCCTTACAAATCAAAAGTCACTAATGGTAGTCTCGCGGCTTACATGCTGGTCAATTCGCTAGCTGATTTAGATAATATAAGGAACAATCTGTCCGGCGTCTACGCTTTAAGCAAGGATATTGACGCCAATGAGACCGGCACCTGGAACAGCGGCGCTGGCTGGAGGTCGATCGGCGGAGTGTACGTGGATGACAGCACCATGTTTTCCGGTATTTTTGACGGCGGCGGGCATGTCATCGACGGGCTTACGATTAATAATAGTACCGCTGCCATAAATGATGCCTTAGGTCTATTTGGCAACCTTAATTATGCGACCATCAGTAACCTAGGGCTGGAAAATGTGAATATAGTCTACAAGGGCAGTCAATATGTAACTATCGGCGCTTTGGCGGGGAAGAGCTATAATAGAGGGACGCTCACCAATTGCTATAGTACCGGGAATATAACAGTCCAATCTGCAGCAAAAACGTCGGTTGGCGGCCTTATTGCAGGTTTTGGGGGCGGAGAAATCAGTAATTCCCATAGTGATGTTAAGGTATTAGTTACAGGTGTTAAGGGCAGTGGTAATTATGGCGGTTTTATCGGAGACGTATCTGGTGGCAAGATCACCAACTGTTATAGTACGGGCGCGGTGGACGTGACCACCGGTGCCGGATATACCGGTGGGTTAACAGTCGGCGGTTTCGCAGGGAATCTTGGCAATAATACAGCAGCCCCTCCTCTTCTCCAAAACTCTTATAGTTCAGGGCCGGTTAGCCTGACCTACCTTACAACGCCTACCGGCACAGAAGTAGCCCTCAGTCCGGCTATCGGCGGTTTGGTTGGTACCGCTGGTTATCGTTATCAAGCCTATACACCTGTGATCGGAACGATTCAGAATTGCTACTCCACCAGCAATATAACAGTTAATGCCGGGAACGTCTATGTGGGCGGTCTTGTGGGCGCCGGTACGTCTATTAGTAATTCCTACAGTACGGGGAAGATCACGAATAACGGCAGCGGCAACTCGGTCGGCGGGCTGGCCGGTTATGTCATGGACGCACAAGAACCGACAAATTCCTTCTGGGATAAGCAGACTACGGGCCTCAGTCAGGGCGTCGGCAATATTACTACCGGTGCTTATGGCATTGACGGCGTCAACGGCCTGACAACGGCCCAAATGATGGATCAGGATTATTTAACAACTAACTTTGGGTTTACCTTTGGTCCGGGTGGAATTTGGTACATGCTTGACGGCTATACCCGTCCCTTCCTGCAGATGGAATACAGCACGCATATCACCAACGCACATCAACTGCAGCTCATGGCCATAGCCCCGGACGCTGATTACACCATCGGCACATCTTTCGATGTCGGCAGCGCCTTGGCCGCCGACTCCGGCATGTGGCTGACGCAGCACACCGCCGCTTTGGCCGGCAAAACCTCCTATGGCTTTGTACCCGTCGGCGACTCCGCTAATCCCTTTATGGGCACCTTGACCGGCAACGGCAATGTTATCTCCGGGCTGATCATCAGCAACTCCGGGGACGCCGGCTTGTTTGGACATATCCGGAACGCGACCATCAGCAATCTTGGCCTCGACAGCGTGACCGTCGGCGGCGGGACCGGCAGCAAAGTGGGTGCTTTAGCCGGCGAGAACGACGGCGGCACAATCACAGGCGTATACAGTTCCGGCACGGTGAGCGGCGGCGCCCATACCGGCGGCCTGATCGGCTATAATACCGGCTCTATCACCGACTCCTACAGCATCAGTACAGTTAGCGGTACCGGCAATCTCGGTGGTCTGGTCGGCTATAATACGGGAACGATCACCGACACCTACAGCGCCGGCGCGGTTACCGGCGGTACGGTTACCGGCGGTCTGGTGGGCTTAAATGACGGCACCATCAGCGGCTCGGTTTGGGATAAAACAGGTTCTCAGAAGGATAACGGCGTGGGCGGCGGTTCCAGTACCACTGGTGTGACCGAAATGAATACCGACGGGAGCGTTCCCGCCGGATGGAGCGCCGCCCTCTGGCAGGCGGGGCTCACGCAGCCCATGCTGCGCTGGCAGATGAGCAACGGCTACATCACCACTCTCGATCAATTGCTGCTGATCAGCCAGAATCTGGGCGGCATGTACCGGCTTGGAAGTAATATCGATCTGACAAACTACCTGACTAACCATTTATGGACGCCCATCGGCTATGATGACACCCATGCCTTTACCGGTTCCTTTTTCGGCAACGGCCATACCATCAGCGGGCTGACCATTGACTCGTCTGCTACCTATCTCGGACTCTTCGGCTATACCCAGGGAGCGTCCATCAGCGGCGTCAACCTGAGCGGCCTTAGCATCAGCGGCAGCGGTGTATCCCAGTATGTCGGCGGGCTGGTCGGCTATAGCGGCGCCGGCACCACCATCGCCGGCTGCTCCGGCGCCGGCGCGGTGACCGCCAATGGCACCGGAAGCTCTGTCGGCGGCCTCGTCGGCAAAAATATGGGCAGTATTATTAATTCCTCCAATACAGCTGTGGTGACCGCCAATGCCGGCGGCAGCTATGCGGGCGGCCTAGCGGGCTGGAATTCAACCACTGCCGTCATTTCCAGTTCTTCCAACGCCGGCAGGGTGACCGCCAATGGCGCCACCGCCAGCTATGTCGGCGGTATCGCGGGCTGGAATAACACCACCGCCACCACCGCCGGCATTTACGGCTCCTCCAATACCGGTACGGTGACTGCCCATGGCGCCGGCAGTTACGTGGGCGGCGTCACGGGCCGGAATCATACCGGCGGCGCCATCATTTCCGGCTCATCTAATAGCGGAGAGGTGGTTAGCATCGGCGACGGCAGCTATGTGGGCGGCCTTACGGGACAAAATGACGGCGGCAGCCAAAAAGTTTCCCTCTCCTTCAACAGCGGCGCAGTAACGGCCCGGGGTAAGAACAGCTATGTCGGCGGCCTCTTCGGCATTAACAACCAGCCGGTTGCCGATCTTTATAACACGGGTGCGGTAACCAGCGAAAACGACGGTAACTATGTGGGCGGCCTGGCAGGCAAAAACACCACCACGATGACCCGCAACTATAATGCCGGCACGGTGGTCACCACCACGGCCGGTAAGAATAACATAGTCGGCGGTCTGGCGGGCTGGAATACCGGCACCATGACCTATTCCTTCGGCAGCGGCGCGGTGCTGGCCCAGGGGGACAACAATACCGTGGGCGGTCTGGTAGGTGAAAATGATTACAGACTAAACAACTCCTACAGCATGACGGTAGTCCGCGGCACCGGTGCCGGCAGCATCGTCGGCGGCATCGCCGGTGAAAACGCCGCTGCCGGCGTTATCACCAACGTCTTTAATGTCGGCGAAACCACGGGCGGTGATGCCGCCACAGCCGTCGGCGCGCTGGCCGGCCGTAATAACGGCAGCTTCACCACCGCCCTGTGGGCCACCGATACCACCGGCCAGTCCACAGGCATCGCTGCCGGTACCGGCACCTCGTCCGGCATTCAGTCGGATACCTTCATGAACCTGCTGTCCTCCGCCAAATACGCGGGTTGGAGCACCAGTCAATGGGGCATTGTCAACGGTGTGCTTCCGTATCTCAAGTGGCAGTATCCCACGGGGCTCTCGGCGGCGATGATGTTCACCGGCACTGTGGAGAACGGCACCGGCCAAACCATCAATATTGTTTATAGGGGTACGCAAATTGGCCAGGCTCATCAATTCGGCGTCAACGGCTGGTATTACGGCGCGAGCTTTGCAGGACAAACGCTGTCGGCGGGCGCCCCGGTGCTGCTCTACGTGGCTGGCGATCCCAACTACAAGGCCACCAGTGTTTATGCTGTCAGCAGCACCGGGATCACCGACGGCACTATGCGCAGAGATACGCTGCTCGTTGATCTGACCGGCTCTCTTAACCAGTATGTCCGTGCCTTTGAGTTGGCAAAGGGAAGCTTTTCGAGCGACGACATCATCTACGATTACGACGGTACTACCGGTATAACGGTGTACGGCGACCTGGTGGCGACCAATTTGCTGCTGGACAACTGGGGCAGCAGCCGTGGCATTAGAACCTACGCCACCGGTTCGACGACCGGTTCCGTCACCATTAACAACGACGGTGATTTTATCGTAAATGACACCTTTAATACCGCTCATACGTCGATTAACCCCCTTGGCGATCAGCAGATCCGGGCCGACGGCGATATTAACATCACCACCGGCGGCTACCTGGCCCTTAGATACGGCGCCACCACGGCTACACAGTTGATTGCCGGCGGCAATATAACCATCAGGGCCAACGGCGGCTTTGCCAATTACAGCGGCGCCGCCGCTCTGTCCGCCGGCGGGCGCTGGCTGATCTTCGCTCCGGCCCAGATCATTTATCCCGCCGACAGAGAACTGTTTTTTGATTACAGTCTCTATGCCAATGGTACAAACACTTATACAGCGTCGGATGGGACGAGAAGAAATATTCGCGAACTGACGATGAATACCGCCAACGGAGAAATCGGCTATGATGTCCGCGGCGGGCTGAGCGGCGACTTTCTCCTGTGGGGCGGCGCGGCGGATCCGGCCACCGGCAGCGGCTTCATCTTCGCGGAGGCCAATCCCGTGACCCGTCCGCTGACCCCGGCCCAGCTCCAGCGCCGGGAGGCTGTCAACGCGGTCCAAAGCGGCAATAACCAAACCGGCCCCGACCGGCGGCTGAACACAGCCGCACCGCATCTTCCCCCGATCCCGGGCGAAAGCGCGGGAACCCTTCCCTTCCTCACCGTCACCGATGGAGGCATAAAGACGGCGCCGGAAAATGAGGGTAGGGAATAGGGAAGATTAAAAATATTAACCGCAGAGATTTACATGTCCCTTGTGTCACCACAAAGGATGAAAATAAATTTACGGGATAGACGCAGAGAGCGCAGAGGGGGGGACAAAAATAGTATTGCAGAAGTCAGGATATTTAAAGACGATATACTGTTTCCTCTGCCGACGCCTGAATGCTTAGTCAAATTTCCTCTGCGTCTCCGTGGTTCATTATTAGCATTCTTATCATTTTATAGAGGAGTAATGTCATGAACAGGAAGAAAAAACTGGCCATTTGGGCCGGGTGCATGGTGATGTGCGCGGCGGGGTTCGGGGCGGTGGCGCGGGCGGAGGAAGCCGCCGAAGACACCGACATTCAGATGGAGGAAGTGGTGGTTACCGCCGCCCGGTTCAAGGCCCTCAACCCCGTGAAATTTACCACCATCACTGCAGAGGACATTAAAGCCAAAGGGGCCCAGAACGTTGCCGAGGTGCTAAATGATGTCACCGGCTTATATATCAACAGCAACAGTACCAAGGGCAAGCATGTGGCCCAATTCCGCGGCAGCGACGCCGACAACACCAAGGTCTTTGTGGACGGCGTACCCCTCAGTCCCGTGGGGGACGGCCGGGTCGATCTGCGCAACATCCCCGCGGACAATATTGCCAAAATCGAGGTCATCAAGGGAGCTGTGCCCGTTATTTACGGTACCGACGCCCCCGGCGGGATCATCTACATTACCACCAAAAAAGCCGGCAATACGACGGCGTCTTCCCTGTCCATCACCACCGGCACCGATAACGACGAGAAGTATTACTTCTCTCTCGACGGCCGCAAGGGCAAGCTTAGTTACGATTTCGGCGTCAAGCGGGACGAAACGGCGGGCTATACGCACCATTCCCGGGCTGAGGCCAACTACTTCAACGGCAAGCTGAACTGGGATCTTAATCCGCGCTCCTCCCTCACCCTCTTTGGTTCCTACACGCGGCGGCAGGAACAAGTGCCCAACCGCATCGACCCCGCCACCGGCGATCTGCTCCTGAACAACGGTCAAGGCGGCAGTATCGTCGGGCCCAATAATTTTTGGCGCGGCACCTATGACGGGGAATACGACCCTATTAAAAATTCCTATATGGGCCTGTTATATAGCTGGAAACTCAACACCAAAAGCGATTTGAGCCTGCGTTTCTATCAATCCAAAGAAGACAGCAGCTTCAGTGCCCAAGGGTGGGCGGAGAACGAGCAGGCCGTTTCCCACACGGCTTACCAATACTGGGACGGCACCGTGCGCGGCTGGGAATTGCAGCATACCGTCAGGACAAGTCCGGTCAATACCGCCACCTGGGGTTACAACCATGAAACCCGCGGCTTTACGGAACAGACAACCATGCTCCAGTCCTTCGGCGGCAATAATCCCGCAAACTATAATTATTTTGGGGAGGGAAAATATGATTACACCGGGAAAAGCTTTTATCTGCAGGATACCACCCAGGTAAACCGCCGCCTGGCCACCAGTTTTGGCTACCGGCACTATGAAATCGAGGATCACGCGGATATCGACACCATCGCCTATGACAATCCCGGGCTCCAGCACGGCGTGGGCACCGCCGACGATCCGGTGTTCAGCGTCAATTACGCCCTCAGCAGCCGCGTAAATCTGCACGGCTCCGTGGGCAAAAGCTTCCGCTGGCCCAATGCCAAGGAACGTTCCGGCCCCGGCGGCATCTACGGCGCCCCTACGGAAACGGTTACTCAAGGCGGCGTTACTACCGGAAACGGGCTTGGTCCCAACGGCCTGGGCTACCTAAGCACCTATCTGGAGCCCGAGGAAGCCATCAACCGGGAGTTAGGCGTCGGCTACACGGCGCATGGCTTTAAGTTTGATGTCACTTTCTTCAGCCGGGACATCACCAACATGATCAAGGGTCAGGGTTTCGGCCAGCACCATACCCAGTATTACAATATCCCCCATGTGGACATGGAGGGCTATGAACTGGAAGTGAACAAAAACATCCGCAACGGTCTGAAAGCCTTCTTTAACTATACCTACACCGACGCCTATGATCCCCTGGCGGGCGGCCAGGTGCGCGACGTCCCAAAACAGAAATACTCCCTCGGCCTGAATTACGCCGGCGCCGACGGCGTCAACGCCAACCTGGCCCTCAACTATCTGGGCTCACGGGTCAGCGCCTTCAGCAACGGCAACGGCAACGGCAGTGGTGATAAACCCCAGGTAGTCAGGGTGCACGCCCTGGACAGCTACTACACCGTAGATCTCAAAATCGGCAAAACCGAGGAAAATCAGGAATACTATGTGCGTATCCTCAATCTTTTTGACAAGCAGTTTTACAACGGCGCCTATCTCGTCGGCCCCGGCAGGTATATTGAGGTAGGGACAACGATTAAGCTTTAAAAGGCGGGGAATGGGGAGTAGGAAATAGGGGAACGCTAAGCATACTCTTCAGTCCGGGAACGCCAGGCTACAGACTGGACGTTATCCAGATAAGCTAATAGAATAGTGTAATTGTACGGGCCTTAATTCAGGGGGAACTTCTCGCTGAGTTAAGGCTTATTTTCTGGCAACAGTGGTTAATTCTCTCTACGAGAGGGGTGCCCGTTGTCGCAATAGCTCCGCGCAAGCTGCATTTTATTTATCAAGATTATGATATAATAGTATCAAAACAATCAGCGGAGGTGAAATATCATGCCCATTATTCGTCCGGTTTCCGATTTGCGCAATAAGACGCCCGAAATTGAAGAGATCTGCATAAAAGAACAAAAGCCGGTCTTCATCACGAAGAACGGCAGCGGTCACCTGGTAGTTATGAGTCAAAAGCTATACGAAGAACAGCAAGCGTTACTGGAATTATATGATAAACTCGCTGAAGCCGAAGTCCAAAGCGCATCGGGGGCCAAAACCATACCCCACCGCGAAGTGATAACCAGATTAAGGGCGCGGTTAAATGGGTAAATACAGGGTAGAATACTTACCAATTGCGTATGATGATTTAGAAGAGATTTTTCATTATATTGCCGACGATGATCCCGGTGCCGCGGTATCTCTTTTAAATGACATCGACCTGGCTATTCTTCACCTGGAGGAGTTTCCGCATATGGGAGTGCACCCCAGAAACCGGCGGCTGGCTAATAAGGGCTACAGGATACTTGTGGTCAATGACTATCTGGTGTTTTATGTTGTAGCCGGTGAAGTCGTAGAAATCCGGCGTATCATTTCCGGTAAGCGCAATTATATGAAACTTTTCTAAAAAAATTGCGATGATTTTCAACCCGGGAACGCTGGGCTACAGTCTGGACGTTATCTAAATAAGCGAATATAGTAGTGTGATTGTACGAGCCTTAATTCAGGGGAGAGCGTATCTCCTCCTGGATTAAGGCTTATTTTCTTTTTGCGGTGTGTTTGCCCTGCGGGCGCAGGGGCTTTCGCGGTGAATTAGCTACAAGATGGCAGTGACTTAAAAAAAATGCGGCGAATAGTTTCAAAAAGGGGTTGACAATATGGCGTATCGCCACTATAATATGCTTAAAAGCAGAAGATGCAGCAATCAACGCGATTTTTTTTCGCATTATGTGTGGCGTAGTGCCGCTAAAACAAACCGCAATCCATGTTTCGGAGCCACAAACGGCAAAAGCCTATCTGCCGTTGGTGACCGCCGGGAGGTGAGCTTGCGCAGGGGAGGGGTGGTCGATGAAGTGTTAGGAGTTGGACCCTGAAAGCCCAAATCAAAAATCTGTGTAAATTAAAGGAGGAAAAAGCATGAGAAAGAACATGAAAAAGCATGCCAAATTAGTGGCCGCGGTTACCCTGGCGGCAAGTCTGATCGGGTCCTCCAGCGTCTTTGCGCTGAACACTGCCGGCGGCGCGAATTCCACCGGCAATAAGCCCTGGAGCTTTATCGGTTACGAGGTGCAGGACAGTACCCATGTGGCCCTGTATTTTAACAAAAGAACTACCAACGGCGTTCGCGATATCATTCAGCAGCAATTCGAGGTTAAACCGAATGGTGGAGGATCCAATTTGGTCAGTGGCATTTCCATAAGCGCGGGAACGGGTAGTGCGTATTCCGGTACCACCGATGCCGGTACGACACAAGGCACAAAAGTGGTCTTGGCGCTGAGTTCTTCGCTGACCGGCAACGGTCTGTATGACGTGACCATCGACGATACCGTTATGAGCGATAATGGTATTACCATCGGCAACTATTATAACCGGAGCGACCGTACCTTTACCTTCCAGGCTCCCAGCGGAGGTTCCTACAGTAGCGCTAATGCTCCCATCATTACTTACTTTGTAGGGGAAGGTACCAATGACGTGTCCCGGGAGTCTGATGTGACCGTTGTTTTCTCCCGCCCCGTTAATCTGAGTGACCCCGATAATGCGAACTTTAAATCCGACATGAACGCCAACTTTACGAATGATACGGCCCTCCAACAAGTGCCGGGAAATGAATCCCACAATGTGGTTTCGAATGACGTAAATTCAATCAACAATACCTTCTATTTCCCCATGACGCAAAATGGTTCCGGCACCACCGTTTATAACCGGGACGCCGCCAGCGATTATACCTTGGACATTCCGCAATACGATGACTGGGACGGCACCACCCCTCGGGATCCCGCTGCGTACACGTTCAACACCATGCCCGATGATGTTCCCGGCTGGCTAAACAACGCCTCCACCGCTGGCGGTACTAATGCGGCGCCCACGGTTACGCTTAGCGGCACTACCCTGACTGTTGGCTGGTATGACACCTGGGTTGACAATACTCCGGACAAGTATTATGTATATTACCTCGACGTCACCGCTAATCCGAGCAAAAACGAGTACACACCTTTGACGGACGGAGCCTGGTCGGTAACGTCAATTGCCGGATCCACCCCGGGAACCTGGCAGACTGTAACGCCTACCGTTACCGCCGGTCATACTTATAAAGTCCGCATCGTACCCGCCAAAACCTACAGCGGCACCGAGTACACGTGTGGCGTATCCAAAACCGGCAGCAACTAACGCCGATAAACAGCATACCGGGAAATCTTTCGCCCCGGCCTCCCAGGCCGGGGTTTTCCCCTGCCACGGGTGCGGTTCTTCTGCCACACTGCCGGGAGTCAGTCGCGGGGCCGCTTGGCCGGTCGTTTCCGGGCGGAAATTTTATGCCGATGCTGCGGGAGTCCTGGCGCCCGCGTGGGCAAGGCTTTGCTAACCCTACGATTTTTTTCAGAATTCGGGAGTCAGAAGGAGAGAACCGGCAAAAACATGCCAGCGGGTGCAAAGCGGCATCAGACAAATTTTCCGGCATTTTGCCTGCAAAGTGGTTGAATATTGCGGGTAAAATGGGTACAATATAAGAAAAGGACCGACGTGTGAGAAGCACGTCAGTCCCGCAGGTTGTCTAACCGGAAAACGGTTAGCCAGTTTTTGGGTTATGAAATAACCGCGAACCTTGGCAGGGGCGGTTATTTCTTTTTGCTTATGATCAGCACAATTAACGTGGCAAATGCAATAGCAAAGGTCAGCGCTTCATATACTGTCATAATACCACCCCCTTTCGAAATTCAGAAGGGTGTGGCTAACCGTTCCCTGACAACCTACAGGGTTATTATACCATATTTTAACATTGGCAGGGTGGGTAATAATATCCCTATGACTTCTTCCCCTTGGCGGTCTTGGCGTCATTGGCGGTTAACCACAGGGGACAGGTTGTTTGTCCCAAGTTAATCTTTCTAAATGGTTACAAAGTGGATTATAGTGGAGAAAGAATGATTTGTGGTATAATATGGCTAGTACATTAAGAAGATTGGTGGAGTTACCATGCCGACAAAAGAACCTAATGCCGCCCTAATCAATAGATTAAGGAACTTTTTTCAGACCAGGCAGGAAGTATTATTTGCGTGGCTGTTTGGTTCTTATGTCAGTGGATGCTACAACAGTCATAGTGATGTTGATATTGCTATTTATATCCGGGACCAAGCATTGCTGGACGATATTGACTGGTATCTGGGCTTGAAAGCAGACATCATGGATTTAACGCGTAAAGACGTTGATCTCATATTATTAAATAAAGCCAAACCATTGATCAAACATGCCGCCAATATTCGCAAAATAGGGCTGGTTTCCCGTGACGCACTGTTTGAAGCAGAGTATTCTTTACGCATTATAAAGGAATATAATGATGTGCGGTATTGGGCGAGACGGTCGCGACAGTACTTATTGGGAGGACAAAATCATGGTCAGACGTGATATTTTAGAACGCAAATTGTGTCAAATCGAAAAATCACTGACCAAAATAATGATTTACCGTTCGTTATCTTTTGACGAGTTTGTCAGGCATTCCGTGGCCAGAGATGTGCGGGTAAAAAGGGTACAATAAAAAAAGGACCGGCGTGTTGAAAGCACGCCGGTCCCGCAGGTTATCTAACCGGAAAACGGTTAGCCAGTTTTTGGGTTATGAAATAACCGCGAACCTTCAGTGTGAAAGGTGCGGTTATTTCCTTTTTATGTAAAAATATAGAGCTGCTTGGTGAGTTTAGGTTGATAATACGGTATAATTAAAATAAATAATTTTTATATGGAGGAGTAGTAATGTTGCCAGTAAAAAAAAGAATAGAAGCGGATGGCAGGATTGCAATTGGCGAGGTGTTAAAGGTCGCTAGAATTGAACCGGGTGATTGGGTGGAGATTACGCCGGCAAATAATAAAATAACTATTAAGATGACTAAAAGGATTAAGCCTAAAGGTGCCATTAAAGCGGCTACCGGTATCTTAAAGGATAGCAATGATCTGGTGGAGGAGATGTTGCGGATTCGGGAGGATGAAGATGACCGACCAGGAACAAGTATTCAATAGGTGTGTTATTATACGAGGGCATGGTTTGAACATTTGGAATCCGTTTGAACAGGGTTGTTTTGAATGAGCATGTTATGAGAACTGATTTTCTCTGACATGCTTATATTATTCTACGGGTATATTCCCTTGTGGAATAATATGGTATAATAACGATGCGAGTTGTTGGGGAACGGTTAGCCACACCCTTTTTTGGAAGGGGGTGGTTGTATGACTGTATATGAAACAATTTATCTTATGATTGCGTTTGCAACACTTGTTGTGTTGATCATAAACAATAAAAAGAAATAACCGCTCCCACGCCAAAGGTTACGGTTATTTCAATGACCAAGATCTAGGCTAACCGTTTTCCGGTTAGACAACCCGCAGGGCCGGCGTGGTGACAACACGTCGGTCCTTTATTTATATTATACTCATTTGGCAACGAATATTCAACCATGCAGGGAAATTTTGTATATTCAAGCGACGGTGGCGCCCACGTGGGCGGAGGTATTATTATTTCATGACCAGCATTTCGGTGGATTTAACCAAGGCGGTAACCTTATCCCCGGGCTTTAAGTCAAGATCTGTCACGGAGTCGATGGTGATCATTGATACGAGGGTGTCGCCTTTATAATCCATGACCACTTTTGCCATAACCGCGCCTTTTACAACGTCCTTCACCGTAGCTTGCAATTTGTTCCGGCCACTAATTTTCATAAACTTGTCCCTCCTTCTAAAGTAAAAGCGTATATAGAATATCCTATTAGATATACGCTTATGCATCATAAAGAATAAAATTATTGAACCGCAAAGACGCAGGGGACGCAGAGAAAATTCTATGTATATCCCCCTCTGCGTTCCCTGTGCCTCTGCGGTTTGATCCTTTAGGCCCGCGTTAGCGGTTTTCTTGTGGAATATTCTAGGGGACAAATATATGTAAGTACGCAGGTTATTTGCTTACTATGAAGCCGTATTTTTCGAAGATGGTTTTCGCCTCCGGGCTATGGAGATAAGCAAGGAATCTCTCAGCCTCTTTTGCTTGTTGCGCTCCGGTCAAAACCGCGGCCGGATAGATGATGGGCTGATGGGAAGCTGCGGGAGCGGCAGCGACGATTTGCACTTTGTGACTGACCGCCGCATCGGTACGATAGACAAAACCTGCTTCTACGTTGCGGCTTTCCACATAGGTAAGTACGGTTCGCACGTCTTTGGTGAACACCGCTTTATCTTTTACTGTATCCCATACATTAAGTGTTTGCAGCGCTTGCTGGGCATATTGACCGGCGGGCACTGTTTCGGGTTCGCCCATGCCAAATTTTCTCACGCCGGTATTTGTTATATCTTCAAATTTTTGCAGACCAAGAGGGGAGCCTTTGGGGACGATTATGACCAACTGGTTCTCAACTAAATTAATACGGGTTTGCTTATTGATCAGATTTTTGGCTTCCAGCTCATCCATTTGTTTTGTCGCGGCAGATATGAAGAGATCGGCGGGCGTGCCTTGCTCAATTTGCTGCTGCAGGGCGCCGGAGGAAGCGAGGTTAAGGTTGATTTTGACATGGGGTTTAACTGCCTGATATTGTTGCTTGATCTCTGTTAAGGCGTCCTTCATACTGACGGCTGCGGCGACATTTAATTCAACGGATGGGGAGGATGGTCCGGGGGGAGTTGATCTGGCGGCACTGCAGCCGGCTATCACTAAGACAGCTAAAAGGGATAAGGTTAAAAATCTCCCTAAGCTTTTTTCCAACATCGCCTCAGATCCTTTCTGTTTAAAACTCTAAAATAACATAAACGAATACAAATAAACATAAACAAATACACGTTTTTTAGGAGTATTATATAATGTGTTATAGTATAAAGCAATAAAAAACAATTTATTCCTGGCAGGTTTTGCGCGGGGCTTGTTGCGGCGAAAATTTTATACCGATGCTGCGGGGGTCCCGGCGCCCGCGTGGGTGCTAGCGATATCTTAAATGATAGTATTTTGGTTGTTTGAATAAGCTGGGTGAGGTAAAATAATAATAGATTACAAGGAGGGGTTGTAATGGATTATAGTGCTGTAATTGCACGTGACCCAGCTATTTGCGGTGGCGAGCCGGTCATTAAAGGAACGCGTGTAACTTTGCGAACTATTTTGGCCAGTTTGGCCGAGGGGGCAAGTATTGAGGAGATACTGGCTGATTTTCCTACCATTACGGAAACTGATGTAAGAGCAGTTATAGCTTTTGCTGCCATGTCTGCTAAGGACGACATGCCGGTACGGAGTGTTTCATGAAAATCAAGTTGGATGAGAATATGCCTGGAAGGTTGGCGGCGCTGCTTGCGGAACTGGGGCATGATGTTGACACAGTTCTCCAGGAAGGCTTAACAGGTAAGCCGGATTATGAGGTTTGGCGCGCTACATGTGCGGAGGGACGTTTTTTGATTACACAGGATTTGGATTTTTCTGATGCAACTATATTTGAGCCCGGTAGTCATGGCGGAATTTTACTGGTTCGTTTGCGTGACCCGGGTCGTCAGGCGTTATTAGAACATATCACATTATTGTTTAAGACAGAAGATATTTCCTGCTGGGAGAGGCGTTTGGTTATAACGACAGAAAAGAAAATCAGAATCAAGTAAATTTATACCCTGCCATCTACAGGGACGGTTTCCGTTGACACACTGCCCGGAAGCTAGTCGCGAAGTTACTTGCTCGGTCTTTTGACACCATTTTCAGGGGGAATGTTTGAGATTGGCAAAGATTTTGAGCGGGTTTATGGCGGAGGAAATTTTATACCGATGCTGCGGGGGTCCCGGCGCCCGCGTGGGCAAAGCACTGTCCAACCTGCGATTTTTTCAGGAGTCAGAATGAGAGAACCGGCAAATAAGAAAAGGACCGGCGTGCTACAACACGTCGGTCCTTTTCTTATATTGTATTCATGGGGCAACCGTAAGTCATCCCTTTGCAGTTTGGCCCTTGGTGAGCGAAGTTCTTAGCGTTTCCAGACATACGTCATGCTCATTGATCAGGGCGGATGGTTTCGCTTTTATTATGTGGTGAGCTTTCATGAACGTAGCTAATTTGGGATTTATGGCCGCCAGTGCGCCAGGGGTAAGTCCTGCTTCTGTTTCCCGGGCAAGGGCGGTATGTACGAGTTTATACGCGGGGGAGTTTTGTGCCAACACATACGGCGCCCGCGGACCAGCGACTTTTTCTTTGTCAGCCATAGCTTATTTGTCACCTCTTCAACTTATTATACTAGTTTAATTATAAGTTATAGGGCCGGGCAAGGTCAATAACTGACAGTGAATACATTTTACCAACAGTGAACGGGAGCATCTCTTTTGCGTGGTTAAATTAGCATAAGGTGATGCAAATGACCTTTGGCGAAATAATAAGGGACGCAAGGGAAAAAAGCAGTCTTAGTCAGGAAGACGTTGCGAAAGCTATAGAAAAGAAATATCACATAAGATTATCGCCATCGTATTTGAGTATGATTGAAAATGGAAGCCGCACTAATCTAACGGTAAATCTCCTGGGCGCTCTGTTGGATTTTTTCGGGTTGCCCCTGGAAACTGCTTTAAGTTTATTTGCGCAACCGGCGCTGAAAAGCTCATACTTGTTTGAGGCGTCCAAAACCTATGGAGGCTTCTCCGGGGAGGGGCAGGCCGGCGGTGATTTGGACGGTCTGCCGGAGGAAGCCAGGCGAAGTTTAGCGGATTATACAGAATATATTATTGAAAAATACAAACGGAGCCAGGAAAGCTCCGGCAAAAACAGATAATTTTTGCATGGCGGAGATGGGGTTCAAGGCAGATGCGGCCGGGAACCTCTTTTTTGTGTTAATTAAATATTGACATTGTGGCGAAAAGACACTAAAATAAAAGAAGAGGATTGCCAATGGAATTAGGGCCGCGGCGGCGGTTTTTTTAAGACGCTTCATGTGGCGTTTCGCCAAGGAAAATGTTGCGCCGCCCTCGGCCGGTGTTTTTTCAAGCGTTGAGAGAGCAATATCGCAAGCTGCTTTTTAAGCTTATGCAGGGGGGTGAAGAATGTGAAACACTATGCCCGTAAAATTCTATTGTTAGGCATTTGCTGCTGCCAAATAACCGTGGCCGCGGCCGCCCCGGGGAATACGCAGCTGGCGGCTTGCTGGGCGCCGTCCGTGGATCAGTTTTATAAAATGGCGGGCAATGCGTCACAAACCAACCCCGCCCAGGAAGACACCAGCACGGTGTTTAATTTCGATCTGGATTGGCGGGCCAACAACAACTGGGAGAACCTCAATTATTATAAGCTCAAGCCGCCGGTGGTGTATTATTCCCTCGTGGAGACGGAGAAATTCGCCTACATAGGTTATTACTTTTACTATCCCCGGCATCTGGGCGCCAATCCGCACGCCAATGATTTCAGCGGTCTGCTAGCCATGGTGGAGAAAGTGCCGGGGTCAACCACGGGGAGACTGGCCGGGGTGCTGCTCCATAATGCAACGGGCTGGCGGGAGGCCGGCGCCGGAGAGGTGGCGGCGCTCAACCCGCCCCTGCAAGTAAGCATCTCGGCCGGCGACCATTTTCTTTCCCTGGGGGCGGATCAGGAACTGGCGAGTAATGTGCTGAGTTTTCAGCCGCCGAAATATGTGAATAACGCCTTCATGGAGGGGGATGCCGCCTGCTACCGGTTGGTTTCCCTGGAAGAGGTCTGGCAGCATCGGAGTGAAATTCAGGCCGGCGAGGCCTATGGAACCTTGAGTACCACCGGGATGGGCACGACCGAGCTCAAGACTCTGCCCTGGAACTGGCAGCACAAGGGCGTACGCTGGCTATCCGATCCGGCGGGGTTGTTCCGTTTGTTCAAGGGCGGCAAGACACCGGCCGGCGCCTATGTATACAATCCCTACGCGGGCTAGCGAGCGAGTGTTAACCGCCAAGGACACAGAGGACGCCAAGGGAAGGGGTTAATGTGAACCGGGAGCAGGATAAGCTGCGGTGGATTAAGTGAGGGGCGAAAATATAGTAATGCGGAGAGCAGAGAGGGATATTTCCTTTTTG